>JBBRTL010000063.1:0-13220 GCA_038244445.1 Vulcanimicrobiales bacterium
CGCGCGCGCGTTTGCGGATCCGGCGACACGCGAGCGCATGGAGGCCTCGTTCGGCCGCGGCGACCTGTCGACGTGGGGCTTCGACGCCGCCTACGCGGGCCGGGCGGCCGATCCGCGTGCGGTGCTCGCGTCGGCCAAGAGCGTGATCTGTATCGCGGTTCCGTACGCGACGCCGCTGCCGCCGGACGACGGCGAACTGCGCGGACGCGTCTCCAATTATGCATGGTCGCCGGATTATCATCATCGGCTGCGTGCGATGCTGCGCGTGGTTGCCGCGGCGCTCGATGAGGCCGCGGGAGCGAACGTCACCGCCATCGCCTGCGACACCGCACCGCTGGCGGAGCGTGCGTTCGCGGCGAGTTCCGGGCTCGGCTGGGTCGGCAAACACACCAATCTGATCTCGCCCGAGCTCGGGTCGTTCATCTTTCTCGGCGAGATCGTCACCTCGCTCGATCTCGAGCCGGATGCGCCGCTGCGCAAATCGTGCGGCTCGTGTAGCCTGTGCGTGAGTGCATGCCCGACCGGCGCCCTGCGCGGCGACTACTCGATCGATGCGACCCGTTGCATCTCGGACCTGACGCAACGCACCGACGGCATCCCGCGCGCGTTGCGGCCGCTGATCGGGACCTGGATCTGGGGCTGCGATCTTTGTCAGGTTGTCTGTCCGCCGACGCGACTCGCGCGTCCGGCGGTCGCGGCGGTCAATGCGCCGTACTCCTCAGAGTCGGCTCAGCCTGCGCTGGTAGCGTTGCTCGCGTTGAAGCCCGAGACGTTCGAACGGACCTATCGGGCGACTGCGATGGGGTGGCGCGGAGCCGCCGTGTTGCGGCGAAATGCGGCGGTCGCGCTGGGTAACGCGCTGGATCGTTCGAGCGTTGGAGCATTGGTCGAAGCGCTCGGGCGGGATCGACACCCGATGGTGCGCGGGCACATCGCGTGGGCGCTCGGCCGGATCGGTTCGCCGGAGGCGGTCGACGCTTTGCTCGCGCGCGACCGGCGCGAGCAGAACATTAAAGTTCGTGAAGAGATCAAGGCGGCGCTGGAACCGTACGCAGGCGCGGCACGTTAAGGGAATCGATATGAAACGCATCATCCGCACCGCCGTCGTCGCCGTGCTGGCGCTCGCCTTCTGTGCGAACGTGCCCGCTCCGGCAAATGCCTCGAGCGACCTGCTCACGCGTATGATCGCGCTCAACCCGGGCCTGAAGTCCTACACCGCCGCGATCCACGCCGAAGTCCACATGACATCGTTTCCGTATCTGAGCCCGGTGCTCGACGGGACCTACTATCACAAGGATCCGAGCAAGGACAAAATCGTCTTCACCAGCGGCCTGCCCGCCATCGCCAAGCAGTTCTCCAAGATCTATCCGCACATCGCGGCGCCGGTCGCCTGGAAGAGCACGTATGTGGTGACGACCGGTGCGAGCAACGGAACGACCACGACCTTTAAGCTCGCGCCGATCAAGCACGGCCGCGTCGATCATGTCGACGTCGTGGTCGACAATGGGACCGCGACGATCCTCTCGATGAAGTGGAACTATAACGACGGCAGCGGCTACGCCGAGTTGCACCAGACCTACACCAAGGTCGGCAATAACTACCTGGTCTCGGGTCAGACCGGCCACGTCGAGCAGTCCATCTACAAGGCCGACATCACCTCGACGTTCGGCTCGTTCAGGCTCAACGCCCCGATCGCCGACAGCGTCTTCGCGGACAATTAGCCCGCGGGCTCGAAGTCAGTCAGGGTGGCCCTTCGCACCATCGACCTGACCCGACCGGCGGTCGACGCGTTCTCGCGTCCGATCTCGTATCTGCGCGTCTCGGTGACCGACAAGTGCAACCTGCGCTGCGTCTACTGCATGCCCGAGGGCGGCCTGCCCTGGCTCAAGCGTGACGAAATCCTGAGCTACGAAGAGATCGCGACCGTGGTTCGCGCAGCCGCCTCGATCGGCGTGCGCGCGATCCGCCTGACCGGCGGCGAACCCGTGCTCCGGCGCGACCTGCACCTGCTGGTCCGCGAGATCGCGCAGACGCCGGGCATCGAAGACATCGCCCTCTCGACCAACGCGCTGCTGCTGGAGGAACAGATCGACGCGCTCGCCGACGCGGGCCTGCGCCGGGTCAACGTCTCGCTCGACACTCTGCGCACCGACCGCTTCGAAGCGATCGCCCGCCGGCCCGGCCTCGACAAGGTGCTCGCCGGCATCGACGCCGCCATCGCGCGCGGCCTCGCGCCGCTCAAGATCAACGTGGTCGCGATGCGTGGCGTGAACGACGACGAGCTGGAGGCGTTCGCCGAACTCGCGCGGACGCGGCCGGTCGCGATCCGGTTCATCGAGATGATGCCGGTCCACGAGAACCTCGGCATCCAGACCGAAACCTACATCTCCGCCGACGAGTTGCTCGAGCGCCTGGGCGCGCTCGGCTCGCTCGAACCCGTCCCGGGCCCGCCCGGCAACGGCCCGGCCCGGTACTTCGCCTATCCGGGTGCGGCCGGAACGATCGGCGTGATCTCGCCGCTCTCCCACGACTATTGCGACCGCTGCAACCGGGTCCGGCTGACCGCCGACGGCCGTCTGCGGCTCTGCTTGTTCGGCGACCACCACATCGATCTACGCTCGCCCGTCCGGGCCGGGGCCGGCGAGGAGCGGCTGGCCGAGCTGCTCCGCGGCGCCATGCTGATCAAGCCGGAGCGCCACCACCTCAAGCTCGGCGAACCCGCCAGCCGAATGCGAGCCCTCTCGGAGATAGGCGGCTAGGGGTCGCCCTAACCGTGTCATCCTGAGGAGCCCCCGCAGGGGCGTCTCGAAGGACGCCTCGAAGGCTCAGTCACAAACCGATGGCTAGCCGCGTTAGGATTGAAAAGGGGGGCCCCAGGATGGAACAGGTCTACCTCATCGCCGGCGGCGCCGCAATCGCCCAAGCACGCGTCGATACGCTCGTCCGAGAGTATCAGACCAAGCTCGTGCGTTATGTGCGACGGATGGTTGGGGACGCCGACATAGCCCTGGATATCTCGCAAGACGTCTTTCTTGCGGCATTCCGGACCCTTCAGGCCGATCCCGAGCGTCCGCTGACCGCGGGCTGGCTCTACAAGACGGCCACGAACAACTCGATCTCGCATCTCCGTCGCAAAAAGATCGTACGGATGCTGCCGCTCGACCGCGACCACGAGACCTACGCGTGGCGGATCGACGAGCGGAGCGCCTCGTCGGTCGATCTGCAGGCGGCGATGAAACAGCTCCCGAGCGATCAGGCGTCGGCGATCATGCTGACGAGCTACGCCGGATACTCGTCGCAAGAAGCTGCGGCGATACTGGGCACCACTGCGGATGCCGTCCGTCAGCGCGTATGTCGCGCGATGCGGACGTTGCGTTCGGTCATGACGGAGTAGTCAGGAAACATTTTGACCGCGTGTAACCAGGCCGAAGTCCTCGCCGGCGCGATTGCGCTCGGCGAAGCGACCGACGCCGAACGCCAGGCCTACCGCGGGCACGTCGCGACGTGCTCCGCATGTCTGCGCGCGAACGGAGGCGAGCGCGAGATCGAACGCACGATGGCGTGCGTCGGTGCCGCGCGCGACGGCGAGACCTGGGATCCGGATCTATCCGCCGGCGTCCGCGAGCGGATGAACGGCCGCAAGCGTCTCTGGCGTACCGGCTTGACCGTCGCCGGCGCGTGCATCGCGGCGTCGCTACTCCTGAACTTCGCCGCCGTCACCGGTCTGGTGAAGATCGCGCCGTCCTTCGCCGATCCGCTGGTCCTCAAGTACAACGGGACGAGCATCACGCTCGAACATCGCTCGACGGCGGCGCTCCCGCAGCCGACCTCGGCGCCGCGGATGATCGTCGAACACAACATCGTCACCCTGACGCGCCAACCCGCGTCGGCCTCCGCGCGCGTCGCACGCGTCTCGACGAGTTCCGCAAGCGTGATCCCGAACCAGCCGCCGGTGACCCACGACGTCGGCATCAAGCCGAGCGCGACGGTCGCGAGTGCGCCCGTGACGAACTTCGGTTCGACGCCGATCTGGCGTCGCAGTAGCGGCGGCGGGGGTGGCGGCGGGACCGTCTCGCAAGCGCTCGGCTTACAGACCCCGAGCCTCGATCGTCAGCCCCAGTCGATCGTGGTCGCGCCCGCCTACACGGTGCGCGCGCCCGCACCGATCGGCGGCGAGACCGCGCTCACGCCCCAGCCCGCACCGATCGCCTACGCTCAGAACGCCTCGGGGACGAGCGTCTTCGAAGTCCAGATCGACGAGCGCGGCAACCCGACCAAGTGCGCGATCACGAAATCGTCCGGCTTCCTCTCGCTCGACGACGCCGTCTGTCGGGCGGCGTTGAAGGCCCACTACTCGCCCAAACTCGTCAACGGCCGCCCGGTCCCGGGCAGCTACACCGACGCTTTCACCTTCCGCAGCAACGGCAGCGGCGAAGGCGTTTAAGGAACGACGCTTTTGGCGACCGTCGGATCGAGGGCGGTCGCCTTTTTTATGTCCTTGGCAGCATCGGGTCCGTCGTCGATCCGCTTTTCGACGAGGCCGCGGATGTAGAGCGAGGATGCGAAGTCCGGAGAGCCATCCATCGAGGCGTTGAGGTCGGCGATCGCGCTCGGATACTGACCGAGGCGATAGAAGACGTAGCCGCGCGAATTGAGGATGGCGGGCGACCCCGGCGTGATCTGGAGCGCCACGTTGCAATCCGCAAGGGCGAGATCGAGCTGCTTTCCAGACTTGGCGCGCGACCAACAGCGATCGTTATACGGCACCGCGTTCTTGGGGTCGAGCGCGATCGCACGGGTGAAGTCGGCGATCGCGCGATCGTAGTCCTTGACGTAGTCGTAGACCTCGCCGCGCGCGGCGAAGTTCTCCGCCGTCGGGTGGTTGTGTAACGCCAGCGAGGCGCTCGCAAGCGCGCCCTTTCGATTTCCTTGCAAGAGTTGCACGCTGCTGAGCGCGTGCAGTGCCTGCTCGTCCTTCGGATCGAGGACGAGCGCGAAGTCGAGGTCGCGCTCGGCGTGCGCGTACTCATGCAGTCCCGCAAGGCCCTCGCCGCGATGGAGGAAGGCGCTGAAGCGCATCGCATCGGTAGCGCTCTTCGATCTCAGAATGCTCGTGCAAGCGGCGATGACGTTCTTGTATCCGGACTCGGCCCCGCCGTCACATTTCGCGATCACGACGGCCCGCGCGATCGTCGAGTTGACGATCGAACATCCGCCGAGCGATGTGGTCGCGAGTGCCAGCGAGCCGAGAAGCGCGACGCGGCGGATCATTCGACGGATTTGCGGAAGAAGGCGAGCATCTTGTTCGGCTCGGCCATGATGCGGAACTCTTCGAAGCCCCAAACGCGGGCTTGGCGGAGTGCGCGCGGCTGGTTCATCGGCAGGCAGAAGGTGAGCGTCTTGACGTTTTTCTTCTGCGCGATGCGCTGGACTTCGCCGACCAGTTCGCCGCCGACTTCGGGCGGTGCACCGGGGCGCATGCGCAGGCCTTCCATCATCGCGATGTCGTAGCCGTTGGCGGCTTCGGGGTCTTCGTAGCCGGCCGGAAACTTCAGCACCAACTGCACCATGCCGAGCAGTCCGCTCTGATCCTCGGCGACGAGCACCAGACGACGTCCGGCCCGCTGCTCGGAGAGCCATTTGATGATGCGCTGGTTCCAGGTCTCGCGCGCGGGCTGAGGACCGCTCACGACGCCGTCCTTGGTCAGGCGTTCGATGTCGGTGGCCTGTGCGAAACGGAGGAAGATCTTGCGAGCAGCCACGGATGGCCCTCTACACTAGTGGGGACGCGATGCCCTTTTGCGGAAGGCATCGCCATGTTGCGTTGGTTCATCTCCCTTGCAGTTCTCCTCATGGGCGCTTCGCTCTCGGCGTGTGGGTCGCACGCGACGACCGGCTCGTCGTCGGCCGCGGGCGCGACCGGGGCGCCGCTCGAGTCCGCATCGGTCGGACGCGGGCGGGCCGTGTACGCCGCGCAATGCGCGACCTGCCACGGCGATGCCGGCGGAGGTGGTCAGATCGGGCCGCCGCTTCGCGGCGAACGTCTGCGTCGCAAGCCCGCGTACATCGCGAATGCGATCGCGAATCCGACGCCGCCGATGCCCAAACTCGTGCCGGCGCAGATGTCGCAACAGGACCTGCTCGACGTGACCGCTTTCGTGCAGCAGCTCTAGCGGGCCCATGCCCACGTCCATCTTCCGGTTCACGCGCGATCTGCGCTTGGACGATCACGCCGGTCTCGCCGCGGCGGCCGCCGAGGGCGAAGTGCTGCCGATGCTGGTGATCGATCGCGCCTGCGAAGCGCGTCTGGCGCGCTCGCCGCGTCGTGCGGCGTTCTACTGCGCGGCGGTGGCGGCGCTGGATGCGGGGCTGCGCGAGCGCGGAACCAAGTTGATCGTGCGGCGCGGGCCGGCCGGTACGACGTTGCGGAACGTGGCGCGTGCGAGCGGTGCGATCGGGGTTGCCTGGAGCGCGAGTTACGACGGCGCCGGCCTCAGCGCGGATGCCCGCCTGCAATCCGACTTGGAAGAGGTCGGCCTGCGCGCGATCGTTGCCCACGATGCGCCCGCGATCTCGCCCGAGGAGACGGCCGACGCGAGCGGCGCAGACGGTGGCGGCTACCGGGCGTTCGTGCCGTACCTTGCGGTCTGGCGCGAGTGCAAACCGAACACGTTCGAACTGCCGCTGTTGCTCCGCTTCGCCGCGAGCGAGTTACAGAGCGAGCATCTTCCGATCCCGGCGGAGTTCGGGGCGGGCGATCGCGTGGCCGAGGCGGACCCGTCGCTTGCAGTCGAACAACTCGAGCGGTTTCTCGACGCGGATGCGCTCCAGTACGCGGTCGCGGCAAACGTACCGGCCGACGATCGGACCTCGCATCTCTCGGCGCATCTCTCGTTCGGCACGATCGCGGCGCGGACGGTCGCGCGCGCCGTCTTGGAGCGCATCGGCGATCCGTTCTTGCTGGTCGAAGAGCGCGCGTCGCTCCGGCTCTTTCTGCGGGTGCTCGCGAAGCGCGATTTCTTTCTGCAACTCGGCTGGTTCCATCCGCTCACCGACGATGCACCGCTCCAGGAGAAGATGCGCGGCTTCACGTTCGCGCGCAGGCATGCGGGCCTGGATGCGTGGCGCGCGGGGCGGACGGGATTCCCGCTGATCGACGCAGGTATTCGCCAACTGCACGCGACCGGCTGGATGCATCCGCACGTGCGCGCGGTGGCGGCGTCGTTCTTGTGTTTCGACCTCGGAGTAGACTGGCGGGTCGGGCGCGACGAATGGGACGGCTACCTGATCGAAGACGATCCGGCGCTCGCGACCGGGAACTGGCAGTGGATCGCCGGCGTCGGCGCCGACATGGCGCAGTATCCGCGCATCTATAACCCGGAGCGCCAACGCCGGCACTTCGATCCGGCAGGCGCCTACGTCGGTGCTTGGGTGGAAGAACTCGCACATCTTCCCGCACCCTCGCGGCGCAGCGTGGCCGGACAGATCGACCTGCCGCTCTTCAGCACGAATACGTATCCGCAACCGGTCGTCGATCACGACGTCGAAGCGCACGCATTCCTGGCGCGCTATCGCGCGCATTTAGCTAAGGGATAAGCCGAGCCCAGCGCAGGATCGCGCGCGGGACGCGCGGGTCGAGTGGCGCGGCGACTCCGTACTCGCTGAAGTCCTCCACCTGATCCGGTTTGAGCACCATGAAGAGATGGTTGTCGCCCGCAAGCACGATCGCGGTGACGTTGCGTCTGGCGGCGTGCGCGGCAGCGAGCATGGGCGGCAGATCCTTCGCTAGGATCTGCCGGTCGCGACTGCCCTGTAAGATCAGGATCGGAACGTTCACCTTGGCGATGACCTTCGACGGTTCGATGCCGACGTAGTCGGCGAGCCCGGCCGTCGTGGCTTTGAGCATCTGCGGCGACATGCGCGACGACTGCTCGGCGAGGACGTCCGTCATCGCGATGGCGGGCCCGGCCATCAGGACGATGCCGGCGAGCGCCGGATGGATCGACGGCGCGACCAGTGGCACGATCAACCCACCTTCGCTGTGCCCGACGAGGAAGATGCGTTTCGGATCGACGTTCGGCTGCGTTCGCAAGAAGGCGACGGCCGCACGCGCGTCGTCTGCGAGCGGGCGCCAACTCTCGGTCGCGACGCCCGTGCTCTTGCCGAAGCCGCGCTTGTCGTAGCGCAAGACCGCATAGCCGGCGTTTGCGAGCGCATTGCCGAGCGCGAGGAACGTCGGGTTCTGGGGCGTTCCGCCGTCGCGCGTCGAGGGTCCGCTGCCGTGAACGAAGACGAAGGCCGGAAGCCGCGCACTGCCGGCACCGTTCGGAATGGAGAACGTTCCCGCGAGCGTCGCCGCGGTCGACGCGAACGTCACCTCGCGATCGATGTAGAGCGGCGACGCCATCGGATACGGCGTTGCGACGGCAGCGGCCGGCTGAGGCGTCGCGGAGACGGTTGAATCGGTCCGCGAGGCGAGCCGGATCTTCAGGCCGTGGTCATCGACCGCGTCGACGGCGTGCGTCTGCGGATTGGTCCAGAACGAGAACCTCAAGCCGCTCGCCGTCTCCGTCGCGGAGGTTGCGATATCGCCCGCCGGCACGTCGGCCGGACGGGCCTGATCCGCGAGAGCGCTTGCAACGGTCGTCATCTTGACGCCGTTGATGGAGAAGATACTGATCGGCGTACCGGCATGCGCGTCCAGAATCGACGGCATCATTGCGCGGTACGCGATCAGGCCATCACCGATCGTCAACGGATCGGCGCCGGCGTTCGCGCGGAGTGTCACGGGCGGATCCGCGAGAGTGGCCGACGTGCCGGCGAACGAGACGTCGGTCGTCCTGCCGCCCACGCGGACGCGATAGTGCGTCGGAAGGAGCGTCGCCGCGTTGTAGTCTGTTTCGGCGATGGCCGGCGCACCGCCAACCGTAACGGTCTCGATCGTCGAGACCGTTACGCCGTTCGTGCGGATGACGACGGTGCTGGTGGTCAGTCCGGGAACGCCGGTCAGCGTATAAACGTAGGTTCCGTCGGCGGGTCGCGCCGGCGAGGGTGTGTCGGCGCCGAGCGTGACGATCAGCGCCCCGAGAAAGAAGAAGGCGAGTCTCTGCATGAAACCCGCCCTTCGCCGCACGATTCGGTTAGGACTTCGCCGGGAGGCGCTCTTCGATCCAGTCGCTCAGGATCGGAACGCGGACGTTCTCGCCTTGCCAGGTCTTGATGCCGTAGAAGACGCTCGCAACCAGGTAGACCGGGATCAACAGCGCGCCCATCACGTCGGCGGAGCCGGCGATGGTCGGCATCGGCAGTTGGCCCATCACGCTCAGGACGAAGTACAGCCCCGCGACCGCGAGGTTGAAGCCGATCGCCTGATACGCCGAGCGGCGCAGCCCGGGCGATTGCTTCTTGTCGAAGAGCGCGAGCAGTGCCAGCGGAAAGAGCGGGTAGCCGAGTGCGACCAGGGCGCGCGACTCGACCGAATCCGTGGACTCGACCGAGGTCTGGCGGATGGTCGGCGCGGACGGCGGCGCCTGGTACTGTTGCTGCTGATACTGTTGCTGGTTGGGCTCGGCGTACTGACGCGGCGGGACTTGGCCGCCGAGCTGTTGGCGCGAGGCCTGAGCGGTCTCCATCTTGGCGGCCAGGCGACACGACGGGCAGAACCCGGCTGAGTCGCGACAGGTCGCGCAGATCGGCTTGGCACAGTCGCCACACGGGGCGACCGACGGGACGTGTGAGTGGAAGTAGCAGTCCATGATGTCTTTGGCTCTCCTCGCCCTTAGTTACCGGGCAGCCGACAAGAGGTTTCACGCCGCGGCGGCGTAAGGGGCTGGCCGTAATGGAGCGTCGAGACATCCTGAACCGCCTCAAGGTCGAGGCGAGGCCCTACCTGCCGCAGATCCTCCTCGCGCTCGCGCTGGGTGTGATCGCCGGCCTCCTGACCCTGGTCGCTCCGTTCGCCTTCGGCGAAATCATCAATCGCGTTCTGACGCCTTCCGCCGTCAAGCACGGGAACCCGAACACGACCGTGCTCCTGGTCGGTATCGTCATCATCTGGCTCTCCCTGGTGCTCCAGTCCGTCACGACCTACTTCCAGACGTACCTGACCGCCTGGTGCGGGCAGCACATGATCAAGCGTCTGCGCGTGCGGCTCTTCGAGCGCGTGCTGAACATGCCGATCAGCGGGTTCGATAAGTGGCGTCCGGGCGAACTGATCGCGCGTTTCTCGAACGACCTCCAGTTGATGACCGACGCGGTCTCGATCTCGTTCCCGCAACTGGTCGTGGCCGTGGTAACGTTCGTCTCGTCGCTGGCGGCCATCGTCACGATCGATTGGTTCTTGACGTTGATCCTGATCGTCGCGGCACCGGTCATCTCGTTTGCCGTCTCGCGCTTCCAATCGCTGATCACGACGTCGACCAAGAGGACCCAGGGACGGATCGCAGACCTGACGTCGAGTTTGACGGAAGTACTTCAAGGTCAGCGCGTCGTGAAAGCCTTCGGGCGTGAAGACTACGAAGTCGGTCGCTTCAAGAGACGCAACGAGGATCTGTTCGGCGCATATCTCAAGGTCACGCAGTTCATCGCCACGCAACCGTTGGTGATCTCACCGATCATCGTGACGGCGCTCAGTCTGATCATCTGGCTCTCGATCCGCGAGGTCCTGGTCGGCCGGCTCTCCACCGGTCAAGTCTTCACGTATTGGTTCTTGCTCGTGAATCTGATCAATCCGATGAATCGCGTCGCCGCGTTCGTCGGCGAGATCAGCAAGGCGCTGGTCGGCGCCGGTCGCGTGTTCGAGATCCTCGACCTGCCGATCGAAGATCGCAATCGAGCCGACGCGCGCGATATTACGACGCTGCGCGGGCAGATCGACTTCGATCACGTCGTCCTTCGCTATAACGCCGACGAAGCGCCGGCCCTCAACGACGTGAACGGGAGTATCGCTGCGGGCGAGATCGTGGCGCTGGTCGGCCCGAGCGGCGCCGGCAAGACGACCATCGTCAACCTCGTTCCGGGCTTCTACACGCCGGAGAGCGGCCGAGTGTTGATCGACGACGTCGACCTGCGCGACCTGCGCCTCGCGGACGTTCGCGCTCAGATCGCGATCGTGCCGCAGGACCCGCAACTCTTCCGGGCGTCGATCGCGGACAACATCCGGTACGGCCGCTTGGATGCGACCGACGACGAGGTCCGCTCGGCGGCCCGCGAGGCAAACGCCGACCAGTTCGTTTCGGTGTTCCCGGAAGGCTATGCGACCGAGGTTGGCGAGCGCGGCGTCCGGCTCTCGGGCGGAGAACGTCAGCGGATCGCGATCGCCCGCGCCATCCTGCGCGACCCCCGGATCCTCATTCTCGACGAGGCGACCTCGGCGCTGGATAGCCACAGCGAGGTCTTGATCGAGCAGGCTCTGGATCGCTTGCTCCCGGGCCGGACGACCTTGATCATCGCCCATCGACTCTCCACGATCCGAAGAGCCAACCGGATATTCTATGTGGAGGGCGGCCGTATTCTGGAGACCGGAAGCCACGACCAGCTGCTTGCCCGCAAGGGGGCCTACGCGGCGCTCCACGCGCGCCAATTCGCGGGCACGTGAGCGCCGCTCCTTAAAAAAGCGGCCGTTTGGACCGATACTCTGAGGGAATGGCAGACACCACCGGCCTCTCGTTCGGCTCGACGATCGACACTCTCGGCAACGCCCTGACCGGCGCGGCCATGCAGAACGGTCAGATCGCGAACAACATCGCGAACGCCAACACGCCCGGCTTTCACCGATCGGCGGTTTCGTTCAAGGAAGCGTTGGCGGAGGCTGTCGACGGCACACCCGCCGACGCCGACACGCTCGCGATGACCTCCGACGACGACCGGCAGTTCGCCATCGGTCAGGGGCAGGCGTCGCCGGTCCCGTTCGACCCACAAGTGTCTACCGACAACACCATGCAGATGCGCACGGACGGTAGCAACGTCGACGTCGATCGCGAGATGGCCGAACTCTCTTCGAACTCCGCCTATCAGCAGACGATGGCGCAGTTGATGCAGACCCAGTTCGGACGTCTGCGCGAAGCGATTACGGAGCAGACGAAATAACCGTGGCCGGCATGTACGACAGCATCGAGATCTCCGCGTCCGGCCTTTCGGCCGAGCGCCTGCAGATGGACGTGATCGCGAACAACATCGCGAACGCCAATACCACCCGCACTCCCGGAGGCGGGCCATTCAAGCGCCAGTTGGTGGTCTTCGCGCAGGCGACCGACCCGACGCAACAAGGTGACGGCGCGAGCGACTTTTCGCCCGACGGTACGAGCGGCGGCCAGAGCACGGCCGGCGTTCAAGCGGTCGGCATCGCGCAAGACAACTCGCCCGATCGGTTGGTCTTCGACCCGGGCAATCCGGATGCGGATCCGCGCGGCTACGTGCACTACCCGAACGTCGAAGTCGTCAAAGAGATGGTCGACATGATGTCCGCGTCGCGCGCGTACGAAGCGAACGTCTCGGCCATCCAAGAGACCCGCGCCATGGGCAACGCCGCCCTGAATCTGCTCAGAAGCTAGGAAATAGGAACCAGACGTGGATATCAACTCGGCGTACAACGACGCCATCCGCAACGTGATCCCCGGAACCTTCGCTCCGGACGTCGCGGCGCCGCGTACCGAAGCGATCCCGTCCGATTCTCCGGATGCCGTCGGCGGCGTCACCGGCGCCGGTGCGACCCCATCGTTCCGCGACACGGTCAAGTCGTTCCTCGACGATACCAACGCCAAACTTTCCACCTCCGATCAGCTCTCGCGCGATCTGGCCAGCGGGAAGACCAACGACCTGAACAAAGTCGTCACCTCGGTGGAAGAAGCGAACCTCGCGATGTCGTTCACGCTGGCCGTGCGCAACAAGCTGATGGACGCCTACACCGAAGTCGCGCGGATGCAGATGTAGCGCATCCACCGTCGAGCCGCACTCAAAGTGTCAACGTGCGGCATTGACAAGTGAGACGGCGCGGGGGAACCCGAGCCGTTTTGCTGTATTTGAAGTGGGTGAAGCGTTTTCTTCCGGCGGCTCTCGCCTGCGGTCTTTTTCTCTGCTTCGGCGCTCCGGCGGCCCAAGCATCACCCCTGATCTTTCAGAACCCGACCATCAGCAGTTCCCGGATCGCCTTCGTCTACGGCGGGGATATCTGGACGGTTCCTCGGGCCGGCGGCGTGGCCAATCGGATCGTCACCGGGTTC
>JBBRTL010000064.1:0-13175 GCA_038244445.1 Vulcanimicrobiales bacterium
GCACGCCGGTGTCGTAGGCGATCTGGCTCCGCTCGCGCACATGACGTTGACGTTGATCGGCGAGGGCGAAGCCTACTACGGCGACGAGCGGATGTCGAGCGCGCGCGCGCTCGAACGGGCCGGCTTGAAGCCGATCGTGCTCGGTGCGAAGGAAGGCCTCGCGCTCGTCAACGGCACCGAAGTGATGACCGGCATCACGACGCTCGGCATACTCCGCGCCGAACGGCTGCTCAAGAACGCCGATATCATCGGCGCGATGGCGCTCGAGGCGTTTCTCGGTACGGATCGCGTCTTCGACCGGCGCATCAACGATCTGCGCCCGCACCCGGGCCAGTCCAAGACGGCCGACAACCTGCGCGCGTTGCTGAACGGCTCGCAGATCATGCAGTCGCACCGCGAGTGCGGGCGGGTGCAAGATCCGTACTCGTTCCGCTGCATTCCGGTCGTGCACGGTGCCATCCGCGACGCGGTCGCGCACGCGCGCCGGGTGATCGAGATCGAGGCGATCTCGGTGACCGACAATCCGCTGGTCTTCCCGGACGACGACACCTTCTTGACCGGTGGGAACTTCCACGGCGAGCCGATAGCGCTCTCGGCCGACTTTCTCAAGATCGCGCTCGCGGAGGTAGCGAGCATGATCGAACGCCGCCTGTATCTGCTCGTGAACGGTGAGGAGCGCGGCTTGCCGCTCTTCCTGACCGGACGGTCGGGTCTGCAGTCGGGGCTGATGATCGTGCAGTACGTGGCGGCCGCGCTCGTCAACGACAACAAGGGCCTGTGCTGGCCGAGCAGTGTCGATTCGATCCCGACCTCGGCCGGGCAAGAGGATCACGTCTCGATGGGTATGACCTCGGCGAACAACTTGGTCCGCGTGCTCGACAACGTCGAGGGCGCGATCGCCTGCGAACTGCTCGGCGCGCTGACCGCGACCGATTTCCGCCGCCCGAATCGCTCCGGCATCGGGACGCAGGCCGCTTACGACCTCGCGCGCGAGACGATCGCGCCGTGGGGCGAGGATCGGATTCCGGCGCCCGATATCGAAGCGGCGCGCGCGCTGATCCGCTCGGGCGCGCTCGTGCGCGCGGCGGAAGAAGCGATCGGAACCGCGATCCTCGTCTAGGCATCGCGGTTACGCCGCAGGCCATCAGCGCCACGAAGGGCGGAATCTCGCCGGGAGCCGGCCTCGGGATGGTCTTCGCGGTGCTTGGGGAGCAGGTCGCCGGCCTTGCGCGCGCAGGCGCCCGCTTCCGCGGCGCCAATCCAAGACGCATGACAGCCACCGTTTCCGGTCCTCGCACGGTTCGCGCGCCGCGCGGGAACGAGCGCTCGTGCCAGGGGTGGGCGCAAGAAGCCGCCCTGCGCATGTTGATGAACAATCTCGACCCCGATGTCGCCGAACGGCCGGACGATCTGGTCGTCTACGGCGGCAACGGCCGGGCCGCGCGATCGTGGGCCGCGTTCGATGCGATCGTTCGCGTGCTCAAGCGCCTGAAGAACGACGAGACGCTGATCGTACAGAGCGGCAAGCCGATCGTCGTCTGGAAGACGCACGAACGCGCGCCGCGCGTGCTGATCGCCAACTCGAACTTGGTGCCGAAGTGGGCGGATTGGGAGACGTTCCGCGCGCTCGAAGCGCAGGGCCTGACGATGTACGGGCAGATGACGGCCGGGTCGTGGATCTACATCGGCACGCAGGGTATTCTGCAAGGCACGTACGAGACGTTCGCGGAGTTGGCCAATCAGCACTACGGCGGTTCGCTCAAAGGGCGCGTTTGCCTGACGGCCGGTGTCGGTGGGATGGGCGGCGCGCAGCCGCTCGCGATCACGATGAACGACGGGATCGCGCTCGTGATCGACGTCGACCGCTCGCGCCTAGAGCGTCGCCGCGATCTCCGCTATCTCGACAAGGTGGTCGATTCGCGCGATGCGGCGTTGCGCGAAGTCGCACGCGCCAAGGCTGCGGGCGAGGCACTCTCGATCGGCTACGAAGGCAACGCGGGGGTGGAGTTCCCGGCGCTCTTTGCCGTCGGCTTCCGTCCGGACGCGGTTACCGATCAGACCTCGGCACACGATATGCTCAACGGCTACGTCCCGGCCGGCTATACGCTCGAGGAAGCCGCAGCGCTCCGCGCGAGCGATCCGGTGGCCTACGAGCAGCGCGCGTTCGCGACCGTCGCCGCGCATGTTGAAGGGATGCTCTCGTTCCTGGATGCGGGCGCGATCGTGTTTGACTACGGCAACAACATCCGCGCGATGGCCCAGCGGCAGGGCGTGACGCGTGCGTTCGACTTCCCCGGCTTCGTGCCGGCGTTCATCCGGCCGCTGTTCTGTCGCGGCTCCGGTCCGTTCCGGTTCGCGGCCCTCTCCGGCGACCCGGGCGATATCGCGACGTGCGATGCGAAGCTGCTCGAACTCTTTCCGGACGACGTCAAGCTCCGCCGCTGGATCGGCCTCGCGCAGGAGCGGGTCGCGTTCCAGGGCCTCCCCGCGCGCATCTGCTGGCTCGCGTTCGGCGATCGCGCCAAGGCTGGGCTTGCGTTCAACGAGATGGTCCGCACGGGCGAGTTGAAGGCGCCGATCGTGATCGGTCGCGATCATCTCGATACCGGCAGCGTCGCCTCGCCGTATCGCGAGACCGAAGCGATGAAGGACGGCAGCGACGCGATCGCCGATTGGCCGATCCTGAACGCCCTGATCAACACGGCCGCCGGAGCGGATTGGGTGAGCGTGCATCACGGCGGCGGCGTCGGGATCGGCTACTCGCTGCACGCGGGCATGGTGATCTGCGCCGACGGTAGCGAGGGCGCGCGCGAACGGCTCGAGTGCGTGCTGACGACCGATCCGGGGATGGGCGTCGTCCGTCACGCGGATGCCGGCTACGAGGACGCCATCGCGACGGCCGACGAGAAAGATATCGATTGGCGGCTCTAACCCTCGTCCGCGCGCGGACGATCGTGCCCTGCGACGCGAGCGTCCCGCAGAACGGCGTGACGTTCGAGCAACTGGGCCGGATCGACCGCGGAGCGATGTTGATCGCCGACGGGCGCGTCGCGGCAGTCGGCACGCGCAAGGAGATCGAGCGGGTTGCGCTTGGTCGCAACGTCGAGACGATCGATCTCGGCGATGCGGTCGTCGTACCGGGCCTGGTCGATGCGCATGCGCATCCGCTCTTCGACGGGGATCGCGAGCCGGACTTCGCCTCGCGCGTTCGCGGCGAGAAGCCGACGCTCGGCATGGCGCACACGGTCGCGAAAACGCGCGAAGCGTTGCGCGATCCGGTGCGCTTTCGCGCCGACGTGCTCGAGCCGCGTCTGGCGAGGATCTTCGCGCACGGTACGACTACTCTCGAGACCAAGACCGGGTACGCGCTCTCGGCCGATGGCGAGTTGCAGTTGCTCGACATCATCGCCGGCTTCGGCACCACGCCGGGCGTGCCGCGCTTGGTGCCGACTTTCCTCGGGGCCCACGCCCTGCCGCCGGAGTTCGACTCGTTCGATGCCTACGTCGACTACCTGATCGAAGTCGTCATGCCCGACGTCGCCCGGCGCGGCGCGAAATACGTGGACGCGTTCTGCGAGCCGGGCTTCTTTTCACCCGCGCAGACGAAGCGCTATCTGATCGCCGCGCGCCAGCGCGGATTGCGTCTGCGGGTCCACTGCGACGAGATGGCCTACGGCGGCGCGGCCGCAATGGCGTGCGACGCCGGCGTGGATGCGGTCGACCATTGCAACTATATCCGCGACGAGGACGTCGCGGCGATCGTCGCACGCGAGATCGTCACCGTCGCGTGTCCGGCGACGATCGCCTATCTCGGATTGGATGGGCGAGCGCCGGTCCGTGCGCTACTCGAACGGGGCGGTGAGGTCGCGCTTGCGAGCGATTTCAATCCGGGTACGTCGCCGTGCTTCAATCTGCAGACGGTCGCCTACTTCGGGCGCTCGCTGTTCGGCATGACGGCCGCAGAGGCGCTCTACGGCGTCACCCGTGCGGCTGCGCGATCGCTCCGTTCCGGTGCGGGGACGCTTGCGGTCGGCGCGCCCGCGGACTACGTCGCGCTCGCGCTCGGATCGCCGGACGAGTTCGGCTGGCAGTTCGGCGGAAATCTCGCGACGTGCGTGAGTCGCGGCACGTGAGTCCGAAGACGCTGATCCGCTGCGCCCGCGCGTTGGTCGGCGGGCTCGAGCGGAAGGACTACGCCTTCGTGATCGATCGTGGCCGAATATCGATCGCGGGCGCGTACGCCGAGATCGCCTCGCGGGCCCGCGACTGCGAAGCCCGCGCGTTTCCGGCAGACCGGTTGGTCGTGCCGGGCTTCGTCAACGGACACAGCCACGCGTATCAGATCCTGTTGCGCGGGTGGGGCGACGATCTGCCGTTCGCGACCTGGCGCTCCGATGCGCTCTATAAGGTCGTGCCGAACCTCACGCCCGAGGATGTGTACTGGACGTTCGTCGCGGCATTCTCGGAGATGCTCGCTGCGGGCATCACCACCGTCGCCGAGTTCTTCTATCTCAACGGCGCCGGTAACGCACACGCCGAGAGCGCGATCCGCGCGGCGGTGGACACGGGCATCCGCCTGGTCTTCGCGCGCACGTGGATGGATGCCGAGTACGTGCCACCGGCGTTTCGCGAGACGATCGCGCAGGCCGCGGCGCGGACGGCCGAGTTGCTGGCGCGCTTCCCGGATGCGAACGTCTGCGTGGCGCCGCACTCGCTCCACGCCGCATCGCCCGAGATGATCCAAGCGGCGGCCGCCTTCGCGCGCGAGCACGACACGTCGTTGCACGTCCACGTCGCGGAGGCCGAGTACGAAGGCGCCGAGACGCTTGCGAAGTACGGTGCGACGCCGATCACCTTGCTCGACCGGCTCGGCGTGCTCGACGATCGGCTGGTGGCAATCCACGCCATCTACCTGACGGAAGACGAGAAACGCCTGCTCGCCGTGCGCGGCGCGCGCGTCGTTCACAATCCGATGACCAATCAGTATCTCGGCGACGGGACGTGCGATCTGACCGGCCTGCGCGCGCTTGGCGTACGGGTCGGACTCGGCACCGACGCCGACGTCAAGCCGTCGATCATCGACGAGATGCGAGCCGCATCGCTGCTGCAGAAACTGCGCGCACGCGACGGTTCGGCGTACGGCGCGCGCGATGCGTTCGCGCTCGGCACGTCGCTCGGCGCCGAAGTGTTGGGCGTGCGCGCGGGCGACCTCACGGCCGGCAACGCGGCCGATTTCGTCGTGCTCGGCGCGGACGGGATCGATCCGTGGTCGCCGGCCGTCAACGCTCTCGTCTATCGCGGCGAGGACGGTTGGGTCCAAGCGACCTTTGTCGGCGGAAACCGCGCGTACTTCGGCGAACCGTCGGCTATCGCGCGTAAGGCCCGGGAAGAACTCGCGTCGATCGCGCGCCGCCTTATCATTTGATGTGCTCGGAGGACGAGAAATGAAGATATCCACCCCGGCCCGGTTCCTGGTAGCGGTAGCGATCGTCGCCCTAGCCGGCTGCGGCGGCGGCAGTGCGAGCAGCACGGCCGCCTCCCCCGCGGTCAAAGCCACGACGGAAGCGATGCGCGAACAGGGCGCGCTGCCGATGGCGGCCGCGGCGGCCGTGCCTAAAGATCTGAACTGCGGCGCCGTGAAGCCGGTCTGGGTCAACCTCAATTCCAAGGCGTACCACACATCGGACGATCCGTACTACGGCAAGACGAAGAACGGCAAGTACGAGTGCCCGTCGGCCGCCGCCGCGGACGGCTATCACGCTGCCGGCGCGATGCACCGCAAGAAGAAGTCGGCCATGTCGAGCGACATGTCGACGCCGTAACGCCTACATCATCTCGCGGACGCGATGCATAAACGGACCGAACTTGGCGCTCGTCGCATCGTTCGACGGTAAACCCGAATAGGCCACGATCACGTAGGTCCGCCCTTCGGCCGTTTGCAAGATGCCTCCGTCGTGCGCGACGTCGTCCGTGCCGCCCGTCTTGTGGAAGAACCGGTCGCCGGGACGGAGACCGATATCGAGCATGTCGTTGAACTGCTGACGTCCGAGCGTCGCTCGGAGTGCGTCGCTATTCGGCACCCGATCGCGCGCGATCAACTCGAACGCCCGGGCGGAATCGCTCGCCGGATGCGTGTTGCGGGTGCCGCTCGTCCAGCCCGGATCGTGGATCAACGGCTCGCTGCCGGAGAGCTTCCGATAGAATGCCGTGCCGTGAAGCCCGAAGACGTTCTGCGCGATCGAGGTGGCGCGTTCGCGTCCGAGCAGATCGAAGAAGATGTTGGTCGCGACGTTATCCGAGATCGTGATCATCAACTCGATCAGTTCGCGGACGGTCGAACGGTAGCCGGGGACCAGCGGCGAGGGCTTATCGTTGACCGTCATATTGGCGGCCGTCACCTCGTGTTGGCCGTCCAAGGCGAGTCGTCCGTCCGCCACGTCGTGGTAAGCGACCATCGCGAGCGGCACTTTGATCATGCTCGCAGGGTAGAGCGTTAGCTCCGGGTCGACCCGGATTCCGGGAGCCTCACCGTCGAGCGGCTGGATCACGATTGCCGAGGGTTCGAGCCCGGCGGCCCGGGCGGCGGCTACGACGGTACTTTCGGTCAACATGGGTCCTCCTTCCCCAAAATGCGTGTATGTACTTGCACGAGCACTAGGCGTATGCTATTCTTTGCATGCAAGTACCTACTTGCATCACTTCGACCTTGAAAGAGCAAGCGTGGAAACCGTCGTCCTCGACTATCACACCGCCGACCTGCCCGGCACCGAGAAGAGCGTCCAAGATGCTCTCGATACCGGCGCGATGCGCGTCGTCCTGAACCTGGATTGCCTCTCGGTCTTGGACGCCGACGGCGTTCGCGGGCTGATCGAGATCCTGCGCCGCTCGCGGACGGCCGGCTCGGGCGACCTCGCCCTGCGCTCCACGAAACCCGAAGTGCTGCGCACGCTGAGCGTGACCGCGCTCGACCGGCTCTTCACGGTCCTCAGCCCCGCGGGAGAAGCGGCATGAAACGAATCGTCATCATCCCCGTGCTGATCGCCGCCCTGTTGGGCGCCGGTCCGAGCGATCAGTTGACCGCGACCGCTCCGGCCGCTCACGACCTGGTGCAGAAGATGTTGGCGACCAACCCGTCGCTCGCGAGCTATCGCGCCCGCGTCCACGTCAACACCCGCCTGCTCAGCTTCCCCTACCTCGCGCCGCAGCTCGACGGTACGTCGTACTACAAGCGCCCGAACAACTACGAAGTCGTCTTCGACCGGATGCCCGGCTATGCCAAGGGTTTCGAAAAACTCTTCAACGACGTCGGAGACCCGTCGAGTTGGGAAAAGGACTCGTACCTGGCTCTGGACGGTCGCGCCGATCTGGGCGGCAAGCCGATGCTGGTGGTGCGCATGACCAAGAAGATCTACAGCACGACGCTGGACTACACGCTGGCCTACATCGACCCCTCGAGCTACGCGCTCGTGCGGATGGAGTTCTACTACCGAAACGGCGGCAAGATCTCGATGAACCAGAAGTTCCGCAACGAGGGTTCGTATCAGCTGATCGACTCTCAGCACGCCGACATCAAGATCCCGCACGTGCACGCCGTCGCCGACGCGACCTATGCCGCGTACCAGACGAACGTCGCGGTCGACCCCGCGGTGTTCACGAAGAAATGATCACCGAACCGAACGTCGCAGCCCACTCCGAGAACACCCGCGACCGCATTCTGGTCGCCGCCCGCGAAGTGATCGCTCGTAAGGGCAAACGCGGCGCGACGACGCGAGAGATCGCCGAGGTCGCGGGCGTCAACGAAGCGACGCTCTTCCGTCACTTCGGTAGCAAGGAAGCGCTAATGCTCGCGGTCGTGCAGCACTTCTGCGGGGCGCTCGAACTTCAGGACGTCGTCGATCGTCTCTCGGGCACCCTCGAAGAAGAACTCTACCAAATCGCCTTCGCGGTCATGAACCGCCTGATGTCGGTGCGCGACATGATCCGCTGGTCGCTGGTCGAGGAAGAGTTCGACAAGAACATGTTCGACCAGGCCAACTGGCGCCCGCACTCTCTTATCCACGGGATCCTCGCCGAGTACATGTCCAAGCGCGTCGCCGGCGGCGACTTGCAGGGCGACCCGGTGAAACTCGCGCTGGTCTTCCTCGGTTCGATATTTGCGCAGGTGATCGGGACGGAGAAATTCCCGATCGCAGAGATCTACGGCAGTCGCGAGGCCGCTCTCACGTATTTCGTCAACGTGTTTCTCAACGGTGTAAGGAGCAACCCCACACATGTCTAGTACAGCTGAAGCCCCCGTCGCGGCGGGCGGCGACGATGTCGAAGAGCGTACGGGTCCGCGCAAGCGCGTGATCTTCGCGATCGTCGGCGGCATCGCGCTGATCCTCGCGCTCTGGTTCGGCATTCCGTGGTTGATCTACGCACACGCGCACGAATCGACCGACGACGCCCGCGTCGACGCGAGTTCGGTCCTCGTCAACAGCAAGATCGGCGAACGCGTCAGTTCGATCGCCGTAGATACGAACCAGGCGGTCAGGAAGGGCGAGCTTCTGATCGTGCTCGACAGCTCGGACGAACGGGCGAAGCTCACGCAGGCGCAGGCCAACTACGACATGGCGGTCGCGAATCAGCGGACGCTCTCATTGCAGGGCCAGGGCGGCGTCAGCTCCGCGGCGGCCGACGTCGGCGGGTCGCAGGCCGGCGTAGGCGTGGCGCAAGCGCAACTTGCGGCAACCTCGGCGCAAGTACCGGCTGCAGAACAGAACTATCAGAAGGCCGAAGCCGACCTCGCTCGCACCCAGTCGCTGGTCGCGACCGGCGACGTGCCGCGCGCCCAACTCGATGCGATGCGGGCTCAAGCGGCCGCGGCGGCCGCGCAGTTGCGCGGCGCGCAGGATCAGGTCGGCGTTGCGAACGCCAACGTGGTCGCGGCCCAGTCGCGCGTCGGCGCGGCCCAGGGCGGCATCACGACGGCCCAGGGGCGGTTGGCGCAGAGCAACGATCCAAGCCAGGTCGAAGGTGCCAAGGCACAGCTCGAACTGGTCAAGCAGACCCTCGGCTACACCAATATCTATTCGCCGATCGACGGATACGTCGGCGAGAAGAGCGTGGAACTCGGTCAGACCGTGAGCCCGGGCGTCCCGCTGCTCACGATCATTCCGAACAAGATCTTCGTGACGGCGAACTTCAAAGAGACGCAGATCGGCGTGATGAAGGTCGGTCAAGAAGTCGACCTGAGCGTGGATGCGTACAAGGGCGTCAAGTTCACCGGCACCGTCGAGTCGATCAACCCGGCCTCGCAGGGCACCTACGCGCTCGTCCCGGCCCAGAATTCGACCGGCAACTTCGTCAAGGTCACCCAGCGCATTCCGGTCAGGATCAACTTCGACTCCTCCTACGACGCGGCGAAGTATCCGATGCGTCCCGGCATGAGCGTCGAAGCCTCGGTGAAGGTCCGCTAAGCTCGTGACCTCGTCCGTACAACAGTTCGCAGGTATCGAATACGGCCTGCGTAGGGTCTTCGTGACCATCGCGGTCATCACGGCCACCTTGCTCGAGATCGTCGATACGACCATCGTCAACGTCGCGCTGCCGAACATTCAAGGCAACTTCGGCGTCGCGGTCGATCAAGGGGCCTGGATCGTGACCGGCTACATCGTCGCAAACGTGGTGGTGATCCCGCTCACTCCATGGCTGGCCGCGCGCTTCGGACGGCGCGAGTACTTCTTCGCATCGGTCGTCATCTTCACGATCGCCTCGCTGATGTGCGGCTTCGCCGGCTCGTTCGGCGCGCTGGTCTTCTGGCGGATCGTCCAGGGCCTGGGCGGCGGTGGCCTGATCTCGACCGCGCAGGCGATCCTGCGCGACACGTTTCCGGCCGATCAACAGGGCACGGCCATGGGCATCTTCGCGATGGGCGTGATCGTAGGTCCTGCGATCGGTCCGCTTCTCGGCGGCTGGATGACCGACAACCTGACCTGGCGCTGGGCGTTCTTCGTGAACATCCCGGTCGGCATCGCCTCGGCGATCCTGGTCTGGAACTATCTGCGCAACATCGAGAAGCCGACCTTCCGAAAGCTCGACTGGAGCGGTCTCGGTCTGCTCGCGATCGGTCTCGGCGCGATGCAGTACGTCCTCGATCAAGGGCAGACGTACGACTGGTTCGACGACGGCAACATCCGCTTACTGACGTTCGTCTCGGGCGCGTCGCTGATCGGCTTCGTGTGGTGGACGTTACGCTCCAAGATCCCGGTCGTCGACCTGCACGTCCTGCGCTTTCGCGAGGTGGCGGCGGGAAGCGTCCTCGGCATGGTGCTCGGGGTGAGTCTCTACGGCTCGGTCTTCGTGCTCCCGCAGTATCTGCAAGGTTCGCTCGGCTTCACCGCCACGATGTCGGGGCAGACGATGTTGGTGCGCGCCCTGGCGATCATGCTCTTCACGCCCGCGACCGCGATGCTCGCGCAGTCCGGCAAGATCGATCCGCGCGCCTCGACGGCGATCGGCTTCATCTTGCTCGGCATCTCGAACTGGATGCTCGCCGACGTGACCACCTCGAACTCGGACTTCTCGGCGTTCATCTGGCCGCTCGTGATCAGCGGCATCGGACTCTCGCAGATCTTCGTCCCGCTCTCGCTCGCCGTGCTCGGCGGTCTGCCGACCAAAGAGGTTCCGGCGGCGAGCGCGTTCTTCAACCTCTCGCGCCAGATCGGCGGAAGCATCGCGACGGCCGTGCTGATCACCGTCCTGATCCGCGGGATCGGTGCGCACCAGGGCGAGCTTGCGGCGGCCACGACCAATGCGCGACCTGCGGTCTCCGCCTACATGACGTCCGGCGTCGCCGGCGGTCCACCGGGTGGCCGAGCCGCCGCCCTCACCGATCTCGGGAATCTGGTCGCCTCGCAGGCGGTAGTCCAATCCTTTGCCGACACCTCGCGCTGGGTCGCTGTCATCTCGATCCTGCTCGCGCCGTTGGTGCTCTTGATGAAGCGGCCGAAGATGCTCGGCGCGCCGCTACCGGTCGAATAGGAGACCCTCGTGTCACATCGCCTTATCGCTTCATTCTTCATCGCGACGCTGCTCGCAACGTCGACGCTCCCGGCGGTCGCCGCACCGGCGATGCCGGCCGTGCCGAACGTCGCGCCCGGTTACGTCGCGCCGGACGTCGTGCCGAGCCCGCCGGAACTCGTGGGGATCACCTCGCAGCCGTTCGTCGGCATCACGTTGCAAGACGCGATCGGGATGGCTCTGCTCAAGAATCCGGACCTTGCGGTCTCGGCCGCAAACGCGCGCATCGCGAGCTACCAGATCGCCGAAGCGAAGGGCGCGTACGACGTGAACTTCATGCTCGAACCGTCGGTCACGCATCTCTCGCAGGCACCCCAGAACGCGTTCTTCGCAGGTCCGGACTTCGGTGCGATCGTCCAGAACCGACAGACGATCCAAGGCGGCGTCTCCGGCCTCACGCCGGGTGGCCAGCAGTACAGCGCGAGCGTCAGCAGCGGCCGCATCGACGACAACACCACCATCAACGCGTTCAACCCGACCTACCCGAGTTCGTTCCAGCTCGGACTGACGCAGCCGCTCCTGCGGAACGCCGGCATCAATCCGGTCTCGCATCAGATCCAACTCGCCGTGGTCGGCGCGGACGCATCGCAGGCCCAGACGCTCGCGGCCGCCTCGCAGACGATCGCCTCGGTGGAGAACGCCTACTGGGACCTGGTCGCCGCATGGCGCTCGGTCGCGATCCAGGAAGAAGCGCTGAAAGAAGCGATCGCCCAGCAAGGCTCGACCACGCGTCTGGCCAAGGCCGGCGCGGCCGCGAACATCGACGCGGTCGAATCGTCGGGTCAGGTCGCGATGTTCCAGGACAACGTCTACTCTTCGCTCCAGAGCGTCGCGTCGTTGCAGAACGGCCTCAAGAGCCTGATCGTCGACGATCCGGCCGATCCGATCTGGCGCGCGAACCTGGTGCCGACCTCTTCGGTGCTCCGTCTGCCGCCGGCGCCGTCACTCGATGCGGTGGTCGCGAGCGCGCTCAAACAGCGTCCGGAGATCCGTCAGATCGCCGATCTGCAACAGCAGGCCGCGATCGACGCCCGGTTCGCCGCGAACCAGGCACGCCCCAAACTCGACGTGCAGGCCGGCTACCAGAGCAACGGCTTTGCGGGACAGTTCATCCCCGGCGGTGGCAATCCGATCGGCGGACCCGCGCCCGCGATCCCGCCGTATTTGATCGGGGGCAGTTCGCAGTCGATCGCCAACACGTTCGATGGCAAATTCCCGACCTACAATCTCGGCGTCGTATTCAGTACGCCGCTGGGCAACCACGAGGCCAAGGCGGCGATCGCGATCGCGGCGGAACGTCAACGCATCGCCGCCTTGCGGACGTCCGGTGTCTACCAGCGCATCCAGACCGAGTCGCGCAACGCCGTCCAGCTCTACGGCACCGCGATCGCCCGCCTGAACGCCGCTCGGGTAGCGCGTCAGACGGCCGAACAAGTCTATTCGAGTGAGAATCGCAAGTTCCACAACGGTGTCTCGACCACGTACTTGGTACTCCAACGCCAGGTCGAACTCCAGCAGGCCCGCGGCCGGGAACTGCAGGCTCAGACGGATCTCAATAAAGCCGTGGTAGAGTTACAGCGGGTCACCGGCGACATTTTGCCCGAGAACAACGTTACGTTAGCGACGATAGGAGGTCAGCGGTAACATGACCGCGCTACGCTACACGAAGGCCCGGATGTTCAGGCGATCCCAGCAGAAACTGGCCGAACGCAACGCCGTCCTCTACGCCCGCGAACTCGAACGCTGGAACAAGAAGGCGCCCGTCTCGAAATAGGAAGAAGGCACCGCGTTTTGCGGTGCCTTCGCTCAATGTGCCGTCAGGCTTGCGAGTTTTGCCTCGCCAGCGGCGGCTTCGGCTTTAAGGTCCTCATACGTCGCGGCGTTGGCGGCCGTCGGTTTCGTGTAGGCGCCTTCGAGCGAGTTGAGCAGAAACGCGAGTTGTTCGCGGAGCTTCGTCGGGTAGACGACGTCGTACTCGCTCGAGCTGCCGTGGAGGAGCACGAGGTCAGCGACCGCCGCGTTCACCTGCGCGCGTTGTGCGGCAGGAAGGTGCGCCGCGGTCTTCGTCGCCGCGTCGATCGACCGGTCCAGGTGATCGATGGTCGCGACGATCC
>JBBRTL010000065.1:0-13104 GCA_038244445.1 Vulcanimicrobiales bacterium
AGGCGATGCAAGAGTGGATCGCGGCCCGCGACGCCAAGCCGGGCGGCGCGGCCGCACGTTTCGAGAGCGAAGGCGGCGGCGGTACCGCCATCGCCACCCGCGACGAGATCGCCGTCACCGACGGTGCGGTCGTGATCGCGGCCATCACGTCGTGTACCAACACCTCGAACCCGTCGGTCTTGATCGCCGCCGGTCTGCTCGCCCGTAACGCGCTAGCGCGCGGTTTGAAGAGCAAGCCCTGGGTGAAGACCTCGCTTGCGCCCGGCAGCAAAGTCGTCAAGGACTATCTCGAGAAGGCGGATCTGCAGAAGTCGCTCGACGGCCTCGGCTTCAATATCGTCGGGTACGGTTGCACCACGTGCATCGGCAACTCCGGACCGCTTCCGCTCGAGATCGCGGATTCGATCGCCGAACACGACACGATTGTGGCCGCCGTGCTCTCCGGCAATCGCAACTTCGAAGGCCGCATCCATCCGCAAGTGCGCGCGAACTACCTGGCATCGCCGCCGCTGGTGGTCGCCTACGCCCTCGTCGGCCGGATGGATCTGGACCTGACGACCGAAGCGCTCGGCACCGGCAGCGACGGCAAGCAAGTCTTCCTGCGCGATATCTGGCCGAGCAACGACGAGATCGCGAGCGTCGTCACCGCCTGCGTGCGCAACGAGATGTTCACGGCGCGTTACAGCGACGTCTTCAAGGGCGACGAGAACTGGGCCAAGCTCGCGGTTCCGACCGGCGAACGCTACGCCTGGGACCCGAAGTCCGAGTACGTCAAGCATCCGCCGTACTTCGAGAACATGCCGGCCGAGCCGGCCGCGGTTGCGGACATCCGCAGCGCGCGCGTGCTCGTGATGGTCGGCGACTCGGTCACGACCGATCACATCTCGCCCGCCGGCAATATCGCCAGGAGCAGCCCGGCGGCCAAGTACCTGATGGCGCACGGCGTCGACCAGGGCGACTTCAACTCGTACGGCGCCCGTCGCGGCAATCACGAAGTGATGGTCCGCGGCACGTTCGCCAACGTGCGCTTGCGCAACCAACTCGTCCCGGGCGTCGAGGGTGGCGTCACGCGCTACCTACCGACCGGCGAACAGATGTCGATCTTCGATGCGTCGGAGAAGTATCGCGCGGACGGCACGCCGTTGATCGCCCTCGCCGGTAAGGAGTACGGTTCGGGTTCTTCGCGCGATTGGGCGGCCAAGGGCCCGTATCTGCTCGGCATCAAGGCCGTCATCGCGGAGTCGTTCGAGCGTATCCACCGCAGCAACCTGATCGGCATGGGCGTCTTACCGCTGCAGTACCTCGACGGCGCCGATGCGACCACCTACGCACTCACCGGCGAAGAATCGTTCGACATCACCGGCATCGAGGCGGGCGTCACGCCGCGCATGCACGTGACCGTACACGTAGCCGACACCGAATCGCGCCGCGGCCTCTCGTTCAAAGCCCTCGTCCGCGTCGACACCCCCGACGAAGCCGAATACTACCGCAACGGCGGCATCCTCCAATACGTCCTACGCCAACTGAAAGCGAAGGCGTAGCCTCGCGGCCGGGGAGCCCTTCGACTCCTTTCCCCATACCTTACGTGTCATCCCGAGCGTAGGCGCGAAGCGCCGCAGTCGAGGGACCGCCTCCCAGGTACGCGAAGGCCCGTCGCATGAGTCTCCCTCCGCACATCGTCGGACTCGAAGTCGGCATGAGCAAGGAGCCGGGCATCGATCACGCGCTGCTTCAGCGGGTCGAGATATTCAGCGACGTCGTCCTCGGGTTTAGTCTCGCCGAACTCGGGCTCAGTCTCTCGCTCCCGTCGAAGGGACCGATCACCGAGGTGCTCACGCACCCGTGGGGACTGATCGCATTCGTCTGGACGTTCGGCACGATCTGTCTGCTCTGGGTCCGCAGCAACCATCTCTTCAGACATTTCTTCATTCCGAACGCGTTCAGCCTGACGCTCAACTTCGCACAGCTGGGTGCGGCAGTCTTGATGGTCTACATGGTCCAGGTGCTGATCCGCGCGATTCAGCTCGACGGGCCGGGCGACATCAAGAACGGGATCGCGATGTACTGCGGCTCGTTCGTGCTCTTACAGGTCTTGCTCGGCACGCTCTTCCTGTACGGCGTTCTTCGGCGGTGGAGCCTGCTGGCCGATCGGGAACGCGCACTCGGCGTCACGGCGACCATGCGGCTCTTTTCCGCTGGGATCGCTATCGGCGTACTCGGCTATGCGGGATTCCACGGACCTGCGATGATGGCTCTGTCGCTGCCGTTCGTGATCGGAATCAGCCTCGCCTTAGGACGGCTCGGACCGTTCTTGCTGACCCATCGCCTCGGATTGCGTAAACCGGCGGCGTCGACCGGATGAGCGAGCAGATCGACCGTTTTGCTTCTGCGCGCGACGAACGCTTCGCGTCGCGCCTCGAGACGTTCGGCGACATCGTGATCGGCTTCAGCCTCGCGCAACTCGCCTTGAGCTTCACGTTCTCCGATCATCTCACCGTCATGCACTTGATCCCCGAACTGACCGCCTTTGCGTGGACGTTCGGGATGACGGCGTGGCTCTGGACGCTCTATCGCCGGATCGGCGACGACTACTTCGTGCCCGGGCCGTGGGCGTCTGCGCTCTACATGCTGGGCCTCGCCGGCGTGGTGCTCTTGATCTTCTCCGTGCAACTCGTCATGCACTACGGCACGCAGAAGGGCGCATCGTCCGCCGAGATCGATCTGGCGGTGATGCTCTACTTCATCGTGCTCGCGGTGACGCTGGGCGTGGTCGGCCTGCAGTTCGCGGTCGGCGTTCGCGTGCGCGGCGAGCACCTCGAGCCTGCACTACGGCGGTCCGGCACGCTGAGCGCGCTCCGGCTGGTCATCATGGGCGCTTGCGTGGCGCTGGCGATCGCCGTTCTGCCCGGTCGAGCCATGAGCGGAACGGCCATCTTGCTGCCGGCAATGGTCGGCGGAGGAGTGTTGGGCCGAATCGTCAGCGCGTTGCTGTTGAGATCCGCACCAGAATAGCCGTCGCCGGTCCGGCGATCGACCTCGCAACGGTGCACGCGCCCGCGTCGAGACGAAACGTATCGCCCGTCTCAGCGGTCAGATCGTCGATCGCGACCGTCCCGTTCGCGACGTAGAGAAAGCCGCAGACATCGCCCGCGTCGATCGGTACGCCGTTCTCGCCGAACCCGATCGTGGTTGCGCGATGCGTACGGGTTGCGCGCAACGTCATGACGTTGAAGTCGCGGACCGGGCCGTCCGAAAGCCGCGCCACGACCTGCGCCTCGCCCCGAAATGCGAACGGTGAGAGCGTCACGAGGGCTCGCTCGTCGCCGGATGCGAACGCGAGCGTCGGGCCGTTGCCGGAGAGGGAGACGATAGTGCGGTCATATCCGCTAAAATCCGAGAACGGCCCATCCCGTTCGATCGACGCGATCGACACGCGCCATGCCGGCGGTTCGTCGGCAGCGATGGCGACGAGTTCGGTCAGCCCTCCGCCGTTCTTCCACGCGGTGCTTACGTACGACGAGGCGCGAAGAATCCGAAGGTTCAACGTGGTCGGATCGCGCGGAGCAACTCGCCGGCCGCGTCGACGACGCTCGGATGACGGAGCGAGAGCGGTTCGACCGATGCGAGTCGCAGGTGTCGACGATTCCAAAATCCGATCGAGGCCCATTCGGGTTTGTAGTAGGACCACCATCCGACGCCGTCGGCGGCTCCGTCTTTGTAGATACGTAGAGCCCAGGATTGCGTCGTCTTCCGCTCGCGCGTCACCACGTTCGACGGCCGCAGGCCGTACGAGAGTAAAGCGTTCGCGTCGTCCAGATTGACGATGCGCTCGCCCCCGGTGGTGAAAGTCGCGATCGCGAACGGACTCCCGCCGGGGGTGCGCAAGATATCGGACGTCCACTCGACGTGACGGCCGAACGCTTCGGCGACGGCGCCTTCGGGGTGTGAGGAACAGTAGAGCGTTCTGTAGGTCTCGGAGTTGTCGACCCGACCGCTGCCGCCGCGCGGCGCGAAGAGCGGATGGCCGGGCTCGCCGGCACGCGCCTTCTCGTCGAACGGGAAGACGCGATAGACGTTCACGCGTAGGCACCCGCGACGATCGCGTCGAGCGCTTCGATCACCGGAACCACGCCCTTGATGGCCAGGGCGTCGATCGGGCGGGCCCCGCCCAAAAGCGGCTCGGACCCGACCAGCCATCGGGCGGCGACATCCGGCATGAACACTTGTAGCGCTCGCGTGATGATGTCGTGGAGGTCCAGAATGCGTCGGCTCATCGCGGGGCTGATCGGCTTTCCGCTTCGCCAGCGCGTGATCATCGCCGCATCCACGCCCAGCATGCGCGCAACGGTCCTCGCGTTGTAGCCTTCGACCAGCCGTTCGAGCAGGCCGCGCACGCTTTGAAGGCCCTCCGGCCGGTCCGGCGGTTCCGGGAGAATCAGAGGCGACCAGGCGGGCGTCGGCATGGGGCAATTGTACCCCGGGGTCGACCGAAGCGTCAACGGAATATGTTGACTAAAGGATCGTTCTCCTGAAGTCCTTGAGCAATCCGGTCAGGTAGACCAGAAAGCGCGCGGCGGCGGCGCCGTCGATCACCCGGTGATCGTAGGAGACGCTGACCGGCATGATCAGGCGCGGCACGAAGACCTTGCCGTCCCAGACCGGTTTGATCGCGCTACGCGTTGCGCCCATGATCGCGACTTCGGGCGCGTTGACGATCTGCGTGAACTGGGTTCCCCCGATGCCCCCGATCGACGAGATCGTGAACGTTCCGCCTTGCATGTCGCCGAGGCCGAGTTTTCCGTCGCGCGCCTTGCCCGCGAGCGCCGCGCTCTCCGCGGCGATCTCGAGCAGCCCTTTCGTGTCGGCGTTCTTGACGACCGGAACGACCAGTCCGTTCGGGGTGTCGGCGGCGAAGCCGATGTTGTAGTAGCCCTTGTGGATCAGCGCGTCGCCGTCGAGCGAGGCGTTGAAGTCCGGGAACCTCTCGAGCGCGCGGACGGCCGCTTTGACCAAGAACGCGAGCATGGTGAGTTTTGCGCCGCCGGACTTCGTCTGCTCGGCATTGATCTCGTTGCGGAAGGCTTCGAGATCGGTGATGTCCGCTTCGTCGTAGTTCGTGATGTGCGGGATCTGCACCCAGTTGCGATGCAGCGCCGGCCCCGAGATCTTTTTGATCCGCGAAAGCGGCGTCCGTTCGATCGGACCGAACTGCGCGAAGTCGACCTTGGGCCACGGCGGAAGGCCGGCGATGACATTGCCGCCAGGGGCCGCGCCGGTCGCGAGTGCGGTTTTGACGAAACCTTGCACGTCGTCGCGGGTGACGCGTGCATTCGGACCGGTGCCGCGCACGCCGCGCAGATCGACGCCGAGTTCGCGCGCGAAGCGGCGGATCGAGGGGCTTGCGTGAATGGGTTGTTGTCCCTCGTCCCTCGACTCCGCGCCTTGCAGCGCTACGCTCGGGATGACAGGCGCGGCGGCGGCCGCAGGAGCTGTCCCCGGCGTAGTAGCCGGCGTAGTAGCTACGGAAGCTGAACTTGTCATCCCGAGCGTAGGCGAAGCCGTAGTCGAGGGACGGCTTTCAACAGGCGCAGCGCCCTTCACCTCGAGCGTTGCAATGACGCTGCCCTTGCCAACCTTGTCGCCGACTTTGACGCGGACGTCTTGCACGGTCCCGCTCGCAGTGGCGGGGACTTCCATCGAGGCTTTGTCGCTCTCGAGGGTGACGATACTCGCTTCCTTTTCGATCTCGTCGCCCGGCTTGATCAGCACTTCGATGACTGGAATGCCTGCGAAGTCGCCGATGTCGGGCACGGTGAGTTCGATCACGGTCGATGCGGGTGGTTGTCCCTCGACTACGGTCGCTGCGCTCCCTACGCTCGGGATGACAGCTGCGGCTGCTGCCGTTCCGCTCAGGCGCGCGATGGCGGTGCCTTTGCTGACTTTGTCGCCGACCTTTACGAGCATCTCGACGATCGTGCCGTCGGCGCTCGACGGGACTTCCATCGAGGCTTTGTCGCTCTCGAGGGTGATCAGCGAATCGTTCTTCTTGACGACATCGCCGACGTTGGCCAGGACTTCGATGACCGGGATGCCGTCGAAGTCGCCGATGTCGGGGACCGTGATATCGATCGTGTCGGCCATCGTCTTACACCGTCACCGGGTTCGGTTTGCTCGGGTCGATGCCGTATTTGACGATCGCCTCGGCCACTTTGCTCGCCGGGATCTCGCCGTCGTCCGCCAGCGCCTTGAGCGCTGCGATCGCGACGTAGTGGCGATTGACTTCGAAGAACGTGCGCAGCTTGGTGCGGAAGTCGCTGCGGCCGAACCCGTCGGTGCCGAGCACCACATAGCGGCGGTCGAGATACGGCCGGATCGCATCGGCGTAAGTACGAATGTAGTCGGTCGCAGCGATCGCCGGCCCGGCATGGCCCTCCAAGCACTGCGCGACGTACGAAACGCGCGCCTTCTCGGTCGGGTGGAGCAGGTTCCAACGCTCGACGTCGATGCCGTCGCGGCGCAATTCGTTGAACGAGGTCGCGCTCCAGACGTCGGCGACCACACCGAAGTCGTCGCGGAGCAGATCCGCCGCCGCTTCGACCTCGCGCAGGATCGAACCCGAACCGAGCAACTGCACGCGCGGCGCCTTCTTGCCCTTGCCGCCGTCGCGCAACAGATGCATGCCGCGCAGGATCCCTTCCTCGGCGCCCGCCGGCATGGCCGGATGCTCGTAGTTCTCGTTCATCAGGGTGATGTAGTAGTAGACGTCCTCCTGTTCCGCGACCATGCGGCGCAGGCCGTCGCGGATGATGACCGCCAACTCGAACGAGTAGGTCGGGTCGTAGGAGACGCAGTTCGGGACGAACGAGGCCATGATCTGGCTCTGTCCGTCTTCGTGTTGCAAACCTTCGCCGTTGAGGGTCGTGCGCCCCGAAGTGCCGCCGATCAGGAAGCCGCGCGTGCGTATGTCGCCCGCCGCCCACATGAGATCTCCGACGCGCTGGAAGCCGAACATCGAGTAGTAGATGTAGAACGGGATCATCGGCAGATCGTGATTGGAATACGACGTGCCGGCCGCGATCCACGACGAGGTGGCGCCGGCTTCGTCGATGCCTTCCTGAAGGATCTGGCCCTTCTTGTCCTCGCGGTACCACATCAGCTGGTCGGCGTCTTGGGGCGTGTAGTTTTGACCGACGTGCGAGTAGATGCCGAGTTGACGGAAGAGCCCTTCCATGCCGAACGTGCGCGATTCGTCGGCGACGATCGGTACGATGTGCTTGCCGAGGGTCTTGTCCTTGAGCAGCGCGGAGAGGACGCGCACGAACGCCATCGTGGTCGAGATGTGACGCTCGCCGGTCGCTTCGAGCTGCCCCTTGAATGCCGAGAGTTCCGGTACCGCAAGCGAGGTGGTGCTCTTCCGGCGCCGTTGCGGGACGCTGCCGAGCGCGGCCAAGCGTTCGCGGAAGTACTGCATCTCCGGACTCTTCTCGTCCGGCTTGTAGAACGGAACCGTTGCAAGGTCTGCGTCCGGAATCGGCAGGCCGAAGGCGTCGCGCATGTTGCGCAGATCGACGTCGTGCATCTTCTTGGCCTGGTGCGCGACGTTCTGACCTTCGCCCGACGAGCCCATCCCGAAACCTTTGATCGTCTTGGCCAGGATCACGGTCGGCCTGCCGTTGCGTTCCATCGCGCGCGCGTAGGCGGCGTAGACCTTCTTGGGATCGTGCCCACCTCGGCGGAGCGCGCTGATGCGGGCGTCGTCCCAGCCGGCGATGAGCGCCGCCGTCTCGGGATACTTGCCGAAGAACTCGTCGCGCGTGGCCTTCGCACCGCCGGCGCGCAACGACTGATAGTTTCCGTCGAGCGTTTCGTCGACCAGTTGCAAGAGTTTGCTGCTCGGATCGCTTGCGAAGAGCGGATCCCAGTTCGATCCCCAAACGACTTTGATGACGTTCCAACCCGCACCGCGGAAGACGCCCTCGAGTTCCTGGATGATCTTGCCGTTGCCGCGCACCGGACCGTCCAAGCGCTGCAGGTTGCAGTTGACGACCCACTTGAGATTATCGAGGCCTTCGCGCGCGGCGATCGTGATCTGTCCGAGCGATTCGGGCTCGTCCATCTCACCGTCGCCGAGAAAAGTCCAGACGTTGCGATCGCCGGCGTCGATCAACTCGCGATTGTCCAGGTACTTCATGAAGCGCGCCTGATAGATCGACATGATCGGCGCGAGGCCCATCGAGACCGTCGGGAACTGCCAGAAGTTCGGCATCAACCACGGATGCGGGTACGACGAGAGCCCTTGTCCGCCGACTTCCTGACGGAAGTTGTCCATGTGCGCTTGATCGAGTCGTCCTTCCATGAACGCGCGGGCGTAGAAGCCCGGCGACGAGTGACCTTGGAAGAACACGAGATCGCCGCCGTGATTTGGACCGGCCGCGCGGAAGAAGTGGTTGAAGGCGACCTCGTAGAGCGTCGCGGCCGAGGCGTACGAGGCGACGTGACCGCCCAGTTCGGACGAGACCTTGTTCGCGCGTACGACCAGCGCCATCGCGTTCCAGCGGACGGCGGCTTCGATCTTGCGTTCGAGTTCGATGTCGCCGGGATAGGCCGGCTCTTCACTCACGGCGATCGTGTTGACGTACGGCGTGACGATCTTGCCGCCCACCCCGCTCGAGAACGGCACACCCGCGCGCTTCGCATCGTCGGCGAGGCCCGCAAGGAGTTGGGCGGCCCGCTCGGGGCCTTCGGCTGCGATCACGCCGGCGAGGGCGTCGCGCCATTCTTGGGTCTCTTGCGGGTCGGGATCGTGTCCGATGGTCGTCATAGCTCGCCCCTCATTCCCGTATCTCCCCGCATCCCTTCTCGATGGGTGGGTCCAAACGGCTTATTGGATGGAGCCGATATGAGGCGGGCTAGAGTGCGGGTTCGGTTTGTGGCGGAAGCAGGCGGTCTTGGCTGAGTACCACACCGATCGAGATGAGCAGTATCACCCCGCCGGCCAGGCTGAGCGGCGCGACCGCTTCCCCGAACAGGGCGAGCGCCAGCAAGGCGGCGATCACCGGCTCGAGCAGGGTGGCGAAGGCGATCGCGCTCGGCGAGAACCACCGGAGGGCCGCGTTCAGGGCCGTGTGGCCGAGCAGTTGCGAGACCAGGGCCATCGCAAGGATGCCGGACCAGGCGAGCGTCGCATGCAACGGCGGCGGCGGCTGGTGCGCGATCGCGGCGGCGGCGACCAGCGCGAGGGCGGCCCAGCTATAGGTGCGCGTGACGATCGCGCGCGTGTCGAGTGCACCGCGCACTTCGCGAACGAGGATGAAGTAGGCGCCGATCCCGAGACTGCCGACGAACGCGAGTGCGGCTCCGAGGAACTGATGCCCGACGACCGGCGGTGCGGTCGTATCGAAGCCGACCACCATCCCCATCCCGACGATCCCGGTCGCGAACGCGATCGTCGCGAGCCGCGAGAGCGGACGCTTGAGGACGAGCGCGTCGTAGAGGGCCGTCCAGATCGGCGTGGAGCAGACGATCAGCGTCGAGATCGCGACCGTCGTATATTCGAGCGACCAGATCCAGGTCGCGAAGTGGAGGGCAAGCGCGAATCCGGCGAATGCGAGGATCGTGTTCTCACGGCGCGTCGGTTTACGCGCGCCTTGCTTCGCGCGCATGAAGAGCGCCGCTACCAGCAACAAGACCGCCGCGATCGCGAGGCGCGCCGCGCTCACCGCCAGCGGATCCGCACCACCGAGCGCCCAACGCGCAAAGATCGCAGCCGCCCCGACCGCGATCTGCGCACCACCGAGTATGACGTACGGCATATCCTAACCCTTGAACAGCGTTTCGTAGTGCCATTCGAGATGCTCGGGGATCGGCAACTGTGCCGAGTTGGCCGGCGGCCGCACCGATTGGCCGTTTAGAGCGTAATAATCGCGGCCGTTCTCGAACTCATCTCGGATGGCGCGACTCACGCGGAACGTCAGGTCGGGCTGAATGCTCACATATCCCTGATCGTACAACTTGTGGAGATCCGAACGCAACAGCAATCCATTGCGGACGTCGTGCTCCTTGACAATCGAGAACGGTTTTATATGGGCTGCTTCGAGAGCCGGTAGCGTTCTTTCGCCCGTAACCGCGCATTTGCGCCCATATGCGTCGGTGACGAGAACCCGGAACGTCCCTTGACCGAGGCGGGGAACGATCACGCGTGGCTTGCCGATACCTTGGTGAATCGTCATATCGGGAAACGCCGAGAGGGTCGCATTCGCGGAAAGCGCCGCCATCATGAGTTTGGCACGCGGGTCGTCGATCGCGAGAGATGAGAGTGGCCCATACATGCGCGTATCGAACGGAATCGGCTCGGCGAAATAGATCGGATTGCTCAAGACGACGCAGCCGATGTCGCGCAATTCCGAGAGCGGGGACTTCTGGAGCCGAGCCATCTTCGTACGAAATGCTTGTAGGTCGTCGAATCCGTTCGCCGCTCCGAATGTGTCCCAGGCGAGCCCCACCGGCATCGATGTGAAAGCGGAAAAGAATCCACAGCCTACGATGTATCGGGAGCCGCGTTCCCTATAGAACCAGGGAGTACCACGAGCCAGCCGCGTCGTCGAGTTGCCTGGGCGCCAGAAGTTGACTTCCGTGAGATCGGGTCGCGCGCGCAGGAACGAAAACCAGTCCGGATCGGTCGTTCCGATATTGATACGATCGAGGCTCAGCTCCACGCCGGCGTGGAGATTACGGCTTGGGGCCGATGTGGATGCCGACGCCGACCGGGAAACTGCCGCTGGTCGGCCCCGTGTCGCTCGGCGCCGGGTGGTGATTGGTGACCACCAGGATGATCGGGATCAGGATGATCCAGCCGCCGGCCAAGAACCACGGACGCGGTTTGAGCAGGCCGAGTTCTTTGGCGTTGGCGGGCGCGCCGAACTCCGAGAAGTTGTCGGCGAGCGGGTGGGTGATGTTCTGTACGTGTGGCGGATCGGCCGGATTCGGTGGCAGATGTGCGACGAGCGACTGGCCCTTGCCGATGTTGAAGACTTCCCCGTCGGAGAGCGTCACCTGGATCGGCAGCGCCGGATCGCTCAGGTCGTAGCAGTTGACCTGCAGTGTCTGCGTGGCCGGATCCCACGAGATGTCGCCGGTGGTTCCGCGGACCGCGATCTGCGCGGTACCGGTCGTAAAGGTGTAGCTCGCGTGCGCACCGGCAGGATGTTGGACGCTGAAGCGCACTTTCCCGACAACGATGAAGTTGGCCGACGTGATGCCGGTCTGGTTGAACGCCGAGAGTTGGACGTTGCTGTTCTGTCCTACCAAAACGCGGGAGCTATCCGGCAGGCCGATCGCCGCCTCCGAGTTGGTGCCGGTGATCGTCCGGAAGACGTCTGCCAACGAGAGCGTCGCTTTGAGCGCGACCGGAGTGGGCGCGCCGCTCGCGGACTGATAGGAGACGTCGCCTTTGAGGTTCGAGACGGTCTTGTCCGCTGCAGCTTGCGCCGGAACGAGCGAAAGCGCGACCAGAGAAAACGATACGAGCAACGCGGCGATAGAACGCACGGGCAGTCCCTCCAAATCCTATAGCTTGCGCTTCGCGCGACAGGCCTTGCGCCCTGCGGCAATCGGATGTCGAGGGCCGAAAGGCCCCCTCGGCGCGGCAGGTCAGCCCTTCGCGCATCCGAAGTCGTTGCTCTATGCGGAAACCGCTTGTCGCTTGCGCGCTTCTTTCCATTATCGCTCTGGGCGCCGGATGTGGTGGCGGGGGCGGTTCGAGCGCGGTCGTCCCGTCCACCGGCGGTGCCGGAGGCGCAGGTTCGATCGGTGCCGTCGTCTCGATCGTGATCCCGGCCAAGCCGGTCGCCTCGCTCTCCAAATCGCCGGCATACGTCTCGCCGTACACGGCTTCGATCGGCATCGTGGTCACGCCCCAGGGCGGGACTGCATATCCGGTCGTCTATGGCAACGTTCCCGACTCCGCGTGCGTGCTGGCGCCGGGCGGCGGTTACATCTGCACGATTGCGGTCACCGCGACGTTCGGTACGGATACGCTCGCGATCACCGACTACTCCGGCGCGAACGGTACCGGCAACGTGCTCGCGACCGGCTCGCTCACCACCACCTTTGCGGCCGGCCCTTCGCCGGCCCCGATCAACGTCGTGCTGACCGGCAGGGTCAAGGGCATCGATCTCAGCTTCGCGCTCGGCGGCTTCGCCTCGATCGGACAATCGTTGACGCTGAACGTCGTCGGGCGGGATGCGAGCGGCGCGATGATCCTTGGGCCGTACGACGCACCGATCACGCTCGCGCTTCCGGCGAACTCCGGCTTGAGCCTCGCGACCACGACGTTCCCGGACTCGACGCATACGACGTCGACGGTCTCGTGGACGGGCGCCCCGACCTATCCCAATGCGCCGGTGAACGACGTTACGATTACGGGCAGTTCTCCCAATGGAACCACCGGCGCAGTCGTCGTCCACCCGACGACGACGCTCTTGTCGTTCGCGCTCGGCGGCTCCGGCAACCCGGTCGCGTTGGTGGCCGACGGTTCGAAACTGCTCGCGTTGACGAGCGACTCTTCGAGCGATGGCGAACTCTTCGCATTCGATCCCGCGACCGGTGCCGAGCAGGCCTCGCCCGCGCTCGGATTCGCCCCGGCTGCTCTCTATGTGGACGGGAAGTATCACGGCATCTGGATCTCGGGCGGCGGTGCGTTGCATTGCTACACATCGGTCGGTGCGACCGACGCACCGGTCGCGGTTCCGACCGCGGGTGCGAACCCGGGTGCGATGACCCAGGACCCGGCCGGAAACCTCTGGTTTACGAACGTCTCGAACGTCGGGTCGTTCCGGCTCGCCGGTCAATGCGATTCGGCCGCTGCGGTGCCGTCGCTGACGCCCTATCCATCGGGCTCGAATCCGCCCGATGCCTACGCGATCGGCGCCGATCTCACGAACGGAACGGTCTGGGCCGGCGATGCCGCAAACGCGCGTCTCGGCGAGTTCGCGAGCGGATCGACCCAGTTGCCGCTTCCCGGTTCGCCGACGGCGGTCGGCTACGATGGTGCGGGTAACCTCGCGATCGCGTCGTTCGACCCGTTCACGGCGGCGGCGTCGATCG
>JBBRTL010000066.1:0-12981 GCA_038244445.1 Vulcanimicrobiales bacterium
ATCACCTCACGCGGAAGTGCTGATCGACGCTATTCCGCCTCGACCGATTCGACCACACCATCGCCGTCCCGATCGACGGCGATGGTGAAGACCTGCGGATGACAACAGACGGGGCAATCTTCCAGCAAGCGTTGATGCGCGCCACCGGTGACGTCGATGCCGACAGCATTCGTCTCTCCGCAAACGGGACAATCGTAGATCGCATCGGATTCGAGTGGCACTGCATCGCGCTTTCGTGATCGTGATTGGCGGGAGAGGCTAGGAATCGAACCTAGCAGCCGGATTGCGCCGGCCTCGACGATTTTGAAGACCGCGCGGGCCACCAGACCCGTACTCTCCCATGTTGGGTGGTTTGTCGCTACCGTGCCGGGGCTACGGTCACAACGGCGAGGAGCGCGCCTGAATCCGAGGATGGGATATGCTCGACGGTCGCGTCCTGCGTGTGGACTTCGGGAAGCGCCGGCAAGCCGCCGATACGCTCGGGCTCCAACACGACGGCATACGTTAGCGGTTCCATATCGGGGCCTTCAACGGTATCAGATGCTCCCCCGCCCGATTGGAGCGTTCCTGAGTGAGCATTGCCTGGTCCCTTGACGGCGATGGTTATATAATATAGTTTGTATATATTATGTCGAAGGGACAGTTTCTCGGCGAGTTCGAGCATACGGTGCTACTCGCGTTGATTCGGCTGGGCGAGGGAGCCTACGGCGCGGCGATCCGCGCGGAGATCGAGGTGCGGACGGATCGGTCCACGGCGATCGGCGCCGTCCATGCTACCCTGGAACGTTTGGAACGTAAGGGCCTCGTAGCCTCATGGCTCGGCGCGCCGACCGCGGAGCGGGGCGGGAAGGCGAAGCGGCATTTCCGCGTCGAGCCGGCCGGCCGAGACGCGCTCAAACTGGCCCGCCGCACGCTCGAACGTCTGCACGAGGGCCTTTCGTTCGACGAGACCTTCGCGTGAAGCCGCCGTTCTTCGCCCGAGCGCTCCTTGCGACGGCAACGACGCGGTCGGCATATGACTGCGTCTCCGGCGACCTTCACGAAGAATATATCCAGCGTGTCGCCGCACGTGGTATCGGCGAGGCAGATCGCTGGTACTGGTCGCAAGCATTGGGATCCGTGGCTCCGCTGCTGATCGCACCTGACGCGACCGCGTCGACCGGCAGCCGCCTGAAGAGCATGCTCGTGGCCAGCGTCGTTCTCGTGTCGATGCTTGTCGCCGGCGCTCTCGCAAACGGCCTTCTCGACATGGCGTTCCGGGGCACGTTCGCGCCCTTGTGGATCCACTTCACGGCGAGCTGGCTGATCGTCGGGATCGCGGGCTTCGTCTTGGCTTCTCTCTGTCGCGATCGTAGCGCACGTCAGGCGTTCGTCGGGGCGTCGTGCTTTGTGGGCGTCATAGCATTGCCATCCCTTACCGGATTTTCGTCGCCGATGCTGCCGCTTGCGTGGCTGTTACTCGTCGGCGTGATTCCCGCGCTGACGGCCGGTGCCTCGGTCGGACACGCGCTGCGGCGCTCGTGAGCATGCGTCGCCGCATCTTTGGCGGAGTGATCGTCGCACTCGTCGGGTTCGCCTTGTGCGTCCAAGCCGATCAACTCACCGGCAGCCAGATCTTCGAGCGCGCCTGGAGCCGTTGGGAAGGGGTCGGTAATCCACCCTTCGTGCGGTACGCGACCGCGTGTGACCTCGTCAGGGGTTGCGAAACGCCCGACATGCGGATCACGATGCGCACACGTGATGGGCTTCTGTACTTCGAGACCGTTCCGACCACGCCGGGGGTAGCCCCCCGCGTGCTCGTTCGCGGCGGTCGATTGACGGTAGGCGGCATGGATCTCGGATTCTTTCGATCGCTACATTCGCGTCGCGTCGCACCGGCGACAGTCGGCGTCGACGCCGATGCGGCGGGGGCACCGACGATCGCGTCGGTCACGAGCGTAGCCTCGGCATACGACGTTGCGCTTGACGGCGAGCTTGATGTAGACTCGCGCCGGACTTACGAACTGACACTCCGCCCCATTCGCGACCCCGAGAATTTCGCGCTACGGCACGTTGCCGTCGACGTCGCGACCGGTGAGATTCGGAGCCTCACCTACGCGCCTACCGCGCGCAAAGGCGAGACGGGATTCATCACATATGACTTCGCTCCGATCGCCGGTACGCAGCGCTGGTGGATCGTGCATATCGTCTGGCACACGTCGATACGCGTGCTGTTCGTCCCGCTCGTGAGCGATGGGAGCTACGATTTGCGGAACATCACGTTTCCCGAATCGGTCCCGGATTCCGACTTCATCCCGCGGTGATCGATGCCGTTGTGCTTGAGAGCGGTATGTAGAAGCGAGTCGCGGAGAACGGGAGCAGTCCAGCCTTGAGCCGACCTTCGATGCTCGCGAGCAGATAATCGTGACCCCGGGTGAACGTCAGCGTGTCGCTGCCCTCCAGATGATACGAGCCGAGCAACGGCGCTTTCGTCGCGGTATCGAGCGTGGCCATCGGACCCGTGGACGGCATGTCGTACGACTGACCGATGCCGTTCCGACCTCCCAGCCGTCGCCAGATCCCTCGATGCCGGTGAAGATGGTCTGCGCGTCCGCCCTCGAGACGAGCGGACCGTTCTGCATTTGGACGGTCCAGCGATAGAGATCGTCGACCGTGGAGAAGATGTCGGCATCGCCATGCGGTGGCGTTAGCGGAAGGAGCGGGAACGGCAGGGCGCGCAGGGCGGCGAGATCGGGGCCCGGCATCCGTTGATGCGGTTCTTCACCTATATAAATAAGTGTACCTGTTGAACTGGCGTTGTTTTGCGGAATAGCTGATTTGCTGATATACTGTATTCATGGAGCATGCGAGATGTCGGTAAAGCCCAGACCCGTAGCCCAAGAATCGCTCCTGAAAGCGAACGCGCGGGGCGTGGTGACCTTGCCCAAAGAATTGCGTGGCTCGGCAGATGTCTTCGGGGCGATTCGCCGGCCCGACGGCGTCATCGAACTGCGTCCGAAGATCGTCGTCGACGAGGCACAGGGCTGGTTCTGGGACAGCCGCTGGCAGGCTGCCGAACGCGAGGCGCAGGCCGATATTGTTGCCGGCCACGTGCGCGAGTACGATTCGGCCGAGGCAATGTTCTCGGACCTCGACGCGCACCGCGCGAGCGCGCGACCCTGAAGTTCGAGATCACCGAACGGGCGCGCAATGATTACGCTCGTCTGTCGGACGAAGAGGCCACGCTCTTCAAAAAGGCAGTCGGTGCGATCAACGTCGCGTACGAACGATGGATGGCGAACGGCGGCGTTGGGATCCCGCCGTCGTGGCCTAAGAGTCTACGCGTGAAGCCCGTCGGCGGTGCGACCGGAATATGGGAATTCTCATGGAGCTTCGCCGGCCCGGATGGTCGCGCCACGTTTGAGTTCGTCGATATCCATGGCGTGCCGGGCATACGCTGGCGCCGAATCGGTGGCCACGAGGTGTTCAAGAGCCCTTAGGCGGCCTGCGTGCGTGTGCGGAACTCTTCGCGCGCCTGCGGCGTTGCGTGAGGGAGCTAGCGGACCCTCGCAGAAAGACGCCGATGGAGGGCGTTGCCTATGACGACCGTCGCGTTACGAGTTTCGATGCTTCTGGCCATACTCGTGTGCACTATTGGCGCGCCGGCGCGGGCCGGCAGCTCCGCCCCGCCCTTCGTCGTCGAAGTCTACGCCCGAGACGAGAGCGTGAACGCGCGCATCACGGTGCCGAACCAGCGCGACGAAACCGCGTTCGTGCCGACTAGCAAACGCCACGAGTTCGAGTTTCCGCTCGGCGTTACGAAGTACACGTTTTCGATCAGCGGTTGCGGTAAGGTGCAGACGAAGACGCTGACCGTTCCGGTCGGCCACGGCGGCACGCTCATCACCGTCTATCGCGGCTGCAGTCTCTTCATCACCGGCCGGTAGCGTCTGCCCTCTGCGGCATACGCAGCGCCAGCCACAGTCCGACGACGACGAGCGCCGACCCGAGCAACTCGCGCGCGGTGAAGTGCTCGCCGCCGAAGAGCGTGCCGACGATGATCGCGATCACCGGAAAGACCAGCGACGAGAGCCCGACGATCGAGACCGGCAGACGTTGCAGCACCCACATCATCAGGAAGAATGCGATCCCGCTGCCGAAGATCGCGAGATAGAGCAGCGCGTAGAGCGACGAGCCGGAGAGCGCGACGGGCCAGTCGGTGCGCTCGGCGAACAGGCCGATCGCGAACACCACCGCTCCCGCGATCACCATCGCGGGCGGTAGCGTGAGCAGCGGGCGGTGGTTCGAGTGGCGCTTGGCGTAGACGTTCGCGAATGCGGAACTTGCGGCCGCGCCGATCGCGGCGAGCGCGAAGAGCGGTTCGCCGCGGACTTCACCGACCAGCGAGATCACCGCGACGCCGCCGAACGCGAGCAGCGAGCCGATCCAGATGCGCGGCGTGATCTTTTCGCCGAGCATCGCGTGCGCGAACGCGAACGCGAAGAACGGGAGCGTGCCGAAGAGCACCGCGACCAGGCCCGAATCAAGCTTTACTTCGGCCGTGTACGTGAGGATGTAGTTCAGCCCGAAGAGCAACGCCGCGAGCACCAGGATCAGCTTCCACGGCAACTCGCGCAACGGGCGCAGCTCGCCGCGCGCGAAGGCCAGGACGTAGAGAAATGCGCCGGCGATCAAGAAGCGCAGCCCGACGCCGGTCAGCGGCGCGAGCGCGTGCAGTCCGACTTTGATCGCGAGCCAGGTGGTTCCCCAGATCAAACACATGCCGGCATACGCCAGCCAGACGAAAAGCTTTTCCCGAGCGACGGTCATCGACCGCTATAACTATGTCGTCTGCGACTTCGTTGCGATCCAGCGATAGAGATAGATCGCAAGCGCGATGAAGGCGATCGGCCCGAGCCAGATCGCGATCGGTTGGAACGAGTCGCCCACGTGCCGGACGGGTGTGCCTTTCCCGGTGACGATGATCAGGCCGGAGTAGAGGACGCCGAGGATGCCCTCGCCCACGATCAGGCCGGATGCCAGAAGAATGCCGAGCCGTTTGGTATCCTCGGGGTTCTTCTTGCCGCCGGCCCAGCGATTGTAGAAGTATCCGGCGATCGCGCCGACCGACGCGAGGAACGTCGCCGAGGCCGGCAGATAGATGCCGAGCCCGACCGCGAGCGGCGGGAACTTCCGTCGTCCGCCCGACGCACGCATGAGGAGTTCGTCGATGAGGATCGCGACGATCCCGATAGCCACACCGATCCAGATAAGGTTCCACGGCACGACGCCGCCGATCACGCTCTTCGCCAGTGTCGAGATGAGCGCGGCCTGCGGCGCGTTGAGCGGGGCCGCGTTGCCGAGACCGTGCATCGGCGAACCGACGAAGCCATAGGCGCGGTTGACCATGTTGAGGATCGGCGGAATGACGGCTGCGCCGACCAGGGTGCCGACGATCAGCGCGACTTGCTGGCGAGCGGGATTCGCGCCGATCAACTGCCCCGTCTTCAGGTCTTGAAGGTTGTCGTTTGCGATGGTCGCCACGCACAGGACGACGGCCGTCACGAAGAGCGAAAAGGCGATGGCGGCCTGCTGGGCAGCGACCGGGGAGTTCCTCGCCAACCCGAAAAGCGCAAGCGAAATTCCGAGGACGACGAGGATGGCGAGGCCCGAGACCGGACTATTCGAGGAACCGATGAGACCGGCCATGTAGCCGCAGACGGCCGCGATGACGAAGCCGACGACGACGACGTAGACGATCGCGATCGCGACGATCGGTACGATGTACGCGTTGAGCGGGCCACCGATCAGGAATGCGGCCAGCAGGATCGCAAGTGGAACGAGACAGGCGAGGCTGATGATGGTGACGGTTCCGATCGGGAGGTCGCGCTCCGCCATCGGAACGTCCGTCTCTCTACCGCGCGCGCGCGTCCGCGACGACTCGATCGACGAGAGCAGCCCACGCCAGACCGGAACGGCGAGCTTGACGATCGTCCAGATCGCCGCGATGCCGATCGTGCCGACGCCGATAAAGCGCACGTAGTCGTGATAGATCGTGCCGGCGACCGTAGCCGCGTCGCCGACCATCGGGTGGAGCGACGTGAAGATCGGGACGAGGACTCCCCAGGAGAGGAAGAGCCCAGCGAAGATCGCGATGCCGACGGCCAGACCGATCAGATGCCCGGCGCCGAGCAACGCGAACGAAAGGCCGATCGTGATCCCGGTCGAGCTGAGCCCCGCGCGGAAATATGCGCTCACGTTGTCGGCAAATATGCGCGTGTATGTCAGCGCGAGAAACGCTGCGGAGGCGGCCGCACCCCAAACCACCGTGATCAGGCCGCGACGGTTCTCGGCGGCGCGAGCGTCCCTCGAACCGACGATCAACACCTCGGCTGCGGCGACGCCTTCGGGATATGGAAGGTCCGAATCCGTGACGAGCGCTCGGCGTAGGGGAATGGTGTACATCACGCCGAGGATACCGCCGACCGCACAGACCGCGAACGACTCCCAATAGGGGAAGCCGGTCCACCATCCGATCATGACGAGGCCCGGCAACACGAAGATCACGGCCGAGAGCGTGCCTGCGGCCGATGCGATCGTCTGCACGATATTGTTCTCGTAGATCGTCGAGTTCTTGAACCAACGCAGCACCGCCATCGAGATGACGGCTGCCGGGATCGAGGATGCGAACGTCAGGCCGATCTTCAGGCCGATGTAGATGTTGGCCGCGGTGAACGCCAACGTGATGAGCGCGCCGATGATGACGCCGCGTACGGTAAACTCAACCCGCTTATCCAGGATCTTCGCCATGAAAGGCGCGTTCGGCGCCCCGGACGAAAGCCCCCGGCATGAAAAATCGCCTTCTCATCGCCGCCGTCGCCGCCGCGTTTCTGGCGGCCTGTGGTAGCAACAAACCGGCCATAACCGTGCGGAGCGCGGTCGCCAATGCGACCGCCCCGGCCGGCCCCGTGGTCGCCGCCGCCGGCACGTCGTTCTTCGGCAAGCTCTCGAACGGGCTCGGAACCAAGACGAGCAAGGACGGGGATACGTTCACGCTCGTCGAGACCAAGGGCGGCGCGCTCGCCGGCGCCACCGTCGACGGCCACGTGGTCGGCGTGATCGCAGCCGGACCGATGCGCAAGCCGAACATGACGCTCGTCTTCGACGACATCCGCCTAGCGGACGGGACGACCGAACCTCTCGACGTCGCCGTCGTCTCGCACCGTGACTTCGATCCGAAGACGCATCATCTGCGCACGATCGGGATGATGATCGGCGGCGCCATCGCGGGTAAGCACGTCGGCAAGGGCCACCCGATGCTCGGCGCGATCGGCGGCTACGCCGCCTCGCAAGCGCTCAAGACGGACATCCAAGTCCCGGCCGGTGCGACCATCGAGTTGCGCTTCAACGCGCCGATCACGGACGTATCCGCAACCGCTTCGCCGTAGATGCGCCTTAGCGGATCTTGGTCGTCAGCACGTGGGGCGTGATGACGAGATAGAGATTCGTCGTCTGCGAACTGGTCGTGTTGTTCCGGAAGAACGCACCGATCAGCGGGAGATCGCCGAGTCCGGGAACTTTGCTCAGGCTCGTGATCTCGGTCTGCTGCATCAGGCCACCGACCAGCATGGATTCACCGTCGGCAACGATGCCGGACGTGAGTCCTTGCCGCACGGCGATGCGCGGCGCGGTGCCGACATAGTCGATGATGCTCGAGACTTCCGAGAACACTTGCGTCGTCACCCGGCCGTCCGCCGCAACGCGCGGCAGGATCTGCAGGCTGACGCCGACGTTGATGTACTGCACCTGGGTCTCGATGATCGTTCCGCCGCCGCTCGGCACGAGCACGGAGTTGACGATCGGCACCGCTTCGCCGCTCAGGATCGCGGCGGTCTTCGCGTTGAGCGTGAGAATGCGCGGCCGCGCCAGGATCTTCGCGGCGCCCTTGATGGCAAGCGCATTCAACGCGACGTGCAGCGCGACCGTCGAGGTCGCGCGTCCGCCGGAGTTGAGCGTCGACGACGCGGTCGCGAGCGGTCCGCCACCGGGGGAGAAGTTGAGGCCGAGGTCTTGTGCGCCGCTCTCCGTCAGCTCGACGATCTCGGCCTCGATCAAGATGCTCTGTTCCGGAACGTCGACGAACTTGATGATCTGCTTGTACGCGGCGATCTGTTCCGGCGTGCCGGTGAGTACCACCGCGTTCAGGCGGCGATCGATGGCGACGTGTTCGTCGAGCCGCTTGCCGAGCGGCACGTCTTTGGTCATGATGTTGGCCGTCGGCAACGTCACGTAGGTCGGCGTCTTGGTATTCGGACCGCTGTTACTGCCGCCGCTGTTCGGGTTCGGCGTCGGCGCGGCGAACGGCGATTGGGGAGTGAAGCCGTCGAGCGATGTGACCGCCGAATCTTTGACCAGGATGCCGGCGACTTCGCTGACGTCCGCAAACGAGAGCGGCACGTAGACGGTCTGTTGGCCGTTGATCACCGTAGGCGGCGGGCCGGCCTGGGACTCGAGGTCGGAGTGCGCTGCCGGAACGTGCACGATCACCACGTGCGATCCGGGCACCGACTCGACGCGGACCGGAACGCTTTTGGTCAACACCAGGTCGAGGCGGAAACCGATCCCCGCGAAATCGTTGAACGAGCCGGCCCGGATCTCGCCGCCGGGCGGAATCAACGGATGCTCGTTCGGTCCGATCGCCGAGCCCAAGAACACCACGTGCACCAGGTTCGCGGCGTTGTGCACGACTCGGGTGACGGGTGCCGGGCTGTTGAAGGTAAGCGTGATTCGCGCGCTGCCGTCTTCCGCGGTCACCGTGTGGACGCTGGCGAGCAATGGGATCGCGGCCGAGACCGGGGTGGCGGCCGTGAAGATCAACGTCAGGGCGAGCGCAGTTGCAACGAGGCGAAGCTTCATCCCCGGGACCTTTAGGCACCGGGCGACCGACTACCTAGATGCGGACCCTCGGCGGCAGCTTTCCGTCACCCGAGCGCTCGAGCGAGCGCGCCGGCGAAGGCGTCGACGTCGGTCTCGCGTGTGGCGTGGGATGTCATCCAGCGTACTTCCGGGCGCGCGTGGTCGAAGGTGTAGAAAAAGAACTCGGCCTGGGCGCGCGCGATCGCGGCGCGGTCGAGGCTGGCGAAGATCGCGTTCGTCTCGACGGTACGGGTGATCTCGATCCCGGGGATATCGGCTATGCGGGTGGCGAGCCGCGCCGTCATCGCGTTCGCGTGCGTCGCGTTGGCGTGCCAGAGACGGTCGGTCAGCAGTGCTTCGAACTGCGCGGCGATGAAGCGCATCTTGGAAGCGAGTTGGGTGGTCTGCTTGCGCGCGTGTTCGACGGCGCCGCCGTGCAACGCTTCGTCGAAGAACAGCACCGTTTCGCCGTACATCAGACCGTTCTTAGTGCCCCCGAAGGTCAGCACGTCGACGCCGCACTCGCGGGTCGATTCGCGTAGGCCTGCACCGAGCGCGACTGCGGCGTTCGCGATGCGCGCGCCGTCGACGTGGAGGAAGAGTCCGTTCGCATGCGCGAGCGATGCGAGGGCGCGCAGTTCGTCGAGCGTGTAGACGGTGCCGAACTCGGTCGCTTGCGAGATCGAGAGCGCGCGGGGCGTCACGTGATGCGCATCGCTGCCGCGGCCGAGCAATGCGCGACCAACTCGGGCGTGAGCTTGCCGTCCGCGCCGGTCTGGACGTTCAGGATCTTGCATCCGGTGATCCGTTCGAGCGCGCCACACTCGTCGGTCGTCAGGTGCGCGCTCGCGGGAGCGATCACGGCTTCGAACGAGCGCAGGGTCGCGCCGAACGTCAACACGTTCGCGCCGGTCCCGTTGAACGCGAAATAGACGCCGGTATCGTCGCCGAAGATCGAGCGGAAACGCGCGATCGCGCGCTCAGTATACGGATCGTGCCCGTAGCCGACGGCGTCGCCCTCGTTCGCCGCTTCGAGCGCGCGGAGAATGGCCGGCGCGACCGGGGCGTTGTTGTCGCTTGCGAACGTGACGCTCATCCCGGGTGCTTGGCCAGGCCGGCGGTGGTCGCCTTGCGCCGCTAGGGTTGTGAGGGTGGCAGCGTCGGAACGACGCTGCATTGGGCCAGCGCGATATCCCCCATGCCGGTCTCGTGCGCCATCACGTATTGGACGATCGTGGGCTCCGATGCGCGCATCGATTTCGGCGGAAACTGGAAGAGGATCGGGGCGTCGCTCTTGAACGGATTGCCTTCCACCGTACGGTAGTGCCACGGATAGTCGAGTACCGTCGTTTCGGCGTGACCGTCGGTGTAGTGGACGATCATCTGGACGCGATCGTAGGTATACGTATGAGTGGCAGGATCGAAACTGGGATCGCCGCTTACCACGAAGTCGATGACGCCGCAGACGCCACCACTCCCATTTCCTTGGGCGCTCGCACCGCTACCATTCCCGCCGTTGCCGAGGCTCCCGACGGTGCCTTTGCTCCCCGCGCCCGCGCCCTGTCCGCCCATCGGAACCGAGACGATCGGCTTGCTGTGATACTTGGTGACGACCTTCGGGCGATTCGCAGCCGGCTTCTTGACGATCTCGCGACGCGATGACTTGCCCGGATCGACGACCTGCGCGAGGATGCGCGGCATGATCTTCGGCGTCGGGCGCGGCGTCGGAGATGGGGTCGGTTTGGGCTTGTGGCTGATCTTGACGACCTCGACGTTGGCGACGACTTCGTCGGCCGGTTCGGGAGCGCGGGTCATCAGGAGCGCCACGAAGATCGGCACGAGTATAGCGACGATCGCGATCGCGAACGAGAACGCGACGGTCAGGCGCCGAGAGTAGGTCTCCCCGAAGAACAGACCGAGCCATCCGGGACGGGACGGCTCGGTGCGAGGGCGGCGAGGCCGGTTATCCGGGGTCGACTCCATACGTCTGGTAATACCACTTCTTGAACTGGTCGTAGGTCGGGTAGTACCCGTATTTCTGGTAGAACCACGTGCGATAGGCGGTCTGTCGACGGGTGGTCTCTTGCATCTCCAGCCGCTTCGCGCGGACCTTGTGGTTGTAGTTCGTGATCAACACACCCGCGGCCGCACCGAGCACGATGATGTTCCGGGCGCTGGCGGCTCCGTCGGCCAGGGCCGGGGCGACGGCCCCGCCACAGAGCGAAAGCATCAGCGCCGCGGCCAACAACTTCTGTCTCATATTCTCGTACCTATTCCTCTCGTGTCATCCCGAGCGTAGCGCCGCAGGCGCGTAGTCGAGGGACGCGGAATCCCGCCCCCGTGGCTATCGAAACGCTCATCCGCGCAATCCCGGATTTTCCGATTCCCGGGATCCTTTTCCGTGACATTACCCCGTTACTGAAGGATAAGCAAGGTTTTAAAGAAGCGGTCGACCTGTTCGTCGAGCGCTTCAAGGGTCGGGGTATCGATTACGTCGTCGGCATCGAGGCGCGCGGTTACATGCTTGGCGCGCCCCTGGCATACGCGATCGGCGCGGGCTTCGTGCCGGTGCGCAAGCCCGGAAAACTCCCATATAGCAAGCTTTCGGAGTCCTACGCGCTCGAGTACGGAACGAACTCGCTCGAGATCCATGCCGACGCGCTCGGCAACGGTGACAAGGTCCTCGTGGTCGACGATCTGCTCGCGACCGGCGGAACTGCCGCCGCGACCAGGCGCTTGCTCGAGCGTCTCGGTGCGCAGGTCGACGCTTTCGCTTTTCTGATCGAACTCGAAGCCCTCAAGGGGCGCGACGCGCTCAAGGGGATCGCGGTCGAGACGTTCATCTCGTATTAGACGTTAAGCAGGCACATGCGCATTCTCGTCGCTCTCATGCTGGTCGCCGCGACCTCCCTCGTCGCGTTCTCCGCGACCGCCCCGCAGGCTGCCTGGGCTCGGGCTCATGCCACGCCGACCCCGGTGCCAACCCCGCTCCCGCCCGAAGACCCGGCCGTGACCAAGGTCGCGACCCAGCAGTTCGTGGCCTGGCAGATCGGATCGATCGATCGGACCAAGTACACCGACGAGTTGAACGGGCTCGCGGATGCTGACCAGGTGACCCACACGGCCGCCGCCCTGCGTCAGCTCGGCGGGCTCAAGAGTATGGAGTGGATGGGCTATCGCAACGCCGAGGGCATACCGGAGGGGTCGAAGACCTACGTCTATCGCGCCCACTGCCTGAACGGTAGCGTGCTGATGCAGTTCTCGCTCACCCCCACCGGCAAAGTGGCGGGGATCATCTTCCGAGATAATCTGACCGACTTCTAAGCTCCGGCCTGTCCGTCGTCCCTCGACTCTGGTCGCTTCGCTCCCGACGCTCGGGATGACACGAGCGGCATGGTGTGGCAAAATAGAGTCTACACTTATGACGGTCGCTGAACTCGTTGCCAAAGTACAGTCTTACGACCCGTCGCTCGACGGGTCGTGGCTTACGCGGGTCTATCAGGTGGCGGAGGACGCCCACCAGGGGCAGCGCCGCGCCTCGGGCGAGTCCTACATCGAGCACCCGCTCGCGGTCGCCGCGATCCTGGCCGACCTCGAGATGGACCGCCAGACGGTCGCGGCCGCCTTGCTCCACGACGTGGTCGAAGACACCACCATCACGAGCGAAGAGGTCGCCGAGCAGTTCGGCGAGGAGATCGCAAGCCTGGTCGACGGCGTCACCAAGCTGACCCGCATCCCGTATCAATCCAAAGAAGACGCCCAGGTCGAGAACCTGCGCAAGATGTTCATGGCGATGGCCAAGGACATCCGCGTGATCATCATCAAGCTCGCCGACCGCCTTCATAACATGCGCACGCTCTCGTCGCTCTCGCCGGCCAAGCAGCAGGGCATCGCGCGCGAGACCCTCGATATCTACGCGCCGATCGCGCACCGCCTCGGGATATGGAAGATCAAGTGGGATATCGAAGACCTGTGTCTGCGCTATCTTGATCCGGAACGGTATCGCGAGATCGTCGAGCGCGTGAATAAGACCCGCGACGATCGCGAAGCCGACGTCGAGACCGTGATCGGTTCGCTACGCGAAGA
>JBBRTL010000067.1:0-12887 GCA_038244445.1 Vulcanimicrobiales bacterium
AGGCGCGCGACGTCGCTCGCTGCGCCGAACAGGCCGGCGTGGCCGGCAACGCCGCCCATCAGGTAGGCCTTCTCGTCGTGAACGCGACCTTGGACGCGCCCGCGCCAGTCGTCCTCTTCCGTCGCCGGGACATCGGGGCGTCGCGCGAACGGAACCAGATAGCCGTTCGTCGGGCTCCCGAGGGCGCGATCGACGATCGCGGCGAGCCCACAGCCGCGCACGCGCGCGATCAGCGCGCCGAGCGCGATGAACCCGAGATCGCTATAGATCACCTTCGCGCCGGGCGTCTCGACCAGATCGCGCTCGATCGCGTAGCGTTCGACGTCGAATCCGAGCAAGAGCCGATAGTCTGCGCCCGAGTTGATGCCGGAGTTGTGCGCGAGCAGCATCCGGAGCGTGATCGGCGCGTGCGCCGTACCGGCCCACTCCGGGAACCAGCGCAGGAGCGGCTCGTCGAGCGCAAGAGTGCCGTCGGCGACGGCCTGCAACGCGAGCGTCGCGGCGAAGAGTTTGGTGATCGATGCGAGATCGAACCGCGTATCCACGTAAACGGCTCGCGCATCGACGTCATCGCGTGTCGTTCCAAAGGCCCGCTCGAAGACGACCTCGCCGCGCGATTCGATGCGCGCGACCGCACCGGTAAACGGCGTCGCGGTGGCGGCGGTGAGGGCGCGTTCGACCCGCGGGAATGCGCTCTTAGACAGCGGCGATCTCCAGCGGCAACATGCCGGCCGGCGCAAGGCCGTGGAAGATCACATCGCCGAGGCCTTCGATCGAGGGCGTATCGTCGCCGTAGGTGCAGATCACGTTGCGCGCACGCGAGACCTCGGCGGTATCGAACGGTTCCCGCGTCGAGACGACCAGTGCGTCCGGCCGCGTCTCGAGGATGCGGTCGATGGCGCGCGCCTGCCCGGCGTAGATATGCGCGCGACGCATCAGGACGATCGGGCGTTTGCGCGCGTGTTCGAGCGATCCGAGCAGCTTCTCGATCGCCGCATCGTCCGGATCGAGCGGCGCGAGCAGATACGCGAGCCCGGGCGCATCGAGCGAGGCGTGCCGACTATGCGTGCCCTGCACGCCTTCGGTGGTCGTGCCTTCGAAGCTTACCACGATATCTGCGGCCGCATCCGCTCGCGCCTCGCCGCGCACGAGCGTCACCGCCCGGCGTCCGATCTCGCGACCGATACCGGCGTGCGGCGAGGGCGCATCGAGCGGTAGCGGCGCGGCCAGTTCCCGACGCAAGCGCGCCACGCGCGCGTTCGCTTCATGCAGCCGTTCGAGCGAGAGCGACCCGCCGGCGACCGCGCGCTCGATCCGGTCGATCGCGTCTCGCACGATCGAGAGCGTGTGGCTGATCAAGACGCAGTCGGCACCTGCGATCAGCGCATCCACCGCACCCTGCGCACTGCCGATCGTGCGTGCGATCGCATGCATCTCCATGCAGTCGGTGAAGCAGACGCCGGGAAACCCGATATCGGTGCGGAGCAGCCCGGTCAGGATGGCATGCGAGGTGGTCGCCGAGTTCGCGGGATCGAACGCGCGCGTGACGATGTGCGCGGTCATCAAGGCTCGCGCCTTGGGCAACAGTTCCACGAACGGCACCAGGTCGCGCGAACGCAGGGTCGCTTCGTCGAGGTCGATGGTCGGGAGTTCCAGATGCGAGTCGACCGCCGTCGATCCGTGTCCCGGAAAGTGTTTGTAGGTCGCGACCATTCCGCCCGCCTCGAGTCCGGCTGCAAAGGCGCCGGCGAAGCGACTTACGCGATGCGGATCGGCGCCGAACGAACGCGAACCGATCACGGTGTTCATCCGCTCGAGCGCTAGATCCAACACCGGTGCGTAGTCGACGTTGACGCCCGCGCGGCGAAGATCGAAGGCCATCTGCTCGCCCGCGCGTCGCGCGAGCGCTTCGTCGCCGGCCGCGGCGACCGCCATCATCGCGGGAATCTCTTCGACGCCGACGCGCAATCGCGCGACCCGGCCGCCCTCTTGATCGATCGCCAACATCGGCGGGAGGTCGGCCGGATAGCGAGCGCGGATCGCGTCGGTCAGTTCGCGTGCCTGCTCGACGGTGCGGACGTTGTGCCCGAACAGGATCCATCCGCCCACCTGTAGTTCGTCGATCGCGGCGGCGACCTCCGGCGTCAGTTCGAAACCGTCGAAACCGGCGGCGATCGCTCCGGCGGCGAGTCTGCGGACGTCGTTCATGGCAGCGGTTCCTCGGTGGCGGGATCGTAGAGACGGATGTCGTCGCGCGCGAACGCGAGCCGCACGGCGGTTCCGGCTCGAGGCACGCGGTCGGAGTCGACGCGCGCGGAGATCGGGCCGAGCGGCGTGTCCAGGTGTACGAATGCGTCGGCGCCTGCGCGTTCGCCGCGCGTCACCGTGCCGGCGAGCGCACCGGCGTCGTCGATCCGCACGCGTTCAGGCCGGATCCCGACGACCACGTTGCCGTATCCCAGAGTCGATTGCACGTCGTAAAGCAGATTCATCGAGGGCGTTCCTAAAAACCTGGCGACGCGCAGATTCCCGGGCGCATCGAAGACCTGCTGCGGATCGCCCGTCTGCTCGATCCGCCCCTCGATCATCACGCACAGATCGTCGGCCAGAGCCATCGCCTCGCTGTGGTCGTGGGTCACGTAGACGATCGGCCCGGTGAAGCGCTCGCGCAAGCGGACGACCTCATCGCGGACGCGGACCCGCAGGAGCGGATCGAGATGGGCGAGCGGCTCGTCCAGGAGCAACGCGAGCGGATCCGAGAGCATAGCGCGCCCGATCGCGACCCGCTGGCGCTCGCCGCCGGAGATCTCGCCCGGCCGCCGCCGTTCGAGCGCATCCAAGTGGAGGCGCTCGACCACGCCGGCGACGCGCGCATCGTCGCGCGGACCGCGCAAGGCGAAGGTCAGATTCTCGCGTACGCTGGCGTGCGGGATGAGCGCGTCGGATTGGAAGACCATCGCGATCCGACGGGTCTGCGGCGGGAGCGCGTCGAGAACGCGATCTCCGAGCGAGACGGAGCCGGCGTCGGCGACTTCGAGCCCCGCGACGATCCGCAATAACGTGCTCTTGCCGGCGCCGGACGGCCCAACTACGGCGAGCGTTCGTCCGTCATCGACGCGAAACGAGACGTCGCCGAGCGCGCGATGTGCGCCGAAGCGCTTCTCGATGCCGGAGGCGGCGAGCGCGGGCACGCGTTACTTGATGCGGATGATCTGCGCGATCACGTTGCCGTTGACTTCGTTGACCGAAATCTCGACGTGCATGCCGGGCTGCAGATCGGTGAGGGTCGCGTACGTCTCACCGCGATAGATAGCGGTGCTCGGCAGCACCACGACGACGACGTTGCGGCCGTGGCTGTAGACGGTCAACTGACCGCGACCGTAGTCGACGCCGGTCACGTTCCCGTTCACCGGACCGCGAGGATGCGACGGCGCGTCGCCGGTGTACGGGTTCGAGCGGGGCGGCGGATCGGCAATTGCGACGCCGGCGATCGTGCCTGCCAGCACGGCCGCGAGCACGACGCCCATTGCCTTCCGTAATATCATCATCGTCACCGTCTCAACGCGAATGCTTGTGAAAGTGTTTCGCCGCACGCGCGAAGCGACCCGTCACGCCAGTTCGGCGGCATACGCTTCTTTGGCCGCCGCATCGCCGCCGCGAGCCTTCTCGACCAGGCTTCGCAGGTGCGTGACCTGGCCATCGCCGTGGGGCTTGCCTGCTAGCGCCAGCCGGAGGGCGATCAAGGCCAGGTCCGGCGTCCGGGGGCCGAGGACGCGCAGACCCTCGAGGAAAGGTCGAGCCTGATCCGGCGGGTCGGACATCGCGAGGAGGGTGGTGACGATCTCGGACTTGACTGGGGAACCGGTCAAAAGATACCGATCCAGCGACTCGAAGCTCATGCCCCGGCCTTCGCCGCCCGACTCCTCGCGCTCTGCAGGGCCTTAACCATCGCCCCGACCACTAGATGGGAACTGCACCTAGTGGAGTCCGCCACTTACGCGCGGTCGCCGAACGTGGTACAACTGCCTGTGGATTTGCACTCATTCCGTGGAGGATCTCGTTTTGAAACAGCCCGTCCTCAAAGCGTTCGCGACCGCGGCAATCGTCGCGCTCGCCGCATGTTCCGGCCAGGCCGGCGGTACTTCGTTCGCACCGGGCACGCCCGGCGATGTGCCGTCGTTCTCGTCGAACACGGTGCATTCGTGCGCCACGCCGCTGCCCGGCGACGACATGGCCTGCTACGCCCTGTTGCGCACGGATATCGGCGGCGGCCTTCTCTACGATGGCGGCACCGGCAACGTCGGAGTCCCCGGCGTCGCGACGGATGCCACCGCATTACCCGCGGGCTACGGTCCGGCGGATATCCAGTCTGCGTACGCGCTCCCGTCGGCCGGTAGCGGTCAGACGGTGGCCATCGTCGACGCGTACAACGATCCGACGGCGGAAGCCGATCTGGGCGTCTATCGCGCGAAGTACGGTCTCGCCGCCTGCACGACCGCGAACGGCTGTTTCAGAAAAGTGAATCAGACCGGCGGCACGAGCTACCCGGCGAAGAACGGCGGTTGGGCCCAAGAGATCTCGCTCGATCTGGATATGGTCTCGGCGACCTGTCCGAACTGCCACATCCTCTTGGTCGAAGCGACCTCGGCGACCAACGCCAACCTCGCCGCGGCGGTGAACGAAGCGGCCGCCCTGCATGCGACCGAGATCAGCAACTCCTACGGTGGCGGCGAAGCCGGCGCGACCAACTCGGCCTACAACCATCCGGGTATCGTCATCACGGCGAGCGCCGGCGACAGCGGTACCGGCGCATCCCAACCGGCCTCGTACTCGACCGTCGTCGCGGTCGGCGGGACCTCGCTTGCGAAGGCCGGCGGTACGCGCGGCTGGAGCGAAACCGTCTGGTCGGGCACCGGAAGCGGCTGTAGCGCGTACGTCGCCAAGCCGTCTTGGCAAAACGACGTCGGTTGCACGAAGCGTTCGGAAGCGGACGTCTCGGCGGTCGCCGACCCGAATACCGGCGTCGCGGTCTACGACTCGACCCGCTACCAAGGCTCGAGCGGCTGGATGGTCTTCGGCGGAACGTCGGCGTCCTCGCCGATCATCGCCTCGGTCTACGCCCTCGCGGGCAACGCCGCATCGCAGAACGCCGCGCAGGGCCTCTGGCAGCACGGCGGCACGAGCGCGTTCAACGACGTGACCAGCGGTAGCAACGGCACGTGCTCGGCGTCGTACGCCTATATCTGCAAGGCGGGGGCCGGCTACGACGGACCGACCGGCTGGGGAACCCCGGCCGGGACGGCGGCGTTCTAGCGCCCGCTCGTTAGGCCAAAGAGCGCGGTTTCGGAAGGAACCGCGCTCTTTTTCGTCGCGTTATCCAACCAAATGAATATTCGATCGATCGCCGCTTGGAGCGGCACCGCCGTTCTCGCACTCAGCCTCGCCGCATGCGGCGCATTCAAGAACAGCGTTCCGACGCCGCCGAATCCGAGCACCTGCGTGTTGCCGGCGGGCGTGCAGACGCAAGTGCTCTACCCGATTCCGGGCGCGACCGGCGTACCCGATGCACCCCAGCAGATCGTCTTCGCGATCTCGACCCCGCTCCCGAACTGGGGCGTCGCTACGTTGATCGGAAACACCGGTTCCTACGGCTTGGCGTTCCAGACGATCACCGCCGGCCAAGTCCCGATGCCGTCCGCGACGCCGTCTTTTGCAAACCCCATCTACGTCAGCTCGGCCTTGACCGGGTCGTTCCCGGCCGCCACATCTGTCGGCGTCTACCTGAACAACGGCGCGTCGGACTGCCTTCCGCTCACCACCGGCGCCTCGTTCACAACCCAGTAGCGTGTACCCACTGCTGGCTGCAACGCTGCTCGCGCTCTCCGGGCACGCGACGCTCGACATGAATCCGTGCACCGTGGTCGCGGTCGAGATGATGGACGACGTCAACTCGTCCGACGCGCGACCCGGAGACTTCTTCCGCTTCCAGACCGTCAATGCGGCCACCAGCGGAAACAAGATCGTCGTCCCGGCGCGGACGATGGGCTATGGAGTCGTCGCGATCGCGTCGCCCGCCGGCCGCAACGGCCGTCCGGGAACGCTCGTGCTCGAGCCGCGCTACTTCGACATGCCCGACGGCTCGCGGGTCGGCGTCGTCCTCGACCACAACGCAAGCGATCTCCAGCGCAGCGGCTCGACCAACAACGTCCCGGGCTATCTCGGTGCGATCCCGATTCCGGGCGTCGGCGCAGCCGTCGGTATCTTCAACTACTTCCACAACGGCAAGAACATCGAAGTAAAACGCGGCACGGTCTTCACGATCTTCCCGAGCGACGATCCTTCCGTCGAGAAGTGTCAGGAGCACCCTTCGCTTTAGCGTTAGCGGGCCGGGGGGCTGGCAGCTAGCAGGGTCACTGAAAACGCTCGGTGCGGCGACGTCGCTGAAGTGGGCTCGTCGCGGGCCGCGAAGCCTGGAGGGCGAGAGCGGCGCGCGCTCTCCGCTGCGCGCACGAGGCGCGCCCGCCCATCTGAAGCGATGTCGCCGCACCGAGCGTTTTCAGTGACCCTGCTAGCGTTCGTAGACGCTACCCCCGCCGAAGGATTGGCGGAACATTATGCGGATCGTGCGTGGGGCGAGCGGGTTCCGGGCGAAGGCGTAGGGTAGGCGGTCGTCGTTGGTGTTGAAGAGATTTGCGATCGAGAGCGCCAGTTTCGATTTTCCGGCCAGCGAGAGTTCGAGGTTGGTGTTGAATGTTCCGAATGCGGGGCGTTCGTATGGGTTGTTTCCGCCGAGGTAGAGGGCGCCGAGGGATAGGCGTGAGCCGCGGGGCCATTTGTAGGAGATCTCGGTGTAGCCTTGGGCGTAGGGGGCGCTCGCGATCCGTACGTCGCCGGAGGCGGGGGCGAAGAAGGCGTTCGGGCCGAGGTCACGATCGGCGCGCGTCAGTGCGCCTTGCAGGATGAAGCCGAGGCCGATCCGTTTGAACTGGACGATCGAGGCTTCGATGCCGTCTTCGCGTTCGCTTGGGGCGTTGGCCCAACCGGTCAGGGCGACGAACGGAGATATCTCGTCGTAGGTGCGTGCGAACGCGCCGTGCGTGATGGTGCTGTAGAGATCGATCGAGGCAGTGGTGGTGTTGCCGTGGAGCTTCCATTCGGCGCCGATGTCGTAGCCGAATGCGCTTTCGGGTTGTAGATCGGCGGCGCTTCGGATGGTATAGGCGTTCGGGAGGCCGATCTGGTCGGAGCCGGTGACCGTCGTAGCGGCGAGCGCGTCGAGGGGTGGCGGGGCGTACGACGAGCCGAGCGAGGCACGCAGTGCGAGACTCGCGTTCATCTTGTACGATGCTCCGGCGCGCAGCGCGCCGAGGGTCCAGGCGTGGCCGGCGGTCTCGTGGCGGTCCAGGCCGCCGCCGAGATCGATCTCGGTGCGCGCGTTCGGATGCGCTTGATAGCCGGCGTTGAGGATCGAGTCGGTCGCGTTCGCAGCCTTCGCGTAGGTGCCGTCCGCCGAGCCGTTTCGCCGCTCGCCCGACAGGACGAGCAGCCCGTTCGCCGTCTCGTGCTGCCACGAGATCCGTGCGCCGCGCACGCGATCGACTTCGCTCTCGGGGGCATACGGCGAGAACGGCATCGTGACGACGGCCGAACCACCGTGGAAGATCTGGGGAAGCGTTCCGTCGGTGTAGATCGCAGTTCCGGTCAATGCATACGTTCCGGAGTCCGCGTTGCCGTACTCGTCGCGACGTGCGACCTCGAGTGCGTAGACGCGTGCGTCGAATCCGTCGCGGCCGCGATCGATGCGCGCGTCGAGGTCGAAGAGGTTGACTTGGGCACTTTCGCGCGCGCCGAGCGACGGCGCGAGCGAGGCGAACGTGAGGGCGACGCCGGCTCCGAACGCGAGCGGAAGGATCGTCCCTTCGGCGCCCGCGAGCGCGCGCGAGGTGTGCGTGCCGAGGTAGGTGGCGGTCAAGGTAAAATCGTCGCGCGGCGCGTAGCGCGCCTTCAACAGTTCCGCGCGACGGAGGTCGTCTGCCGGAACCGCCGTGCAGCAGGCGACGATGTTGGTCGCCGCAAGCGGGTCGCCGTTCTGCGCGACCGGATGTCCGCCGATGAACGCGTAACCGCGATCGAGCGCGAGCGGATAGGAGCCGCTCGTCAACGGGCCGGCCGCACCGTCTGCCGAGAGCATCACCGCGAGCGCGAGCTTGCCACCCGGCATGGTGCCGCCGTACGAGAAGTCGGAGAACGAACCGCCGCGCGAGTCGATCGAGAACTCGGCGAGCGCGCGCCGCGTCACCGTCGGATCGGCGCTGCGCAGGTTGAACGAGCCGGCGATCGCGTTCGGCGCGATCCAGGAAACGTCGCTCTGACCTTTGCCGATCTCGACGTCGCTCAAGACGAACGACGGGATCAGGCTCAGATCGAAAGCGCCGCTGGATGGCAACGAGAGCGGCACGCCGTCGAACGAGACGGCCGTCTCGAACGGGAGCGAAGAGCGCACGGAGGCGTATGCGGGCACGCCGCGGACGGCCAGATTCTCGCTCCGCGCATAGGCGGGTAGCGCGCTCGGCGTCTGCGCCAGCACGCTTGCGAGATCTGCTTGCCCCTGGTCGCGATAAGCCTCGCGCGGGAAGACCTTTACCGCGACCGGAGTGGTGTTGAACGGCGAGCGCGGATGCGCGACCACCGAGCCGATGATGCGTAGCGATGTCACGCTCGGGTGCAACACGATCTTCTGCGGCTCGCTCGGCGCGACGATCGTGGCCCGGTAGGGCTCGAAGCGGGCCGCCGAGATCGACTCGCGATACGTGCCTGCGGGGACGTCCGGAAAGCGGAACTTCCCGCGCGGATCGCTGATCGCACGGGCCCCGTTGGAGAGCCGGACCTCGACGGCGGCGACCGGCCTGCCGGCCTCGTCGGAGATCATTCCGGAAACCGAAATCTCGGCTGCGGAGGCCGTTCCCAGGAGATTCACAGTAAATATTAAGCAAGCGATGGTAGATGCGTACAAACGCCCTCGGCGCAATTCGAAACGGAGCATCGTGAAGTACCTGCGTTTTCTCGCGGCGATTACCTGCATTGTATTCGCCCTCTCACCCTACGGCGCGCGCGCCGATGCAGTCGGCGGATTGCGCGGTAGCGTGACCGATGCAGACGGTACGCCGATCGCCAACGCCCGCGTCAGCCTGCAGGGCGCGCGCCGCGACACGACCGCAACCGATGCGTCGGGCGCGTTCCACTTCGCCGGTCTTCCGACCGGCACGTACGGCGTGAACGTCGCCAAAGCCGGCTACGTCACCGCGACGCTCGACGGCATCACCGTCGGCGGCGACGAATCGAGCATCGCGATCGCGCTGTTCCATACCTCGCTTTCGTCGATCCGCGAGATTGCGGACGTCTCGAGCGTCAAGCGGGGCACGTTCAACGCAACGCCTTCGGCGCAGTCCGTCATGACGGCCCAGCGCTTCCAAGAACTCGGCCAGATCGGCCTTGCAAACGTGCTCAACCAGCAGCCGGGTGCGGTCAACGCACGTCCGGGCAGCGCGAACGCGGCCGCTCTCGGGTCGATCACGTCGCCGAACATCCGCGGCGCGCTCGACTACGAAAAGGCCACCCTGATCGACGGGCACCCGCTCATCAACGGAGCGCGCGGCGACTATCCGACGATGCTCCTCAACATGTTCGTCCTCGACGACGTCGAGCTGGCCAAAGGCCCGACCGCGTTCGCCCCGCAGATCAACTACGCGATCGGCGGCGTGCTGAACTTCCGTACGGCCGAGCCCACGCGCGTTCCGACCGGCACGGTACTCTACGGCCTCGACGGCTTCGGCGGCACCTTCTCCAACCTGCGCTGGTCCGGCACCACGCCGAACGGCAAGCTCTCCTACATCTTCGATTATGCCACGTACGGCACGCCCGGCGCGGACCGTAACGTCCAAGCCTACGTGACCCTGCCGAGCGGGTCGAAGATCAACGGCGTGGCGATCGCCGGTACCAACTCGTGCTCGTCCATCAATGGCGCAAGCGGTGCCTATCCGATCGGTGGCGGCACGGGATCGGCCTGCAACACCAACGGTTCGAGCGGACGAGTCGTCCTCGGCAATCCGACCAACGCGTACACGTCGCTCGTCGCCTGCTGTCAGACCGTCACCTCCGACTTTCTCAACAAGATGGAACTCATCAAGCTCCGCTACAACTTCTCGAGTGCGACCACCGCGACGGTCGCCTACATCGGCAACCAGTCACAATACGACGGCGCGGCCGCCGGCTTCGCACAGGTCAACTCGGTCTTCGCACCGGCCGCCGCCTATAGCGGTACCGGCCTTGCGCTGCAAGCGAATCAGGGATATCTGCTCAACAACAAAACGGTGCTTCCCGACTCACGCCTCTACGACAACGAGCCGATCTTCGAAGCCGATCTCCGTTCGACGCTCGGTAACGATTCGATCCTGGCCCGTTTCTACAGCGCGGTTCTCGGGCGTCAGACGACGACCGACATCACCAACCCGAATGCGGATTACACGACCGCGCTGACGCTCTACGGTACCGGCAAACTCGGCGCCACGAACAACGTTCCCTATAGCGGACAGCTCGTCAACGTAACCGTTCCGACGCCATACTCCAACAGCGTGGAGCACGACCTGCTCAAGGGCTACTCGTTCGAGTACGACCATCAGATGGGTGAGAACGTGCTCGCGTTCTCGACCGATCGCACGACCTCGCTGACCAACTCGTACGCGATCGCCGGTGCGGCCGCGCCGGTCGGCGGCAGAGTCACGACCTCGATTCCGGGCGGCACGCGTCAGGACTTCACGACCTATCTGCTACGCGGCACCTTCAACCTGGGCGCGCGCACCACGTTGACGCTCGCCAACTACTACAACACCTACCACAACGTCTACACTCCGTCGAAGGACGTGCTAGGTAACTTCGTCTACGCCAGCGGCACGGTCGCGCACGACGATCCGCGCCTCGGCCTGACGTACCGTCCGAACGCGAACCTCTCGCTGCGCTTCGGCATGGGCTCGGCGGTCGCACCGGCCTACCCGGCGCTGATCGACAACCTCAATACGACCGCGGCACAGGCCTACAATCCGGCGATCTCGACGGTGACGATCGCGCAGAACAGCGGGAGCCTCTTGCCGGAGACCTCGTTCGGCTACAACCTCGGCGGCGACTATCGTCTCCCGAACGGAGCGATTCTCTCGGTGGATGCGTACCTGACGAACCTGCGCAACCAGTTCATCGGCGTCACCTATCCGACCGGAACGCTCTATACGCCGCCCGTCGGTGCGGCCGTGCCGATCTATGTCAGCACCAATCAGAACCTCGCGAAGGCGCGCTTCCAGGGCATCGAGTTCAGCCTCAAGAGCGATCCGGACTTCGGTCTCGGCTACACGATCTCGGGCGACCTCGCCCGCGCCTTCGCCTACGATCTGCCGCCGGGCTTCTACTCCTCGCCGACCGGTCCGTATACGACCAATCTGGGCGTGATCGACGGCCAGAACTACGTCGGCTTCAACAGCCCGGCGTTCAACGGCATCTCGAACAAGAGCGAGGCCTACTCGCAGGCGTTCGGCGCGATCCACTTCCGCGGCTCGCATCGTCAGTACGTCGAGTTCGGCGCCACCTACTTCGGTCCGAACAACACCTACAACGTGCCGGCCTTCGTCGTCACCAACGCCGCCATCGGTCTGCCGTTCTTGAACGAGAAGACCCGCGCGACGATTTCGTTCGACAACCTGTTCGGCACCTATACGCAGCCCTACGCGCAGATCAACGGCGGCACCCCGACGCCGCTCGCGAACGGCGCCCTCGGGCTGCGCACCGGCGTCCCGGTCGGACCGACAACGATCCGTTTCTCGCTCTCTCACTCGTTCTAGAAAAGCGCCGTTGCGCTAGAAGTCATATCGTCTCGCCGGGTACGGCGGGACGATGTTTTCTATGGATGTCGCCATCGCAGACCGCCTGCAGTTCGCGTTCACCATCATGTTCCATTATCTGTTCCCGATCGGGACGATGGGACTTGCGCCGTTCATCGCCTGGTTCACTTGGCGCGGCGCCAAAGGCGATGCCGAAGCCGCACGCGCGGCCGCGTTCTGGACGAAGATCTTCGCGATCAACTTCGCGGCCGGCGTCGTGACCGGCATTCCGATGGAGTTCCAGTTCGGCACGAACTGGGCCGCATTCTCGGCCAGGACCGGCGGCGTGATCGGCCAGCCGCTCGCGATGGAGGGCGCGTTCGCGTTCTTCCTCGAGTCGATCTTCCTCGGCATCTTGCTCTACGGCAAGGACCGCGTCTCGCCGAAGATGCACGCTCTCTCCGCGCTCTTGGTGGCGGCCGGTGCCTGGCTCTCGGGCTTCTTCATCGTCGCGACCGATGCGTGGATGCAGCATCCGGTCGGCTATACGTTCGGCGAACACGGGCGCATCGAGATGGCAAATCTGTGGGCGGTCCTATCGTCGCCGTTCGCGACCTGGCAGTACCTGCACGTGATGACCGGAGCGCTGCTGACCGGCGCGTTCTTGATCGCGGGCGTCGGCGCGTACTATCTGCTCTCGGAGCGGGATCTCTCGATCGGGCGGCGCTTCGTGCGTGCGGGCGTCATCGTCGGTACGATCTGCGCGGTACTGGCGGTCTTTCCGACCGGCGACCGGAACGGGCACTCCGACCGGCACCGTTCGGCTCAACATCGACGGCACGAATGTCGGTGGCATCCTGACGCTGAACGCAGCGGGTAGGGCGACGTACACGACGGCGACCCTGTCTGCTGGCAGCCATAGCGTGATCGCCACGTACGGCGGCTCAGCGGTCTTCGCTGGGGGCGGTAGCGCGACGTTCAGCCAGATCGTCGCCCAGGCGGCCACGACGACAGTCGTGACGA
>JBBRTL010000068.1:0-12877 GCA_038244445.1 Vulcanimicrobiales bacterium
ATGATACCGCTGGAGGATGACTTTCCCGACATCGTTCGGAAGGCGGCGCGCGGGGTCGGGGTGGATCCGGCGACCTTGCGTGCGTTGGCTGTGGCGGACGTTGCGCGTAGGCTCAAGCTGGATCCGCATAAGTTGGCGGATAGTAGGGCGCAGCGTTGGTATCCGCACGTCGACCTGCCGAGCGATGTTCGGCATCATCCTCAGGATCCGCATCCGAGTAATGGGTATGTGTTCTTCATCGCCGGAACTCAACGGGCTGCGCTGGTCGATCCGGCCGGGATTCCGGCGAATCTGTTACGCGTGTTGCGAGATGGGGCGTACAATCTTCAGTACATCTTGATCACGCATCAGCATATGGATCATTGCGATGCGACCGGAGACGTGGCGCGAGCTTTCCCGGATGCGCAGATCGTGATGCACGAAGCCGACGTGCATGCCATCGGGTCGTTTGCTTCGAAGGCGTTGTTGGTCAAGGACGGTGAGGATCTTCCGTTCGGGGACGACGCCCGGATTCGGATGATCCATACGCCGGGGCATACGGATGGGAGCGTTTCGTACTTGTTCGCGTCGACGGTGTTTACCGGCGATACGTTATTCGCGGGCAGCGTCGGCGGGGCGTATGCGGATATCTCGACCTACGACGATATTCTCAATAGCATCCGCTGCAAACTCTTCACGCTTCCCGACGAGACCGCCGTCATGCCCGGGCACGGACCGCCGACGACGATCGCGCTCGAGAAAGCGCACAATCCGTTCTTCTGAACGTCCCCGATCAGCGCATCGATCGTGGGTGGAGTACCGGTGCGGATCCGTCCCGGCCTTGCTCCGGCGCTACGTGATGTCGCTTCGGTAACCCGTACCCGCTTTCGCGCCGAGAGCGTCCAATCGTACGCTCGGGTCCGTTCGTAACAATGTTTGACCGGCTGGGATCCGTACGGTACAATGTCCTTACCATGAGAAGTTCGCTTCAGCGCATCGGGAACTCCCAAGGAGTCGTCATCCCCAAACCGCTCCTCGCGCAGCTCGGCATCGAGCATGCCGTCGAGATGCGCGTGGTCGACGACCATCTCGAGGTCCGCAAGGCCGGGCATCCCCGCGACGGTTGGGAAGACGCCATTTCCGCCTTACCTGCAGAAGCGTTCGAGCTGTCGGATGACGACCGTACGTGGCTCTCGTTTCCCGACGGCGGTGTGGATGCGGAGTTGTCATGAAGCACTCGGGGATACGCGGAGAGGTCTGGTTCGTATCGCCGGACGTTCCGACCATCGGATCGGAACTCGCAAAGGATCGCCCCTGCGTCATCGTACAGCCATCGGAAATGGACTTCTTGCGAACCACCATTGTAGCGCCGCTGACATCCAAAGGGTTCGAAACGCCGTTTCGTCTGCGCACGTCATTCGGAAAAGGTGGCCTCATTTTGCTCGACCATCTCCGTGCCATCGACCGCGCCCGTCTGCGACGGTTTGCCGGCACCCTCGATAGCGCCGAACTATCGCGAGTGCTCGGAACGCTTCAGGCGATTTTCGCGCCTTAGCACATCGCTAGGGCGCCTGCGTGGTGACCTTAGAGCCATCGTCGGTTCGGATCGTGACGCGACCGCTCGAAGCCGCGGCGTGGTCGTCGTCGCGGACGAGTCCGAACTGGACGTCGGCGCGACCCGAGGCGGGGAGGTCGAGCATCGTCTGGTCGGGCGAGCAGACCTCGTTCGTGCAGAACGCGGCGACCCAGCCCTCGGCGCGGCCCGTTGCGCGGAGGTGGACGTGGGCGCCCGGCCGACCGGTGACGGTCAGGCGATACTTGGTCGCACCGGCGATCGCGTTGGCCGGATCGGCGCCCTTCCAGGGCGCGATGCTGAGGTGGGTTACGAGGGCGATTGCGGCGATGATCATGGGCGAAGCTTGTATCCTATGCTCATCATACGCAGGACGGTGCCCGTGCAGATGACGGCGAGCGCGCAGATGGCGCCGATCGAGAGCGCGAGCGGGAGATTCGTCTGGCCGGTGTAGCTATACCGGAAAGCGTCGATCGTATAGAACATCGGGTTGAAGAGCGAAAGCTGTTGCATCAAGGGCGGCAACGATCTCGCGTTCGTGAAGACGCCGCCGACGAAGACCAGGGGGGTGATCACGAAGGTCGTCAGGACCGCGATGTGGTCGAACTTCTCGGCGAGCAGGCCGAAGATCAGGCCGAGCGCCGAGAACAGGATCGAGACGACGCAGAGCACGCCGAAGAAGACGAACCAGTTGGTCGGGTAGGCGTGGACCGCGAGGAAGCCGACGATCGTGATCAGCCCGCCGATCAGGAGCGCGCGCGCCAGGCTTCCGAAGATGTAGCCGAAGACCATCTCGCCGGCCGACATCGGCGCGACCAGCATCTCCTGGATCGAGTTCATGAAGCGCGCTTGGAAGAGCGAGCTCGAGCATTCTCCGTACGACGAGTCGATCACCTGGAGCATGATCAGCCCGGGGATCAGGAACTCCGCGTAGCTGACGCCCTGGACGCTGTGCAGTTGCTTGCCGAGCGCCAGCCCGAACACGAAGACGTAGAGCAAGGTCATGATGATCGGCGGCCAGATGACCTGATTGATCACCTTGATGCTGCGGATCATCTCGCGTTTGATCAGCGTCCAGAGTCCGACGCGGTTCATCGCGTCAGCTCCAGAAAGACGTCCTGCAGGGTCGAGCCGACGCGGCTCGCGAGCAGGTCGCTCGTGCTCTGCTGGGTCACGATCTTGCCGGCGCGGATGATCGCGATGTTCTTGCAGAGCGCCTCGGCCTCTTCGAGGTAGTGCGTCGTTAGAAAGACCGTCATGCCGCCGGCGTTCAACGACCGAAGCAGCTCCCATAGCTCGATCCGCAGTTCCACGTCGACGCCCGCCGTCGGCTCGTCGAGGATCAATAGCTTCGGCTGATGGATCATTGCGCGTGCCAGCGTCAAGCGGCGCTTCTGGCCGCCCGAAAGCTTGGTGTACTCGACGTTGGCCTTCGACGCGAGCGAGAACTGCGCGAGCAACGCATCGGCGCGATCCTCGACCTCGCGCTTGCGCAGGCCGTAGTAGCCCGCCTGGAAGATCAGCACGTCTCGGATCGAGAGATAGCGGTCGAAGTTGTACTCTTGCGGCGCGATGCCCACCAGCTTGCGCGCTTCGCGCCAGTCGGCGTCGATATCCCGGCCGAAGATCGCGATCGTGCCGGCGCTCTTGCGCACCAGGCTCACGATCGCGCTGATGGTGGTCGTCTTGCCGGCGCCGTTCGGCCCGAGAAAGCCGAAGAAGTCGCCCGCTTCCACGCGGAACGACACGTCGTCGACGGCGGTAAAGTCGCCGTACCGTTTGACGAGGTTCTTCACCTCGACGGCGGGCGCGGTTATGGAATCGATGATTTCAATCGTTTGTAGCGATGGCGGCGGAGCGTCGCGATGAGTTCTATGCTTCCCGGAATCCCGCAATCCGCCAGTTGGGTTGCAACTTTCTTCACGTCGAAGGCCACGCGCCGGTGTTTGACCTCCCAGCCGCCGCTGCGCTGGGTCGCGATCGCGTAGCTCGCGCGCGGGTCGCCGTCCTTGGGCAAGCCGGCCGAGGCGACGTTTACGAGCATCTTCCCGCGCCAGACGCGCACGTAGGGCAGATGCAGATGGCCGAACGCGATCGCGTTCGCCGTCTCCGCGCCGATCAAGCGTTCGAGGGTCGCGTCGTCCGCATCGGGCCACACGTGCTCGTCGTCGTTGGTCGGATTCGCATGCACGATCAGAAGTTGGTTCGCGTCTTCGCCGAAGCGCTGCGAAAATGGGAGTTCGCCGAGCCAGGCGATCAGCTTCTCGCCGAGTTGGCCGCGCGTCCATTGCAATTGCGCGCGTTCGGCCGCCGGCAACGCGGCTTCGTCGCGTTCGCCGATATAACGATCCGTGTTCCCGCGAATGCAATGCGCGTCGATCTCGATCAAGCGTTGCAAGACCTTCTTCGGCTTGGGTCCGTCGACGCATAGGTCGCCCGCCGCCACGATGAAATCGGCGCCACCCTGTTGTTCCAGATCGTTGAGACATGCGTCGAGCGAGACGAGATTACCGTGGATGTCGGAGAGGATCGCTACGCGCATCGAACGAGAATCCTCAGTCGCGTTTGAGGGCGATCGCGAGCATGCCCGAGGCGATGCCGATCTTGGTGAACTCGTAGAGATCGATCGCTTCGACGGTGACGCCGGCCTTGCGTAGCGCGCGCAGCGACGTGCGATAGCGGACGTCGCCGAGAACGTGATGCTCGCCGAGACAGAGTACGCCGGCGGCGAGATCCTCGCCACGCTCCAGCACGATCGTCTTAAAGCCGGCGAACGCCGCTGGATCGACTTTGCCTTCGGCGAGCACGACCGTATCGCTCGCGACCGCGCCCGCGACCGCACGCAACGAGCCGACACCGGCCGCAAGCGACACCTCGACGACGGTGAAGCCGTGAGCGCTTGCGATCGACGAGAAACCGCTCCGGCCGAGCGCGTTGCCGCGCGCGCCGACGCCGACGAACGCCGTTCGGCCGACCATCAACACGTCGCCACCGTCGAAGAGTCCGGGTGCCGCGATGTGTCCGGCGATCGGGACGTCGATCCGCGCGAACTCGGCTTCGATGCGGGCCGCTTCGCCACGGCGCGACATCACGCTCGGGCGCATGATGGTGGCACCGTCTTCGAAGACGACGGCCGCATCCGCGACCGCGACTTCGTAAGGGTCTTCACCGGCCGATTCGGCGATCGAGACGTCGACCCCGAAGTACGTCAGGGTCTTGGCGAGGACGTCGTGCTGTTCGAGGGCGCGTGCGTAGATCGCGTTCGGCTCCCCGATCGCCGGCTTGGCGTTCTCGATCGAGGCGGGCGGCCGCACCAGGACGGCGGCGCGAAGGGTCCCGGTGGGTCGCGCCACCAGGCGCGGTCCAAAATGTACGCTCGTTTTGCTCATGGTCAGTGTCCGATGCGTTCGACGCCGGGCCGCGCCAGCACTTCGGGGATGGGCGCCGCGCCGACGGCCTGGGCGGAGTACGATGTCGGATCGGGTTTCGCCGTGAAGAAATCGGCCATATCGGTCGCGAGCAGATCCGCCAGGCCGACCGGCGGCAGGCCGAGCAGTTCTTCCTCGGTCTTGAGGACGCTCGCGGTTGAGATGTGGACGTGGCTCGCATACCCGTGCTTGGCGAATGGCGAGACGACGATCGCGAAGCTCGGATGCCAACCTGCCGCGTCCGGAACGGGGCGCGGGCTATCCGGCACGATGAAGATGGCGGTGGACGACCACTGCGGGCTGTGGGTGAGATAGTCGACGATCGTGCCGAGCGCACTGTCGCCCTGCGACGCATCGAGGCCCGGGAGCCTGACGTAGGTGAAGTCCGGCATCGCATCGTTCTGTACCAGCGGCGCGATATCGCGCACGAACTCGCGCGCGCGGCGCTCGTCGCGAATGGCGTCGTTCGGCCCGGGGTAGTCGAGATCGATGTGCGATGCGAGTGCGGCGAGCGCCGGAACTTCGAGACCGTAGAGCCCGCCGAGCCCGCTCGTGGGCGCGGCGACGTCCTCGACGCGACCCAAGAGATCGATCAGACCGCCGTAGTCGCGATACGAGCGACCGGCCCGTTGCGCGTCGTTGAAGACGTACCCGGCGCGCGGATAGAGATTCGGGGTGAGCGAGGTCGGCTCCGACCGGGCGTCGGCGTAGAAATTCGCCGCGGAGGAATAGGCGCGGGCGAGTGCGTGGATATTGGGGGCATCGCCCGCGGATTCGGACGGAGAGAACGCCGGGTAGCCGACGTACACGACGACCACGTGCGAGATCGTCTTACTGCGTACCGGTTCGTCCAACCGCATCGCCGGCACGACCGCCCGGTCCTTGCCGTAGGCGACGGAGCGATTGTAGCGCAGCGCCGAGAGCGTCACGGCTTGGAGCGGAACGCGTCGAAGGTCGACCCGTTGCAAGGTCGCGTTCGCGACCTCACCCTGCGCGTTCGCGACGAAGAGATACCGGCCGTCCGCAGAGAGCGCGAGCGCGCTCGGATCTCCACCCGTCGGAAGCAGCCCGAGGCGACGCAGAGCGACCGGTTTCGAACTATCGAGCACCGCGACCGCATCGATGCCGTCGAGCGCGACGTAGAGCCGGTTGCCGTCCGCACTGCGAAGGATCGCGCTCGGATGGGTCCCGTACGGCGCGCTGCCGATCGACGAACTTTGGAACAGGCGGAGCGAGAGACCGCCGACCACGCGGGGCACCCCGGAGAGCGCGACTACCGCGATCCGATCGACGTTGCTCATGCAGACGAACGCGTAACGACCGTCCTTCGAGACGGCGATCCTCGTGGGTTGCGCGCCGCCGATATTCGTCAACTCGTCGGGCGCCGAATCCATCTTGGCCGTCTGTGCCGTGGCCGCATCGACCGTACCGTCATCCTTCAGGCCGAGAGCCGTCAACGACGACGAGCGCACCGAGTCGTACGGCGCGACGCCGAACTCCGGAATCCGAACGGGCGTGGAGAGCGAGGTCACCTCCATCACGCCGGCGTTAGTGACGTAGAGACGCCTGCCGGCGACCGCGATACCGGCCGGCGAGAATCCGACCGCCGTCGCCTCTCCGAGCTGACGCCCCGACGCGATCTCGATCGAGTGCAACGCTCCGGAAAGCCCACCCACCACGTACGCGATCCGGCCATCCGCGGAGATCGTCATGGTCGACGGCGCGTCCGGATCGCCTCCGGTCCCGACCGAACCACCGCGCTTCGTCAGCGTGCCATCGCTCCCGAGATCGTAGAACCGAAGTTCACCGCCGTCGAACCGCGAGAGGGCGGCGACGATGGCGTGCGTCGGGTCGGCCGGATCGCGAACCGCAGCGACGTCGAGAACCGGCGACCGCGCATCCGGAACCGTGGAGATTACGCGCAACGTATGCGCGTCGAGCACTTGGAGCGAGGCGCCGCCGACGAGGATGAACGTTCCGTCGGGCGAAAGCGCGACGCTCCGCGCGCCCGGATCGACCGTGACGTTGGTCCCGAGCGGCGAAACGGTCCGGCCGTCACGCGCGATCAGATCGTACGGTCGGCTCGCATTCGGCGCGCCCGCCGGGCGATTCCCCGCCGGAGCCGAGAAGACGATCGGGCGCGGGACCGCACCAAGCAGAACGGCGGCCAACGCCGCCGCGAAAATTCGTCGCAGAGTCACCCGGTTTGCTACGGGCGCAGGCGGCGTTAGGCCTGCTCTAGCCGATGCAGGGCTCTGCCGAGACGAGCGAGCCCCTCCCGGGCCTCCTCGGGGGCCAGATTGCCGAACGAGAGACGAAGGCCGGGCGGGCCGACTCGAGTCGGATAGAACGGCTCCGCAGGCATCACCAGCACCCCTTCGCGGGCGCACGCGTCGAAAGCGGCCTGGGTGGAGATGCGCGACGGCAGCGCGAGCCAGACGTTCACGCCCGCCGCCGGGGCGCGCACGTCGCTCCATGGGACGGCCGTCGCGATCGCTTCGATGAAGTTGTCGCGCCGTTCGCGATAGAGCGCGCGAGCCGCACGCAGATGCCGCGCGTAGGCGGGCGAGTTCATGAAGCGCCAGAGGGCGCGCTGGGTCAGCGTCGAGGTGAACACGTCGGCGCGCACTTTGGCGATCTCGAGCGCCTCCGCGAGCGCGCCCTTGCAGCACAGATACCCGACCCGCAAAGCCGGGAAGATCGACTTGGAGAGCGACTCCATCAGGATCACGCGCCCATCGGTATCGAACGACGCGAGCGGACGCGGCGCGGACGCGTCGTAGGTCAACTGCCAACCGGTCTGATCTTCCAAGATCACCACGTCGTAGCGGCGCGCGAGCGCGACGATCTGCTTGGCACGACGCTGTGGCAGGACCGCACCGGTCGGGTTCTGCGCGATCGGATTGAGATAGAGCAGGCGCGGACGATACTCGGAGAAGACCCGCTCGACGTCGTCCGGCCGAATGCCGTCGCCGTCGCTGCGAACCTCGACGTAGGTGACGCCGCGCGCGTCGAAGACGCCGAGCGTACCCGAGTAGGTCGGCGACTCGGATGCGACCACCGAACGCTCTTCCAGCAACACGGTCGCGACCACGTCCGCGGCCTGCTGCGCGCCCGAACAGACGATGATGTCGCGCGCGTCCGCGTTGCACCCACGTCCGCGCAAGAGCGCCGCAAGCGTCTCGCAGAGTTCGGGATCGCCGGTCGAGGAACGGTACTGCATCGCTTCGGGCGGATCGTCGAGCAGCGTGCGATGGAACGCGCGCGCGAAGTCGTGGAGCGGAAACGTCTCGGGGGCGGGGTGTCCGGTCGCAAGCGAGATCGCGCCCGGCGCGGTCGCGCGCGTCAGCTGCTCCATCACGCCTTCCAGGCGGGGCGAACGGGCGAACCGTCCGACGTCCGGTTCCCACCGGCGCGCGAACGGCTTGTCGCGATCGACCGGCTCGGCGACGAACGTCCCTTTGCCGACGCGCGCGATCACGCGCCCGCGCGCGGCGAGCAGTTCGTAGGCCTGCGAAACGGTGACCAGCGCGCAGCCGAGCGCCGCGGCAAGATCGCGCATCGCGGGCAATCGATCGCCCGGGACGAGTCTCCCCGCTTCGATGACTTCGACGAGTTGATCGGCAAGTTGTACGTAGAGCGGCCGCGGATCGGCCGACTCGAGTGCGAGACCGAGGGCGGTCGCGACGTTACTTGGTGTCGAGCCGGTAGCCAATGCCGCGCACGCTTGCGATCTCGATCGGCGCGTCCGATTCGGAAAGTTTCTTGCGCAGCGCCGCGACGTGCACGTCGACCACCCGGGTCGGCACGCCCGAGGTATCGTTCCAGACCTGTTCGAGGATCTGCGCGCGGGTCAGCAGCCGGCCCTCGGCCTCCGCCAAGAACCAGAGCAGGCGGAACTCGAGCGCGGTCAGCGAGACGTTGACGCCGTCGTTGACGAGCGTGTGGAAGTCGCGATTGAGTTCGGCCGTGCCGACCCGCATGATCGCTTCGGTCTCTTTCTTAGTGCCGTACTTCTCGCGACGGCGCAAGAACGAGGCGATGCGCGCGACCAGTTCGTTCCCCGAGAACGGTTTGGTGATGTAGTCGTCCGCGCCCAGGCCGAGGCCGAGCAGGACGTCTTGTTCGCGCGAATGCCCGCTCACCATCAACACGAACGCGCTGTTCGAGTTGGAGAGCGAGGTGCAGACGTCGAGGCCGGAGATGTCCGGCAGGCCGACGTCAAGCACGACCACATCCGGTCGATAGGTATCGGCCAGTTCGAGCCCTTCGGCTCCGCTGCCGGTCACCTTTACCTCGTAGCCGGCGCGCTCGAGGACCGTCCGCTCCAAACGAGCGACGTCATCGTCGTCTTCGACCACTAGGACCCGGGCCAGCGACATGGTTACCCTCCCTGATGAACCGTGGCTGCGTCTTCTCCATCACCCTTTACAATGGTTCGGCGAGCGACGCCTTCGTCCACAGCGGCAGAGGCAACAGCTTTTGCCACCGCGTCCACCACCCGAGGGTCAAAGACGCTCGGGATGATGTACTCGGCGCTCCGCTCGTCGTCAGTCACGATGGCCGCGATCGCTCGGGCGGCCGCCAGCATCATGCCATCGGTGATCCGGCGGGCCCGGACGTCCAGGGCGCCCCGGAAGATGCCCGGGAAGGCCAGCAGGTTGTTGACCTGGTTCGGGAAGTCCGAGCGGCCGGTCGCGATCACGGCCACGTACGGGGCGGCGGCGTCCGGCATGATCTCGGGGGTCGGATTGGCCATCGCGAAGACGATCGGGTCCCGCCCCATCTTCTGGATGTCGTCCGGGGTGAGGATGCCGGGGGCCGAAACGCCGATGAAGACATCCGCACCGACCAACACTTCGCCGAGGGTCCCGCGGCGGTTCTCGACGTTGGTATTCTCGGCCAGCCAGCGCCAATGCGGGTTCTCGTAGCGATCGGTCCGGTTGAGCGCGCCCGCTCGGTCGACCGGAATCACGTCGCGCACGCCGACGTCGAGCAGCATCTTGATCGTCGCGGTGCCGGCCGCGCCGGAGCCCGAGACCACCACCTGCAGATCTTCGATCCGCTTATTCACGACCTGCGCGGCGTTGAGCAGCGCGGCCAATATGACGATGGCCGTGCCGTGCTGGTCGTCGTGCATGACCGGGATGTCGAGCCGTTCGATCAGGCGCTTCTCGATTTCGAAGCAGCGCGGCGCCGAGATATCTTCGAGGTTGATGCCGCCGAAGGTCGGCGCGATGCGCACGATCGTCTCGACGATCTCGTCGACGTCCTTGGTATCGAGGCAGATCGGGAACGCGTCGATGTCGGCGAACTGCTTGAAGAGCATCGCCTTGCCTTCCATCACCGGGAGGGCGCCGAGCGGACCGATGTCGCCCAGGCCGAGCACGGCGGTGCCGTCGGTGACGACCGCGACCGTGTTGCGTTTGATCGTGAGCGTGAAGGCCTTGTGCGGGTCGGCCGCGATCGCCATCGAGACGCGCGCCACACCGGGGGTGTAGACGATCGAGAGATCCTGACGATTCTTGACCGGAATCTTCGGCTCGATCCGGATCTTGCCGCCCAAGTGCGCGAGAAAGATCGCATCCGAGATGCTTTGCACCAGAACGCCGTCGATGGATTCGACCGCGCGACGCACGTCGTTGCCGATCACGTCGCTCGAGACGTTGATGGTCACGTCGCGTACGACCGTCGCCTTGGTGACGTTCCGCATGTCGACCGCGGAGACGACCCCGCCCGCGTCGCCGATCGCGTTCGCGAGCTGCGCGAAGGCGCCGGCCGTATTCGGCATCTCGACGCGCATCACGAGGGTGAAGTTGATGGCTACCTGAGGCAACGTGGCTTCCTCTTTCCTTTTCTCGACGAAAACGGCTAGTTGCCGCTGATCGTCATTTCGGCGACGCGGAACGACGGCGAGACGACGCTCCCGTCGAATCGCAGGTCCGCGGCGACCGCATCGATTCCGGCCAGCATGTCGGGCAGACTTGCCGCAATCGTAAACTCTTCGATCGGATAGGCGAGCTCGCCGTTCTCGATCGCAAACCCGCGCGCGCCTCGGCTGTACGTCCCGGTCGCGTGCTCCGTCGCGAACCCGATGGTATCCAGAACCAGGACGCCTCGCGGGGTCTTGGCGATCAATTCCGCGAGCGACCCCGTTCCGGCCTCTAAATAGAGGCTATTCGGCCCGATTCCGCCCGAGGCGGCGTTGCCCGTGGTGGCGGCCCCGAGCCGCCGTGCGAAGTACGAATCGTACAGGAACGACCGCAGGATGCCCTTCTCGAAGACGACCGTGCGCCGCGTCGCCACGCCCTCGCCGTCGAAGGGCGAACTGCCGAGTCGGCCCGGTAGACGCCCGTCGTCCACGATGGTCGCGAGGTCACTGCCGATCTTCTCGCCGGTCCGGCCGGCTAGCCACGAGTTGCCGATGGCGACGTTGGCGGCGTTGACGGCCGAAAAGATATCCGCCAGGACCGAGGCCGCGACGTCGCGTTCGAAGATGACCGGAACGCGCATCGTATCGGGCTTACGGGCGCCGAACATCTCGGTCGTCCGCATGGCGGCGATCCGCGCCACCTCGGCGTTGCTCTCGAGTTCGTCGAGACGCCGAGCCGCCGTGCCGTAGTGGGCCGTGCGTTTGTGCGGCCCGTCGTGCGCGACCGGGCTGGTCGAACGGCTCGCGCGCGTCGCGACGTAGCTGCCGGCGAAGCCGTCCGAGTTCGCGAGCGCGACGAGCGAACTCGAGTCGCCGAAGTGCGAGCCGCTACTGTTGACGATCCGCGGATCCGCGATACGCAACGCTCGTTCGATCTCGAGCACGTCTTCGGCGCCGGCATCGTCGCCGCGCGAGACGATCGAGGGATCGTAGAGTTCGAGGTCGGGAACTGTCTCGGCACGTTCGTCCGGGAGACGCGCGAGTTCGTCGACCGCGACGTGCGCCGCTTGCGAGACCGCGCGAGCGAGCGCTACGCGCAGGCCGTCGCGATCGAAGTCGGCGGTCGCAAACGTGGCCTTACGACCGTCGACGAAGACGCGGACCGTCAGACTCTTGCCGGTCGACTGTTCGAGTTTGGTGATGACCGCTTCGCGCGCTTCGACCGAGAGCCGGCGTCCGACCCCGACGGTCGCTTCGGCCGCGCTCGCGCCGGCCGCCAATGCGAGTTCGACCGCATCTTGTGCGGCCTGCAGGGCGTCGTCGTTATTCACCGGTCCCACCCACCGTGATCGCGGAGATCTTGACGGTCGGCATTCCGACGCCGACCGGGACGTACTGGCCGCCCTTGCCGCACGTGTAGTGACGGCTGGCAAGACGCGAGTCGTTGCCGACCGCCGTCACCTTGGTCATCGCTTCGGGGCCGTTGCCGACGATGGTCGCGTTCTTGATCGGCGCGGTGATCTTGCCATCCTCGATCAAGTAACCTTCGGCCACCATGAAGACGAAGTCGCCCTTGGATATCTCGACCTGACCGCCGCCGAAGCCCTTAGCGTAGATCCCGCGCTTGGTCGAGGCCAGGATCTCTTCGAAGGTACTCTCGCCGTTCGGCATGTACGTGTTGCACATTCGCGGTTGCGGCATCGAGCGGAACGATTGGCGGCGCCCACTCCCGGTCGGTGCGACGTGCATCAGGCGCGCGTTCAGGCGATCCTGCATGTAGCCGCGCAGGACGCCCTTCTCGACCAGCACTTTATGCGCGCCGGGGATGCCTTCATCGTCGACCGAGATGCTGCCACGTTCGCCCGGGATGTTGCCGTCGTCGAGGATCGTCACCAGTTCGTTTGCGACTCGTTCGCCGACCCGTCCACTGTAGAGCGAGACGCCGCGCCGGTTGAAGTCGCTCTCGAGACCGTGCCCTACCGCTTCGTGCAGCAGCACGCCGCCCGCGCCGGCCCCGACGACCAT
>JBBRTL010000069.1:0-12790 GCA_038244445.1 Vulcanimicrobiales bacterium
GATGCTAGTCCTCGTCGGGCCAGCCGGCGATCTCGCCGACGGCCGCGCTCTTGAGGACGCGCAGCCCGAGCATCGCGCATTTCATCCGGGTCGGGCTGATCCCGATACCGACGTTCTCCAAGACGGTCTCCTTCGAGAGCCGGGCGACGTCTTCGAGCTTCATGCCCTTGACGCTCTCGGTCAGCATCGAGGCCGAAGCTTGGCTGATGGCGCAGCCTTTGCCGGAGAATTTGACGTCGCTGACGGTGCCGTCTTCGGCGACGGCGACGTCCATGCGGATCTGATCGCCGCAGAGCGGGTTGAGATCTTCGGCCGTCGCGTCGGGCTTCTCCAGCGTGCCGAAGTTCCGTGGGTTGCGATAGTGGTCGAGGATATAATCGCGGTAGAAGTCGTCCACTAGAGCCTGAAGACCTCGGCGGCGCGTTCGAGTCCGGTCGCGAGCGCGTCGATGTCGCCGTGCGTGGTGTAGAGATAGAACGAGGCGCGCGCGGTCGCTGGCCAGCCCATCTTTTCCATCAGCGGCATCGTGCAGTGATGGCCGGCGCGGATGCAGACGCCCTCGGTGTCGAGGATCGAGGCCAAGTCGTGCGCGTGGATGTCGGCGAAGTTGAACGAGAGCACGCCGCTGACCAGTTCCGGATCCTTGGGCCCGTAGATCGCGAGGCCGCGGGCTTCGAACGGCGCGAGCTTCTCGAGGGCGTACGCGAGCATCGCCTTCTCGTGGTCGCGGACCCAGCCCATGCCGACCTCGCTCAGATAGTCGACCGCGACGCCGAAACCGATCGCGTCGGCCACGTTGCTGGTGCCGGCCTCGAACTTCCAGGGCAGATCGTTATAGGTGGTACGCTCGTACTCGACCTTGCGGATCATGTCGCCGCCGGCCAAGAAAGGCGGCATCGCTTCGAGCAGCTCGCGTTTGCCGTAGAGCGCGCCGATGCCGGTCGGGGCGAGCATCTTGTGGCCGCTGATCGCGTAGAAGTCGACGTCGAGGGCCTTCACGTCGACCGCCAGATGCGGGGCGGCCTGGGCGCCGTCGACGAGGATGGTCGCGCCGGCCTTGCGGGCGGCCGCGACGATGCGTTCGATCGGAGCGATCGTACCGAGCGTGTTGCTGACGTGCGAGAACGCTACCAGCTTCGCGCCGCGCACGAGTTCGTCGAGATCGTCGAGGACGTGCACGCCGCGCGCGTCGACCGGGATGAAGCGCAAAGTCGCGCCGGTCTTGGCGGCGAGCAGCTGCCAGGGCACGAGGTTGGAATGGTGTTCGATCTGGGTGGTCACGATCGCGTCGCCCGGCTTGAGGTTGGTCATGCCCCACGAGTAGGCGACCAGGTTGATCGCTTCGGTCGTGTTGCGCGTCCAGATCAGCTCTTCGGTCTGCGCGCCGATGAAGGCGGCGACTTTCGCGCGTGCTTCTTCGAAGGCGTCGGTCGCGCGGGCCGCGATCTCGTAGACGCCGCGATGGATGTTCGCGTTGTACTCGCTGTAGTAGCGGACCAGTTCGTCGATCACGATCTGCGGCTTCTGCGAGGTCGCGGCCGAGTCGAGATAGATCAGACGCTTGCCGCGCGAGGTCGTACTCTGGAGGATCGGAAAGTCGGCCGCGATGCGTGCGGCCTTCGACTCGAGCGCGTACATCAGACGATCTTCGCGCGGAGTCCTTCGCGAATCTCTTCGCGCAGGATCTCGGTCGGGAAGCGGGCGATGGCGGGTTCGAAGAATCCGAGCGCGATCATGCGTTCGGCGGCTTCGCGCGTGATGCCGCGACTCTCCATGTAGAACAGAAGCTCCGCGTCGATCGCGCCGACGGTCGCGCCGTGATAGGCCTTGACGTCGTTGGCGGCGATCTCGAGCGCGGGGACCGAGTCGATGTGCGCGGTCTTGGAGAGGAGCAGCGCATCGTCGTGCAGATTCGCAAGCGAGCCCTGCGCGTCTTTGACGATGCGGATGTTGCCAAGGTAGCGCGCCTGTCCGCGTCCGGTCGCGGCGGATTTCACCACGGTCTCGGAACTTGCGTGGCCGGCGATGTGATCGACGGTCGTGATCAGGTCGACGTGCTGGTTGCCGCGCGGGAAGAAGAGCGCCGAGATATCGACGTTCGCACCTTCGTGCTCGATCCGCGCGTCGGCCGAACCGACCACGAGGGCAGCACCGAGATCGGCGACCGCCCACGAGACGTGCGCGCCTTCGCCGGGCTTGGCATCCCGGGTCGCGAACACGCGCGCGTCTTCGGGCAAATTCTGCACGGTCGCGACGGTCACGTCGGCGTACGCTTCGGTGACGACTTCGACGATGCCGCAGACGGTCGTGCCGGCGGCACCTTCGATCCGTTCGATCACGGTCGCGCGCGCGCCGCGTTCGGCCAGGATGACGGTGTACGGGTAGCAGGCCGCGCTCGCGCGGTACGTGATCAGGATCGGGTCGTCGACCGAGACGTCGGCCGGAACGTAGACGAACGCGCCGAGCCCGGGATTGGCGGCGGTCAGCGCGCCGAACTTGGTCGCTTGCGCGCCGGTCTTGCCGTAGACGCGCGCGAGCAGCTCCGCGTGATCGTTCTTCGCCTGCGCGAGCGTGCAGGCGATCAGCCCGCGTGCGCTCGGCGCCGCGATCTCGACCACGCCGCCGTCGGCGAGGGTCGGAAGTTCGAGCGTATCGAGGTCGATCTTCCAGTAGCGGCCGGGACGTTCGCGGCCGGAGAGCACGGCGCTAGGCAATTGCGCCGGCCTCCTCGCGGATCGTGTCGTAGCCTTCGCGTTCGACACGGTTGGCGAGTTCGGGGCCGCCGGTCTTGACGATGCGGCCGTCGATCATGATATGCACGACGTCGGCCGTGATGTACTGCAAGATGCGCGGGTAATGAGTGATGATCAGGAAGCCGGTCTCCTTGCCTTCGTCGCTCTCGCGAAGAGCGCCGACCGCGTCGCCGACCGCGCGCAGCGCATCGACGTCGAGGCCGGAGTCGGTCTCGTCGAGGACGGCGTATTTGGGCGCGAGGACCGCGAGTTGGAGCATCTCGAGGCGTTTCTTTTCGCCGCCCGAGAAGCCGTCGTTGAGATAGCGCGTCATGAAGACCGGATCCATGTCCAGCGTCTCCATCTTGTCCATCAACAGCTTGCGGAACTTGGCGGGCGGGAGCGAGTCCGGACGGACCGCTTGGCGCGCCGCGTGCAGAAAGTTCGCGACCTTCACGCCCGGGATCGCAGCCGGATATTGGAACGAGAGGAACAGTCCGGCGCGGGCGCGTTTGTCGGCCGGCATCGCGAGCAGGTCCTCGCCGTCGAGTGTTACCGTGCCCGCCGTCACCTGGTACTTCGGGTGGCCCGTGAGCGAGAAGGCGAGCGTCGATTTGCCGCTGCCATTGGGACCCATCAGGGCGTGGACTTTGCCCGGCTCGACCACCAGGTCGATGCCTTTGAGGATCTCTTTTTCCTCGACCCGGGCGTGCAGGTCGGTGATGCGAAGGCCGGTGGCGGACACGACGTTGATGCTCCTGGCTGGTGTTACGGATTGGTGCTATCCTAATCCTAACGGGGGGCCCGGGAGAAAGTCAAGGATAAACTTTACTATCTAGGGCACGAAATGGTAGGATGGGGACAGATATGCATGCTGACCGCTTCTTCCAAAGCACCCGAGGCCGGATCGTCGCCGAACTGCGCCGCCGGGGCACTGCCTCGGCCGCCGATCTGGCCGGGGTCTTCGGACTCTCGCCCAACGCGATCCGCCAGCAGCTGGTCGTGCTGGAGCGCGATGCGCTCGTGCTTGAGAAGCCGGTTCGCCGCGGGCCGACCAAGCCCACGCTCGAGTTCTCGCTCACGCTCGAAGCCGAGAAGCTCTTCCCGCAGCACTACGACAAGATGCTGAGCGCCGTCTTGCGCGAGGTGCGCGAGACCCAGGGCGATGCCGGCGTCGACGCCATCTTCCGCGGGATCGCGGGTCGCGCCGCCGCCAAGGCCAAGGATCGCGTGACCGCAAGCGAGCCCGAGGAGCGGGTCGCGCAACTGACCGAGGTCCTGTGCGATTCAGGGGTGATGGCGGAGTACAGCCTGATCGACGGCGGCTTCGCGCTGCACGAGCACACCTGTCCGTACTCGGCGGTCGCCAAGGACAACCCGGAAGTCTGCTCGGTCATCCATCACGTGATGGACGAGACGCTCGGCGGCGAGCACGTGCAGACCGCTTCGCTCGCACACGGCGATCGCGAATGTCGTTTCGAACTCACCCACGTCGCTAAAGCATAAATAGGAAACGCGAACGAGATGAACTTCCCCAAGTTCCAAAAGCTGGTCGAAGACCGCGCCGGGTTCCGCACGATGGAGAATCCGACCGCGAGCGGCGAGTACTTCAGCGATTCGTGCGGCGACATGTACAACTTCTTCCTGAAGATCGGTCCGGGCGCCGTGATCGAGGACATCTCGTACTTCACCACCGGCTGCGGTTTCGGCACCGCTACCTGTAGTCTGGTGGTCGATCTCACCAAAGGCAAGACGATCGCCGAAGCGAGCGCGATCACCGAAGCGCAGGTCGAAGCCGAACTCGAAGGCTACCCCGAGAAGAAGAAAGACTACCCGCAGCGCGCCCTCGAAGCGCTCCACGTCGCGATCGACGACTACAAAGCCAAAGTCGCCGCCGGCACGGTTCCCGATCTCGCATCGCAAGCACCCGCGTATGTCGCGCCCGCTCCCCCTGTCATGCCGAGCGTAGTGAGCGCAGCGAACGTAGTCGAGGGACAGCCGACCTCTATCGCCGCCGACGGCAAGCTAACCATCTCCCTGAGGTAGGCCTTTCATTCCACCGTTCCGGTGGGATGGACGGGCGTGAGGACTGCATGGAAACATTGGCCGATCTTCCGGAGATCGAATATCTCGACGGCGTCGGATACGCCAAGACGAGCCCCAAGCTCGCGCACTTTCTCGTGCAGGGCGCGCTGGTCGAAATACTCCGTCGCAACGGCCGTGCGTACGGCTACGTCGGCGCCGAATTGCGCTGCCGCGTCGGAGCCGTCGACGGGACGTCGACGCAGTTGGTACCGGACGTCGCGTTCATCTCGCGAGGGCGCCTGCTCGAACTCGACGGGGTCGAGCGCTCGGAGCCGCCCTTCGCGCCGGACATCGCCATCGAAGTGGGCTCGCCGTCCGATCGCCCCGGCTTGCGAGCGTCGAAGATCGCCCGCTACTTGGCGACCGGATCCGTTCTCGTGCTCGACGTCGATCCGGCGACGTACACCATCGCCGCGCACGCGATCGACGGGATGCGAATGTTTGTGGCAGGCGAGCGATTCGAACACGCCACGGCGCCGTGGCTGATGTTCGACGTCGCCTACGTGTTCGAAGACCTCGAAGACTAAAGCGTTCGGCGCGGCGTGAACGTCGAGGGGCCAGCTGGTCTTCTGCGCGTCGATGGGCCTTTATTTCAAGCGTATCCGTGTAGTCAACGCGTCCCAGAGGAGTGATCGCGAGATTGTCCTCGAGCATGCGCAAGGTAACACTCCGACGCCGCCAAGCGTTTGGCGCCAGGACTCCGGGCGCCCGGGTGCAACGGCGGGGGCATGACGGTTTCAAAAGTGGCATTTGTGATGTACCCGGTCACGGATATGGCGCGCGCCATATCGTTCTATCGCGACACGCTCGGCCTTCAGCCGGACGGTCTGGCGCTCGACTATTGGGCCGAGTTCAACGTCGGCGGCACGACCTTCGGCGTCGGGAACTTCGAACAGGTCGGCACGCCCGGCACGGGCCAGTCGCTGGCGCTCGAGGTGGAAGATATGGAAGCGACTCGTAAGGAGCTCACGGCCAAAGGCTTTGAGACGAACGAGCCGCACGAAACCCCGATCTGCTTCATCTCGGGACTCAAAGATCCCGACGGAAATTCAGTGCTTTTACATCAGGCCAAGGCGTAGCTTTCCGCCGCTGAGGGTTCGCTGGTTCCGGAAGACGGAGGCCGCGTGCAGTCTCGCCGTCGGGGCGCTCCCGAAGAACGTCGCCATGACGTAGAATTCCGCCGTCTGTCCGGGCGGCGGGCCGGTGCTTGCAAGCCGGAGCAGAAATGCCGACAGGAAGGCGACCGAGTAGGCCGTCGTTCCGACCGGCACGCTGAAGTTGGAAGTCGTGCCGCCGCTCCGGCGCAACCAGCTATCGCCGCCGCGAGAGTACATGCAAAGAATTTTGAGTAGTCGATAGACGCACCATCGTGCTCCTCATTCGTGGCTAGTGTATCCGACGAAGCGTCGATCGCCTCATGCCGGCGGTGGACTTCGCGGCGCGTAGCAGGCGGGCTAGCCCGGGGACCGCACCGCTTGCATAGTAACTGATGTACGCTTCATTCGACTGTCCGGGCGGCGGGATCAGATCGAGATAATCGGGTGTGGTGAACGTTGGGCGGTAACTGAAGCCGAGAATCGCATAGAGCGTGGCCTGCGTATTCCCCGCCGTTGCGGTGACGAACCCGGGCGCGCCCGAGAAGGAGGGCGGCGCGTACGACGTCAGGCCCGCGAGCCAAGCCGGAGTCGCGACATCGATCTCAGTGAGCCCCGAGACATTTTGATATTCGACTTGCAGAATGCCTCGGACGACGTCGCTCGACGAGAGGCCGGTGTAGGTGAGCGGAAATGACAGATCGGCGTGATTGACGGCCGTGTGGGCCAGGGTCGGCAGGGTGACGGAGATTGGCGCGGTGCTGGTCTGGATGGAAGAATGCAGCGCCGCGAACTCATCGTTTCCCGACACGTCGAACGTTGCAGAGCTCTCGCCATACTCGTCGGTCGTCGCCCAGTAGGCGGCCGGCACACCGGAATAGCTCGTGCCGTTGTGGCGCGTGACCGGGATCGACTCTCCGGTGCCTTGCGTGTAAAAGCCGAACGGGAGATAGTCTATGCTGGCATACGAATCGGCGCCGGTCGCTCCGGACAGGGTGATCGGCTCGACGACGGCGGCGTCTGCGGTGGTCATAAGGGGAAAATTCGCCGTTTCGGTCGGACGGGTCGGCGTGTCGATCGTGAGCACTTGGAAGCCGAGAACGTCGCCGTTGTCATCCATTCCGCCCAGGATGAGTCTTTGGCCGCCGTCGTCGGTTTTGAGATTCGAGTATGTACCCGATCCGCTGGTCGGGAACACGTCGCCGAGGTTGGCCGTCGAACCGACGATTGCGTTGGTCGCGCCGAATACCGAGGCATCGAACGTCCCGCTGACCAGGGTCGTGCCCTGGACGTAAAGTGGTTGCGCGCCGCCATACAGGCACGGCTCTTCGATGGTAAGAGTATCGGTGACGGCCTCGCTGACGACCATCTGCGTTTCCGGATAACCGTAGCCTGCCAGGCACGTATAGGCGATCGAGTATCGGCTTTCGCCGGCGGGAACGGTGAACTGCGTCGATTCCGCCGTAACCGGTGTCCAGGGACCGTTCAAACCGATCCGATAGGCGCTGGTCCCGGGCTGCCCATTTGCCCTGAGGGTCACGACCGACGGAAGGTGCGGCACGGGAATCGGTGCGATCGTACCCCCGCTGCTTCCGCAACCCGCAAGGACTCCGGCCAGCACAGAGGCACACGCTCGTCTCTTCAATCGCAGCATTATCAGGTCCCCGTCCCGTTCCGAAGCATACTCCAAGTGATTATACTGCAAGATACGGATTGGAGCCCCGTTCGTGACCGATGGTCGTCCGCGGGCCGTGCCCGGGGATGACCCGAGTCGTATCCGGAAAATCCATCAGCTTGCGCTGGATCGAGGCGACGATGTCCTCCATCGAGGTGCCGCCGATGTCCCAACGGCCGATCGAGCCGGCGAAGAGCGTATCTCCGGTGATCAACACCGTCTCGTCGCCCGCACTCGCGGCAAAGCAGACGCTGCCCGGCGTATGCCCCGGCGTATGCAGAACTTCGGCGCGAACGTCACCAGCCGCGAGCACGTCGCCGTCGCGTAGATCGCCGTCGAGGTCGACGACGCGCGCGTTCGGCCAGAGACCGAACATCTGCGCCTGCAGTGGCAACTCGCGGTAGAGCGGCAGATCGCCGGGGTGCAAGAGCGCGCGCCCGTTCGTCTCCTCGCGCAAGCGGCCGACGTCGAAGATATGATCGATGTGCGCGTGGGTGTGGACGAGCAAGGTCGCGCGTAGTCCCCGCGCGTTGAGCCGCTCGACGACCGCGTCGACGCCGTCTCCGCCATCGATCACGATCGCTTCCCCAGATGCTTCGTCCGCCAGGATCGTGCAATTGCACTGCAACGGTCCGACCGGAAACGTCTCGACGATCACTCCGCGCGAACGCCGAAGTCGCTGAACGCCCCGTCGAAGTAGCCGAGCGGCGCACCCGCCCGACCTTCGCAATCGACCACCCGACCGATGAAGACCGAGTGCGATCCCGCATGCGTCTCGGATTCGACCCGGCAATCGAAGTATGCGAGGGCGTCGTCGAGGATCGGCGCACCGGTCGCGCCGGAGGTATGCGCGAGCCCGGTGAACTGCGCGTCGCGCATACCGCCCGAAAAGCGCAGCGCGAGGGCCTGTTGCTCGCTCGAGAGCAGGTTGACGCAGAAGAAGCCGGTCGCCGCGATGTAGAGATAGCTACGCGCCTCGCGGTTGACGCAGACCAGGACCAGCGGCGGTTCGGCGGAGACGCTTGCGAACGCGGTCGCGGTCATGCCGCGCCGTTCGCCCTCGTGCAGCGAGGTCACGACCGTGACGCCGGTCGGATAGTGCCGCATCGCTCGCCGGAAGGCGGCGGCGTCGGCAGCGCTCATCGAACCCGCGCGCCGATGCCGGTGCCGTTGCCGAGCGGCAGGATGGTCGCGTCGAGATCCGGATGGTTGAGGAAGTACTCGTTGAACTCGCGCATCGCTTCGAGATCGCTTAGCAGGTCGTCGACGATCACCAGTCCCGAGCGCTTGAGCATCGGTATCGCGAGATCGAGATACTCGCGATACTCGGATTTGACGGCGTCGATATAGACGATGTCGAGGTTGCGCACTTCGAGGTTCGGCAAGATCTCGAGGGCGGGCGAGTTCATGATCGTGATGTTGTCGTCTTCGCCGGCGCGCCGGAAGTAGTCGAGCGCGACGTCCGTCCGCTCGACGTCGGGATCGATCGTCCAGATGGTCCCAACGGGCGGCTGCGCGAGGGCCATCCAGAGGGTCGAATACCCGTAGGCCGTGCCGATCTCGAGGATCCGGTTGGCCTGCATGGCGTGGACGAGCGTCGAGAGCAGCCGGCCGGTCTCGCGGGATACGATCGGGATGCCGTCCTTGCGCCCGTGCTGTTCGAGTTCGAGCAACAGCGGGTGGGGGTCGGCATGCGCGTCTTCGAGATAACGTTCCAGGTCGTCCATGCCCGCCTACTGTTGGCGGGCCATGCGAGGCGCCCTGCCGAAGCCATCGCGTCCCGATGACCACGCGCCTGCGCCTCTTTCCGCTCAATGCGGTGCTCTTTCCGGGAGCAGTGCTGAACCTACACGTCTTCGAGCCGCGCTATAAACAGATGATTTCGGAATGCCTGGAATCGGGCGAGAGCTTCGGGGTGGCGCTGATCGCCGAAGGCGCCGAGTCCGGCGACCCGGGCGTCGTGCCGCACGAGATCGGGGCGGTCGCCGAGATCGTCGAGGTCACGACCCTGCCGTTCGGCCGGTACTACGTCTCCACCATCGGTCGCGAACGCTTTCGGATCCGCGAAGTGGTCGCGCGCGAGCCGTACCTGACCGCAGAGGTCGAGATGCTCGAAGAAGACTTCGTCGAGGACGCCGAGTGCGCGAGCCAGGCGACGACGTTGCGCGCGCTTTTCGCCGAGTACCTCGAGCTGCTGGTCCACTTCTCCGGTCGCGACGTGCTGCCGGACGGCTCGAACGACGCGCAAGAGTTCTCGTACGTGGTCGGCGACGCGCTCCAGGTCGGCGAGCGCATCAAACAGCGTCTGCTGGAGGAAAGCGATACCAAGGAACGGCTCGCGATGGAGCGATCTTTCCTGGAACGCGCGTTACCGCAGATGCGCAAGCTGGTCGAACAGCGCGAACGACACAAGGCGGCACGCGAAGAACGCGGCGAGGATCTCTCGTACCGCGCCGATCAAGAGAAATATTTCGGGAAGTTCTTCAGCTCGAACTAGGACTGCTGCGTCTGTGCGGCTTTGACCACGTTGCGCAGGAGCGCGATGTTGGTGACCGGGCCGACGCCGCCCGGAACGGGCGTGATCGCGCCCGCGACGGCGAGCGCGCTTTCATAGTCGACGTCGCCTTTGAGTTCGCCGTTCACCACGGTCGTGCCGACGTCGATCACGGTCGCGCCGGGCTTGATATCGGCGCCGCGGATCAAGCCGGGGACGCCGGTCGCGACGATCACGACGTCGGCCATCTTCACGTGCGGCTGCAACCCGGGCGACTCTTTGTGGAGGACGGTGACGGTCGCGTCTTGCGCGAGCAAGAGCATCGCGACCGGCGCGCCGACTACGATCGAGCGCCCGATCATCGCCGCGGTCTTGCCGCGGAGCGGCCAGTGCGGACTACGTTCGAGGAGCAGCATGACGGCAGCCGGGGTGGCGGGCACGAACTCGGTGCCGTCGCCGAAGGCGAGCTGGCCCTGGTTGATCGGGTGCGCCCCGTCGACGTCTTTCTCGAGCGGGATCGCGTGCGCGATCTCGCGGATCGCGAGATGCGCGGGGAGCGGTTGCTGGAGCAGCACGCCGTGGACTTCTCTGTCGCGTCCGAGCGCTTCGAGCGCGGCCCGGACGGCTTCGGCGGGCGCGTCGGCGGGAAGTTCGACGACCTTGACATCGACGCCGGATTGGGCTCCGGTGCGGACCAGGTTGCGGACATAGGCGACCGACGACTCGTCCCGACCGACGAAGACGATCGCCAGGCGAGGATGAATCCCGGACTCGCGCAGCGCAGTAGTGCGCGCGAGCAGTTCGATCCGAAGGTCGGCGGCGAGGGCTCGCCCATCAAGAATTACGGCCGGCACGCCGACGCGGATTCGGTCGTCGAAGGAGGCTCACCTGGAACGGGTACGGCGCGAAGCGCGCTTGGGTCGCGGGTTCACCGCCGACGAGTTTGCGGCCGCCTTCCTCGGGTTTCGCCAGCTCTATAACGCCGAGCCGGCCGTCGTCCGATGCAGCCCCGATGTGCTCGAGCGGCTCGTGGTCCTCTTCGAAGACGGCGACGCGGCCGCATCCGGCCGGGCCCTCCACTATAGCGGCGTCCCGATCGCGGCGGCCGTACTCGCGCCCGGCACGGTCGCGTTCGAGGGAGAAGTTGACGAAGATAGGATGGGCGATTGGTAGGCAAGCCCTACACTAAGCCGATGAACGGGCGTTGGATCTGGCTCTCGGTGCTGATCGCCGCCGCCGTGGTTGCGGTGGCGGTCTTTGCGTATCTGCCGAGCGGATCGGGCGCGAACGGACCGGCCGCCCTGGCCGGCAAGCCGGCGCCGAGCTTTGTGGTCGTGAACGATGTCGGGCACCCGGCGTCGCTCGCGGACTATCGTGGCAAGATCGTCGTGCTCAACCTGTGGGCTTCATGGTGTCCGCCGTGTCGCGCCGAGATGCCCGACCTCGACCGGCTCTATCGCGCCTATACGAAACGCGGCGTGGTCGTGGTCGGCGTCGATCAGGGCGAATCGCTCGACCGCGCGCGGGCGTTCGCGACCTCGCTACGGATCTCGTATCCGGTCTTGGTCGATGACGCGCAGCAGTACGGTCGCGTCTATGCGGCCCTGGGTCTGCCGACGACGATCGTGATCGATCGCGCCGGCAACGTGAAGCAAGGCTACGATGGGATCCTGACCTACGCGCAGATGCAGGCGGCGGTCGCGCCGCTGGTGAGCGCTTCGTGAACGGACTGCTCGCGGGTTGCATCGCGCTCGGGCTGATCGCGTTTGCGGAACTGCTCTTCCCGGGTCAGGCCGTCTACCAATACGGCTGGTTCAATGCGCTGCTCATCGGTGCGTTCGTCGTCTGCGCGGTGCGGGCGCGCCAAGTCGCCCGGGAGAAGGCCGCTCCGGCGCTCGCGCTGCTCACGGCGGTCGTCGGGACCGGCGTCCTTACGATTGCGGCCGTCGCGAACGGGTTGTTCGCACCCGACCCGCAGACGATCATCGGATCGCCGGGCGCGAGCGTTCGGATCGACGATCTGCGCGGCTCGCTCGTCTTTCCGCTCGCGGCAACCGATCCGGTCGTGCGCTTGGAGCGGGGTGGCGGCATCACCGAGATCCCGGCGAGCGGCCTCCACTTCGCCGCGGCGTTCGCGCTCTCGCAAGCCCCGCGAACGGTGCTCGCCGTCGACGTCGCGGATGCGCGCGGCGCGCACCTGACGGTCACGCAACCGAACGGTGGAGCTTTCCTTTCGCCCGTGCTCACGCTTCCGACCCAACAGAACGTCGCGGGGATGAGTCTTCCGTTCGACACTTTTGCGGTGCCGGCCGCGCACCGGCTGGTCAAGGTCGTGCTCTTCGATGCGCGCCACGCGGAGATGCTCAAGGCGATCGACACCCACGGCCGCGGCGCCGCGCTCTTCGCGGTCGACGACGAGAACGACAAGCCCGTCGCACACGGCCTCGGCCTCGCGGTCGACGGTGCGAGCACGACGCTGGGCGGCCTCCGGCTCAAGGCCGTCGCGATGCAGTATCCGGCGATCCGGATCGCCGCCGTCCCGGTGCCGCTCGTCCTCGCGCTCGGCGCGTTGCTCTTGCTTGCCGGCGGCATATGGTGTAGACTGCGAAAACTATGACGATGCCTGGTGCGACCGTGCGACCGCTCCCGCCGACCCCGATTATGGGATCTTCGGTTCGATAGCGCGCGTCATCGTTTCAGCCTAACTGAC
>JBBRTL010000070.1:0-12712 GCA_038244445.1 Vulcanimicrobiales bacterium
ACCGTCGCCGTCGCATCGGCACGGGCGATGACCGGCACGAACGCACATACCGCGGCGATGAGGAGAATCAAGCGGGGTAACAAAGACGTGATCCTTTCGCAAGTGACATTGAATACTCGCGGGGGGTTCGGCTGCGCGCCGTCCAATTCTTGCGAGCGACCGCCCGGAAGCCGGAGACGACCTCGGTCATTCTTCTTCGTGGAGATGCAAGTGACAGCCATCCTCGGCGTCCGAGAGCACCTCGCGGGCTTCGCTCAGGACATTCTCCGCCAGCGGTTTGGTCGCTGCGACCGAACCCTCGGCGGCCAGAAACTCGCGTTCGGACCAATCTTCCCAGGTCTCGAGCGGCTCGCCGTCGACCTCGGCCGGGAAACGGACGCAGAAGCCCTGATCGAGATGCATGCCGACGACCATGACCGATGTTGCGCGCGGGAAGTACGTGCCGTCCTTCCAGAGCGTCCCCGACGTCGTCGCATAGCTCGTGCCGATCTTCAGGGGTTCGAGCGGCTCGTTCATACGCCGAACGGGTTGATCGGCTTTTCGCCGGTGTAGGTCAGGACGCTCTTGGTCTCGGAGTAGAGCCGGAGCGTCTCGAAGCCGAGTTCGCGTCCGTAGCCGGACTGCTTGTAGCCGCCGAACGGTACGCCCGGGAAGACGGCGTATGGCGTATTGATCGCGACCGTTCCGCTGCGCAACGCGCGAGTCACGCGGCCGGCGCGGCCGATGTCGCGCGTCCAGAGGCTGGCCGAGAGACCGTACTCGGAATCGTTCGCCAGCGCGATCGCTTCGGCTTCGGTCGCGAACGGGACGATCGCGACGACCGGACCGAAGACCTCTTCGCGCGCGATCCGATGCTCGGGGCGCGCTTCGTAGGCGGTCGGCGCCCAGAACATGCCGTTCTCGAAGCCCTCGCCGATCGAGGCGGGTGCGCCACCGAAGAGTTCCTTCGCGCCTTCGTCGCGCGCGACGTCGCAGTACGAGCGGATCTTGGCATACTGCTCGTCGAGCGTAATCGCGCCGACCTGCGTCGCCGGATCCTCGGGGTTGCCGACCTTGACGGCCTTGGCTTTCTCGCTAAACGCGTTCAAGAAGCGCTCGTAGATCGAGGACTGAACCAGGATGCGCGAACGCGCTTCGCAGGTCTGGCCGGCGTTATAGTAGATGCCGTAGAGGGCGCCGGCGACGGCCGCATCCAGATCGGCATCATCGAAGACCAGCGAGGGCGACTTGCCGCCGAGTTCGAGGGTTACCCGATTGAGCGTCTCCGAGGCGGTCCGCGCGACCAGCTTGCCGGTCGCGGTGCTGCCGGTGAAGGCGATCTTGTCGATGCCCGGATGTTCGACGATCGCCTGTCCCAGTTCGCGCCCCGAACCCGTCAGAATGTTGAGCACGCCTTCGGGAAGACCGGCTTCGAGCGCGATCTTGCCGAGTTCGATCGCCGTCAGCGGCGTCGACGGCGCCGGCTTGAGCACGATCGTGCAACCGGCTGCGAGCGCCGGTGCGACCTTCCAGGACGCGAGCAAGAGGGGAAAGTTCCAGGGCACGATCGCGCCGACCACGCCGAGCGGCTCGCGCAACGTGTAGGTAAGATAGGTCGAGATCGGTCCGGGAATCGTCTCGCCGTAGTTCTTGGTCGCGGCGCCCGCATAGAACTCGAAGCAGTCGACGATCGCGCCCAGTTCACCCTTGGCGGTCGAGAGCGCCTTGCCGTTATCGCGCACTTCGAGCAGCGCGAGTTCGTTCGAACGCTCCGAGATCAACTGCGCCATCTTGTAGAGGATCTTGCCGCGACGGGCGGGCGGCATCGAGGCCCATTTGCCCCCGTCGAACGCGGCGCGAGCCGCGCGAACCGCGCGGTCGACATCGGTCGCGGTCGCCTCCGCGACCGGGCCGAGCACCGCTCCGGTCGCCGGGTTGCGGCTCTCGTAGGTCCGTCCGTCCGAGCCGTCAGCCCAGTCCTTACCGATCAGCAGTTGCATGTAATCCCTATTCCGTCGCTTCGAAGAGTGTCGCTATTCCCTGTCCGACACCGACGCACATGGTGGCGAGGCCGTAGCGACCGCCGCGTCGTCGAAGCTCGTGGAGCAGGGTCGTCGCGATCCGAGCGCCGCTCGCACCGAGCGGATGCCCGAGCGCGATCGCGCCGCCGTTGACGTTGGTCCTCGCAGCGTCGAAGCCCAGGTCGCGCGCGCACGCAAGCGCCTGCGCGGCGAAGGCTTCGTTGATCTCGATCAGGTCCAGATCGGCCGCTCGCACGTCTGCGGCGGCGAAGATCTTGCTCGCAGCGGGGATCGGTCCGAGCCCCATCACGTCGGGCGAGACGCCGGCGGTCGCGGTCGCGACCACGCGCGCGAGCGGTCGCAGGCCGAGCCGTCGTGCCGTCTCGCGCTCGACCAGCACCAAGGCCGACGCGCCGTCGTTGATGCCCGACGAGTTGCCGGCCGTCACCGTTCCATCCGCGACGAAGACGGGCTTGAGTTTCGCGAGCGACTCCAGCGTCGTCTCCGCGCGCGGATGTTCGTCGCGGACCACATCGCCGACCGCGACCAGTTCGTCGTCGAAGGCGTCGCGCGCGATCGCCGCCGCACAGCGGCGCTGCGATTCGCACGCGAAGGCATCCTGCTGGGCGCGCGTGATGCCGTAGCGAGATGCGACGATCTCGGCCGTCGCACCCAGGGATATCGTCCACGCGGCCGGGAGCGCCGGATTGGTCATGCGCCACCCGAGCGTCGTATCGAACGTCTCGGGATTGCGGTCGAACGGCTTCTCGCCCTTGGTCGTCACGAAGGGCGCGCGCGACATCGACTCGACCCCGCCCGCCACGATCGCGTCCGCCTCGCCCCAGGCAATTGCGTGCGCGGCCGAGTTGATCGCTTGCAGGCTGGAACCGCACAGCCGGTTGAACGTCGCGCCGGCCGCCTCGACCGGAAGTCCGGCCAGGAGCGCGGCCATCCGGGCGACGTTACGATTGTCCTCGCCGCTCTGATTGGCCGCGCCGAAGAACACGTCGTCGATCTCGTCGCCGGCGATGCCCGCGCGCTCGACGGCGGCGCGGATCGCGATCGCGGCCAGATCGTCGGGACGTACGCGCGCGAGCGCGCCGCCATACCGGCCGATCGGCGTTCGCACCGCCGCGACGACCACGACTTCGCGAGCGCTCACTGTTGCGGCATCTCCGGATCGTCTTCGATATCCAACACCCAGAGTGCGCGATGCGATGCGTAGGCGGCGCCTTCGACCTGCGCGATGCGGTTGAGGATGCGCGCCAAGCGTGCGCCGCCGATCTCGCGGCCCCACGCGATCGGGCCGATCGGGTAGTTGGTGCCGAGACGCATCGCGGTGTCGACATCGTCGGGCGAGGCCACCCCATCGTCGACGGCGGCGACCGCTTCGTTCACGATCGAGGCGATCACGCGACCCAGAAAGAGCCCGACCCGATCCTCGACCAACACGGTGCGCCGGCCGAGCGACTCGAACAGATCCTGCGCGAGTTCGAGCGCGTCGTCGGAGACCGCGTCGGTGTCGACGATCTCGACCGCCGCCTGACTCTCGAGCGCGCCCAGGACGCCGTAGCCGACCAGTCGTTCCGGCCCCGCGATGGTGCGGCCGCAAGCCGCAAGATCCGTCGCGTACGCGTCGGCAAAGATGACCGCTTCGGCGCCGAGCACACCGGCGACCGCGCGTAGCGTCGCGCTCCGGTCGCTCGCGCCGTCGCCGATATCGATCAGGATGGTCGCGTCGGGCGGAAGCTCGTCGAGCAGTTCGTCGCTCTCCACCCGCGTGACGTGTTCGTAGGCTTGAGCGAGCAATTCGAAGATCTCGTCGGCGACGCCACCGTAGCCGAGCAGGACGACGTGCTCGTCATCGTTACGCGCGACCGGTGCGGGCGACGCGTCGTCGTGGATGGGCGGCCCGCTCGCATAGTCGTAGAAGCCCGCACCGCTCTTGCGGCCGAGCCGGCCTTCGGCGACCATCTGCCGTTGCATCGCGCTCGGAGCGAGACGCTCTTCACCCGTCCGGGCGTAGATCGACTCGCTGGTCGCGAGATTGATATCCAAGCCGATCAGATCCATCAGTTCGAACGGGCCCATCCGGAAACCGACGCCGCGCGCGAGCGCGTCCAGATCCTCGACCGGCGCAACGCCGGATTCGAACGCATGCATCGCCTGTAAATAGTACGGCCGCGCGACCCTGTTCACGATGAACCCGGGCGTGTCTTCGGTGACGACCGCGGTCTTGCCGAGCGCTGCGACGAACGCCTGCGCGCGCGTCAACGCCTCGTCGGAGGTCGCGTCCGCGCAGACGATCTCGACCAATGCCATCTTCGCCGGCGGGTTGAAGAAATGCAGGCCGAGCGCGCGCTCGGGCCGGCTCAACTGCGCCGCGATCTGGTCGATCGAGAGCGAGGACGTATTGCTCGCGATCAGTGCATCCGGCGCGAGCACCCGCTCGAATGCTGCGAAGGTCGCGCGCTTGAGATCGAGCCGCTCCCCGACGGCTTCGATCGCGATCGACGCACTCGTCCGATCCGGCATCGCATCGAGCACGGTGGTCCGCGCGTTTGCTTGGATGCGCGCGCGGGCGGCCTCGTCCGGCTCGACGATCTCGACGTCGTACCCCGCCGCGGCCGCGACCGCGGCGATGCCGGCGCCCATCGTCCCGCCTCCGGCGATCAGAATCGTTTCACTCACGTCGGCCTGATTCGCTCCAGGCGGCGCGAAGCCCGGTCGCAAAAAGGAACGAGCATGGAAAAACCCGCCTGGAAGCTGCGCCGCTCCTCGTACGTGGTCGAGACGCCGTTCATGCGCCTCCGCAAGGACGAGGTCGAACTCCCCGACGGCACCGTCATCCCGGACTACTTCGTGCGCGAATCCGACGGCTTCGTGGTGATCTTCGCCTTGACGCCTGAGGGACGCGTGCTCCTGGGACGCGAGTATCGCTACGGTTGCGACGCGATCGGGCTGGAACTGCCGGCCGGAAACATCTCGCCCGGCGAGGATCCGGCGGCGTGCGCGCGACGCGAACTCCGCGAGGAGACCGGATACGAAGCCGCGAGCATCGAGGCGATCGGTTCGTGGTACGCCGAGCCGGTCCGTTCGAGCGCGCGCGCCCACGCATTTCTCGCGCGCGGGGCCGTCAAAGCGGGCGCCCAGATCCTGGACGCGACCGAGCATATCGAGGTGCTCGACGTCTCCGTCGACGAGTTACGCGAGATGCTCCGGGACGGACGCATCCACTCGCTCTCTGCGATCGCCGTCGCCTACCGCGCCCTGGACGCGTTGTAACTGCATGGTGCCTTTACGCGTCGTGCCTTCGAGAGTGTAGTAGAAGCCGTCGATGCGATCGCGCTCGCGCAGTTGCAAGACGCCGAATCCGACGTGATGCTTCCCTTCCTCGTTCAACACGTCGGCGCGGGTCTCATATTCGTAGCGGACCTCTTCGTCATCCAGCCGCACCCCGGCCATCTTCGAACGGGTGACGCCCTTCTCGGTCTCACCTTTGATGTCGATCGCGGACCAGGTCTGACGTATCCGCATCGTCACCGGTATCTCCACTAAGCCGCCGTGGCTTGCGTGGGCGCGGATGGTCCCGCGCCACACGCCCGAAAAATTCGGAATATCGCACAAGCGCAGACCGAACGGGCGGACCCTCCAGAGCCAACGGTCGAACAGGACGTTCACCAATCCGAACCAGACGGCGAATGTCGGCACTTCGATCCACCACGGGACGTCGAACGGCAGCAGTCCGATCTCCTGGTGCGAGAGATACGCGCACAGGACCGAGACCAGCGCGAGCGTCAGATAGACCTCGCTCCGACCGCGGCCGTCGATGGAATATTGTTCCATTACCGCTTCGTTCGCGTTGCGGCGCGCAATCTTCCTATGCTGCCGAACGGATAGACCCGGTCCTCACTGCACGCGACCGCGAGCAGGTCCTCGATCCGGACGCCGAACGCGAGGACGGCGCGCGCGCACGCGTCGGAGCGGACGTCCAGGCCCGGCGAATAAGGCGTGAGCGCCGGCGCGACGATCAGATGCTCGCCACCGAGCACGACGGGCACGCTCGCGCCGGCACCGAGACGGAGGCTCGGGTGGAGGTGCCCGACGATGCAGCGCGTCCGTTCGAACGGCGGAACGTCGCCGTGCAGCAGCAGCCATCCCTCGCGCTCGAGACGTTCGCAGGTCTCACCGAGCAACGCGCGCCCGCGCGAACGACCCTCGTGGTTTCCGGCGACCGGTACGACGGTGCAACGCGCGCGCAGGCCGTCCAGTGCGGCCCGGACCGTGCGCGCGGCGCCCTCGCTCATGGTGGTCGAATGCACGACGTCGCCGAGCAGGACCAGTTCGCGCGCGCCCGTGCGTTCGATGGCGTCGCCGATCGTCTGTGCGATCGCGGCGGTCGACCAGAGCGGGAGCGCGCCGCCGATGACGTCTTCATAGCCGAGGTGGACATCGGCCGCGATCAGGGTCGCGCTTCCGCGCAAGAAGAGCAGCCCGTGCGGGAAGACGATCGCACCCGGCACGATCTCGTACTCGACCGCCGACGGGCGCGCGACGCTCACGAGTAGCGCAGTTCCAGTTGTGGCGATCCGACCGTAGGGGCGCTCATATCGGCTTCGCCGAGCAGCTGCAGCACGCGGTCGTGCAGGGCCTCGACCATCGTCGTGCGGTCGTCGATCACGACCGCATCTCCGAACGACGACGTGACGATCCCGAACGTGAACGGCGAGGCTGCCGGCGGATGCACGATCCGCGGTTCGCCGTCGAGCGATGCGACGTACGCGAGCGTACCCGGAAGATCGAGCAGATCGTGGGTGACCGCCCGCCAGGTCTCGCGCAACAGCGGAAACTCCGGATCGCGCCGGGCGACCTGCTCGAGGATCTTGGCGCTGTTCCAGGATTGCGTCCCGCGCCGCAACGTCCGCCCGGCCGCCCTCCGAAGCACCAGCAATCCGGTATTTGCGACGTAACGGAAGTAGTTCTGCAGGAGATGCGAACTGCGGATGCCCGCGCACACGTCGGTTTCGAATCCGTTCGGAGCGAGCATCTGCGCCCAGCGTGCGTCCGGAAGCGTCGCACCGAACGGCAGGGTGACGAGGAAACCGTTGTCGTCGGTCGTCAGCGACGTCTCGACGCCGAGCCCGGCGCGGACCCGCGCGCCGACCGCGCGCGCGAGCGTTTCGTTGATCCGGCGACCCGCGCAGGTATGGAAGACCGCGACCTGCTTACGATCCATCAGGTAGATCTCGACGACCGGTCGCCGTGGTTCGGAAATCGCCGAGATCGCGCGCTGCTGCGCGATGTAGCGGACGACGTGCGAGGCCTCGGCGCCTTCGAGTCCGTAGCGTTCGCGTAGCCATTCGAGCGCGACGCGCACGCCGTCGGGAATGCGACGCGCGACGCCGACTCGCAGGTCGCAGATCTCGCGTGCGAGATCCGGCCCGATGCCCTTCATGTGCGAACTCCACTGCGGAATCGTCGGCCGGCCGGCGAACGCCTCGACCGTCACGCCGCGAGATCCGATCTCTTTCACGCGCAGGGTCCGCCCGTCGAGCACGAAGATCTCGCCGATGCGCAGCTCGTTGACGAAGCCCTCTTCGATCCGGCCGACGTCGCCGCCGCCGGCCATCCGCACGAGCGCGTGCTTTTCGTCCGGAATGGTGCCGACGTTGTCGAAATACGCCGTGCAGACTTCGCGGCCCAGCCCGAAGATCGCCGTACCATCGAAGCCGAGCCGGAGGGCGTGCGCGGCATCCTCGCCGATCCCGCCGCCCGAGAGATAGCGCGCGCAGCGTACGACGTCGTCGCGTTCGAGGGCGGCGAACGGGAGCGCGCGTCGCGCGCGCGCGAGCAGGTCGTCGAGGTCGACACGCTTGTCGTAGCAGACGCTCATCACCATCCATTGCGCCAGCACGTCGAGCGGCGCTTCGGGCACGACGATCTCTTCGAGCCGGCCGTCCGCGATGCAACGCCGGGTCGCAGCCGCTTCGACGATGTCGTCGCGATCCTGCGCGATCACCAAGCCCTCGGCGATCGCGTCCGGCCGGTGCCCTGCACGCCCGACGCGTTGCAGCGTCGAGGTCACGCCGCGCGCGCCACCGATCAACACGACCAGATCGATGTAGCCGATATCGACGCCAAGCTCCAGACTCGAACTGCAGACGACCGCGTGCAGCCGCCCGGCGCGCAGATCCGCCTCGACGCGATGCCGGACGCTCCGTTCGAGCGCGCTATGATGCACGCCGATCCGTCGGTCCGAGGCGCGCGACGCCTGCAACTCCTCGGTCACGCCGTCCGCCAAACCCATCTCGAGGGCGACCCGTTCGGCCTGACTGCGCACGTTGGTGAAGACCAGCGCCGTGCGAACGTCCTCGGTCGCCGAAAGCGCCGCGCGCGCTACCACCGGGAGCGGGGCGACCGCGCCAGCGAACGGTGCTTCGATGCCGAGCCGGATCGAACGCAGACCGCGACAGTCCACGATCTCGCACGGGCGGTCGCCGCCGGCTACGAAGCGCGCGACCCGCTCGAGCGGCGCGACCGTGGCGGAGAGGCCGATCCGGACCGGCGGCGCCAGCGTCAACTCTTCGAGCGACTCCAGCAACAGCGCCAGATGCGCGCCCCGCTTGTTTCCGGCGAGCGCGTGGACTTCGTCGAGAATGACCGTCTCGACGTTCCGTAACGTGCGGCGGTACGAATCCATCGCGAGCATCACCGCTAGCGACTCAGGGGTCGTCACCAGGATGTGTGGCGGGCGCGCGAGCATCAGTCGACGCTCTTCCTGGGGCGTATCGCTCGTGCGGACGCCGGTTCGTACGAACCGTTCCCGGATGCGCCCGCGGCGCAGACGACCGCGCTCGCTGTTGGGACGCTCGAGCAGCTCCATCTCGCGAAGCGGCCCGCGCAGGTTGTGCTCCACGTCGTAACCGAGCGCGCGCAACGGCGAGATATAGAGCGCGTAGGTGCGCGCGAAGAGTTCGTCTCGGTCGCGTTTCTCGGCGAGCGCCGAAAAGACCGGGAGAAACGCGGCGAGCGTCTTGCCGGTGCCGGTCGGCGAACAGATCAGATGGCTCTTACGCGCGATTCCGAACGGCAACGCGACGCATTGCGGCGGAGTGGGTGTCGCAATGCGACGTTCGCACCAGCCGGCGACGTCGGCGTGCAGCGGGGAGAAGTCGACGGCCGCGGTCTCCTCGCTACGGCTTGGATGCGGCGGAGTCAGTCGCCAGCGCGAGGGTCGTCTGGGTACGTACGGTGGTGTAGCCGCCCATGCCGCCGCTCTGGCGAAGCGTCTCGTCTTCGACGATCGCGGTCGGGATCAGGCGCGCGTAATCGTACGTGATCGTGCCGTCGCTGGTGGAGGTGAAGCCCTGCGCGCCGCTCGCTTTTAGCACGCGCAGCGAGGTGATCTGCATGATGCCCGAATCGTTCTGCCCGATCGAGAAGTCCGCGACGTCCGACGTCGTCGGGCCGCTCTGATCGACGCGCCAGTGGTTCTTCGCATCGATCTGCGCGGGATCGACGAAGTTGCTTCCGAGCAAGCGTAGCAACGCGAGTTCTTCGGTGTTGACCTGTTTGTTGGAGTCGCAGATGACGTTCGTACTTCCGTAGACGACGCAGGTCGCCGGTTGCGCCGAACGCGAGTCGCGCGCCTGCTCCGAGACGGTGACGACCAAGCCCGTGTCCTGTTCGACGCGGATCACATCGACCGTAATCGTGCCGCGGTCGCCGACGGCGTTCTTCGATTCGCTGACGCCCGAGGCCGGAGCGGACCCGGACAGACCGCCGGATCCGCCATTCATGCCTTTCGTGGACGCCGCTTGGTCCGAACTCGAGATGCCTGAATCGTGCTGTGCGACCGTCTGCGTGTTGGTGTACGTGAAGTCGTAGACCAGGTGGCGCACCGGTGCGGGAGCGTCTGCCCGCGCAATGCCGCCGAGGGCCAGCGACATCGCCACGACGTAGGCGGCATTCCGGATCATCATGTTCTTACTTACCTCCGAGCGAATCGCTCAACAGCGTCAACGAGACCTGCGTCTGGTCCGTATTGTAGTCGCCCATGCCCATGTTCTGCCGAAGCATCGTATCTTCGAGGATCGTCATCGGAACGGTCTTGTTCAGATCGTAGGTGATCTTCCCGTCGACGGACGAGGTGTACGCCTGCGCGCCCTTCTGCTTGTCGACGCGCGACTCGGTGATCTTGACGACGTTGTTGTCGTTCGATTCGACCGTGAAGTCCGCGGTCTTGTCGATCGCCGGTCCGGTCGACTGCACGCGCCAGTGGTTCTTCTCGTCGATCTGGGCGGCGTCCACGAAGTTCTTGCCGAGCAGACGCAGTAGCGCGAGTTCTTCCTCGTTCACCTTCTTGGTCGGATCGCACAGGACGTTGGTGTTGCCGTAGACGGCACAGGTGACCGGGTCGGCCGAGCGCGATTCGTTCGCCTTCTCGCTCACGCTGACGACCAGCCCACCGTCGCCGGCGACCTGCATCACGTCCGCCGTGATCTGCCCCTTGTCGGCCGCGCCCGAACGCGCAACCGCCATGCCCGAGACCGGGCCGCCGATACCGGAATCGTGCTGGGTCCGGTCGCCGGTCTGGGTGTACGTAAACGAGTAGGTGAGGTGGCGGATGGGCTTCTGGGCGGCGCCGGTAACGGCACCGGCCACAGCCGGCACGAGCACCAACGCCACACCCGAAACGAGTCCTCGGAAGAAGTATTTCATCGGTGGTTTTTTCCACCCCGGGACCGTACGGACCCCTAGCCGCTAGGAATCCTAAGCGTACCTATCGACGTTTTGGCCGATCCCGATCGAGGCCGCCAGTTGAGCGGCGACATTCTGATCCAGATTCTGGACGGCCTTAAGCACGCTCACATCGACCTGGCCGGACGTGGCCGAGAGCGAGAGGCCGGTCGAAAGGGCGGCGACGTCCATGAATCCTCCGGGGCGCGAAACTTCTAATTCCCATATCGGTACATGTGGGCAAGAACATCAGCCCGAGGTACTCATGAACCCGCTCCTGGCAACCTTCATCAAACTGACCCTGGCGGTGACCGCCGCCGTGGTCGCCATCGTGGCGTTCTTCTTCATACTGAAGATCGTCCTGGTCGCGGCCGTGATCGCCGGCCTCGCGATCGGCGTGCTCTTCCTTGTAAATATGTTCCGGCGGCCGCGCCCACGGCTGCCCATCGCTCGCTAGCCCGGTAACTGGCCTGGCGAGCTGGCTAGCCCTCGCTCGCCTGTGCTAGTTCCCGAGCCAGCCTGCCAGCGCGGCGTTCGTCTGCTCCGGCTCTTCGAGCATGGGTAGGTGGCCGCTGCGCTCGCACGTCACCAGCCGCGCGTTCGGAAACGCCGCACCGGCCGCGGCCGCTTCGGCCGGCGGGAGGAACGGATCGTGCGCGCCCGCGATCACCAAGACCGGCACCTCGACGTCGCCGGCGATATCCTCGGAACTCGAACGGACCGCCATCCCGCGCAGCATCGCCGCCGCGCCGATCGGCCCGCTTTCGCGCATGATGCCGCCGACGCGCGCGTGCAGATCCGGCGACGCATCCGGCCCCAGCATTTTCGGAAGAAACGCTTCGACGGCCGGCTCGATCGAGTTCTCGGCTTCGATCCGATCCGCCAACGTCTCGCGATCGCGCGCGCGTTCCGGCGCGTCTTCGCCGAGCCGCGTGCCGACGAGCGCGAGCCGCGAAACGCGTTCGACGTACATCCGCGCGAACGCCAGCGCCACGTATCCGCCGAGCGAATGACCGACGATCGACGCCCGTTCGATCCCGAGCGCATCGAGCACCGCGGCGATGTCGCCGGCGAGCGCTTCCATCAGATAGGGCCCGTGCGGCGCGCTCGAACGCCCCATACCGCGCAGGTCCGGAAGAACCACGCGGTGCGTTTTCGACAGCGCGTCGGCCTGCGCGTTCCAGATCTCGCGCGTCAGCGGGAAGCCGTGTAGCAGCACGATCGCGTCGCCGCTTCCGCGGTCGTCGATGTCGAGTTGCGCGTCGTCGACCGCTACTCGCATGTCGTCGCGCTCCGTTGCCGATGTACCGAAACTTGCATTGTACGCGCATATACGGTATAAGGTAGGCAACAACCCTGGCCGGACGTCGGCTAGAGAAAGGTGACTCCAAAGTACAATGGCAGTCAAACGTAAAAAGAAAGCGGCGCCCAGAGCCGCTGCAAAGAAGGCCGCGCCGAAGAAACGCGCAGCCGCTCGTAAACCGGCCGCGAAGAAGAAGACGACTCGCAAGAAGGCCACCCGCAAGAAAGCAACGCGTAAAAAGGCAGCCGGCGGACGCAAGAAGGCGACCCGCAAGAAGGCGACGCGTAAGAAGGCCGCCGGACGCAAAAAGAAAGCGACCCGCAAGAAGGCCACTCGCAAGAAAGCCACTCGCAAAAAGGCCACCCGCAAAAAGGCCACCCGCAAGAAAGCGGCGCGTAAGCCCGCTGCTCGCAAGAAGGCCGCCCGTAAGCCCGCCCGCCGCAAGAAGGCTGCTAAGAAAGCCTAGACTTCGGCGTTTTTTACGTCCATTCGGCGAGTCGCACGGAGTGCGGCTCGCTCTTTTTTTTCCCTTGTGATCATTGACGATCGCGGGCTCCGGATGGGATTGGAGTGGGCGGCGGTGCGCATTCTCGGGCGGACGTTCGTCGCGACCATCGTGGTCGCTCCTACTCGTCCGTTTTTTCGCAACTTTCAGTGGAAGTCGCCATCC
>JBBRTL010000071.1:0-12659 GCA_038244445.1 Vulcanimicrobiales bacterium
ATAGCGGCCCCGAGATGATCGCCTCGGTGCTTGAGACCTGGTCAAACGAGCACGGCGTGACGCTTCTGTTCATCCAACCCGGGAAGCCGACGCAGAACGCGTTCATCGAGTCGTTCAACTCGCGGGTCCGCGACGAACTGCTCAATCCAAATCGCTTCCGCACGATCTTCGAAGTGAAGGACGCGGCGGAGGTCTGGCGCCAGCAGTACAATACGATCCATCCGCACAGCGCCCTTGCCGGGCGCACACCCGAGGAGTTCCTCAGCCTCTACGAAACGACCCAACCACCGCAGAAATCACTGGCCGCATGACGGGACCGATCCCACCTGGATAGACGGGGGCGCGCCAACTATCATAACGGGGAGCTTATTGAAAGCGTCTACCAACGAAATACGGACGATTACATTGCAACTTCCCAAGCCGAAACCAGGATTGCACGACGTCCACGTCGCGCTTCTTAACGGCGATGGTAGCCCAAGACTTCACAATCGCGTATGCCTTAACGTTGCTAGCTCGACGAAGTATACCGGCTATCAACTAGATGCTCTAGGGGAAGTAAGAGGTCGTTCGCTGTAGCGGAATGGCTCAAAAACGCGAACAATTCGTGCAGAACCTGCAACCGGGCAAGGGGCGAAACCCCTGCCGTTTCAACCATAGTGCGAATAAGAATCTAGGGAAATGCGAGAATAAATATCATGGGCAATACGCCGGAGCAACCTGCGCGATCGAGTTCAATGGCGGTTTTCGATGGTGAAGGATATGTTTGCAAGAAAGTTTTCGACGGCGAGGCGCCGGTCGACTTTGTCTATCACGAGAATAATGGAGTTTGGCAGATGCTTTGTAGTAATGAAGATCATTCGATTGGGGGCCAAGCACTTCTCGCGCATCCTCGGCACGTCGTGGATATGGATCGGACGCTCTTGCCCCTCGCCGACTTACCGTTAGGCTTTATGGCGAGGCGCGATAGTGTGAGCGGCGGGTGGATAAGATCGAGGATGGAGGAGTAGCCTCGCGCATGCGCAAGAGACACGCGATTTTCAAAAATCAGGGACTTTCAGGACTAGGACGGTCGCTCTTTACAAAGCGCACAATCGCGATGCGTCTGCGTTAATATCGGCGAGAGGGCGATCTACGCCGGATTCGACACTGTCCGATTGAAATGGCCTATCGACGCCACCACGCAGAAATCTGACCGGGGCGGCAAAAACTGGACCACCGGGACCCCATTTTGCCGGCAAGAGATCTGCCCTGGAGCGCGATCCGGCCACTTCGTCGCCCCCCCGCCTCGGTCTCGGCCTGGAACTCAGCGCCCCACTCGTCGAGCGTGATGATGCCCTTTGCTGGAAGCAGATTTAGCGTCGCGCGTTGCCGCACGCGTGCCATCGCCAGCGCGTCGGCCACTTGGCCGACCGTTGCGACGTTGACGTCCCAAGCATCAAGGGCCGGTCTCCATGCCCCAAGCGGGTCTTGGTCCTGCTCGGAGCGCGGATTGACGCGCAGGACGGCGCGCAGCTCGCCTGCCGCGTTCCGAGCGAAATGCGCGAACAGGAACGCGATGAACCCGCCAGTATGATACGATGAGAGACATGACCCAGGCGCCCGATGTCCCGAGGAGAATCTTAGCGCCTGCGGGTACCAAAACAAGACTTACATCCAGATATGCGTAATTTTGATGTTAAACAATGAGCAGTTGTAAATTTTGGACTACGCAAAATATTGAGGCAGAGCCCCAAAGTTCCGGCGCCCCGTTTCGCAAGAGACGGGGCGTTTTGCATATGGCTATCGGCCCGACGTCGTCAGAGCCGGAAGGTTCGGGTGCGAGCCATCAGTATCTACCCGGTCACAAGGCGAGTCGCCGAAGAGGAATGCATGTTCGCCTGCCTCAAGGGCACCGCAAAGGAGGTGGATGACATCATACCTGTGATGATCAGCGGTCCGGACCGTGATTACAAGACCCTGCCTGCCCTCGCTAAGGGTCTACGCCTTGCGAAGAGGTTGACTCAAGCCGAGGCGGCGGAACTCTCCGGGCTGTCTCTGGCCCATATTCGCGACATAGAAAACGGCAAGATCGGCGCCAACTACTGCTATGACTATATTTTCGCCATAGCGCAAAGGCGGAAACGCAAATCCGCCCGCACCGGCGGTGGTGCTAAGCGTGCCGGAAATCTTAAGAAATCTCGTATTCGTTAAAGCGGGCCGACGCGTTCCCGCTACGACCGCATCGCTACAAGGGGGCTCTGATGAAACGGTTTACCCTTATCGTACTCGCGGCATTTCTCGTCTCGCTCGCGCCGGTGATGGCCGGCATACTCTATGTGACGCCACCTTTCCTGACGCTCGACATCTCGAAGAACCGGCAAGGAACGTTGTATCTCACGCCGCCGAAAGAGTATAGCCCGCAGTGGGACCTGCTCAAAGGCTCGTGCTACCAATGGCAGATCGCTTCCGCCCACGTCCATGGATGGGTGCGATACGGCAATAATCAGTTCCACTTCCCGGTCACGGTTTCAGCGGTTAACCCCGGCAGTTGCGAGATGTGGTTCAAGGCCGGAGATGCCGAAGTAAAGGTGCTGATCAACGTGCAACGCTAGCGCTAGAACGCGATGCGGTGTTCGAGCGTGAGCGCCGTACCGCGAAAAGTCGGGGGAGGACCGCCGGGGATCGACGGCATACCGTTCAAGCCGAACGCGCGCACTTGCACGAAGATCTGTTGACCATTGCCCAGGTCGAGTTCGGCGCCGGCGTACGCGCTTGCGTAGCGCGCGCCGACCGGCGTGGTCGACCACGTGCCCCCGGCAGCGTAGCGGCCGTAGCCGACTACACCGATCAAGCGAGGTGAAAACGCGTGACGGTCTTGGATGACGATTTGCGGATAGCGCATGTCGACGAAGTCGACGATCGCGCCGTTGCGGACGTCGCGGCGTAGCGTATCGCGCGCGAAATCGACCGAGAATAGGTCGCGATCGAAGTGCCAGGCCGCGTAGGCGACCTGACTGCGCATCAGACCGAGAGTCGCGTCGGCGTCGGCCTGCGGGAGGAACTGCACTTCGACGAAGCCGGTCTGCGTGAGATTGTCGATCGAGGACGGTTCGAGTTGGCGATATTGCGAGAGCGCGACGCGAACTTCGAGGCGCTTGTGCGACGCGTTCGCGTGAAAGCGTACGCCGACACGATTGGTCTGCGCGACGTTGTCGGCGACGAGTTGATAGGCGCCCTTCAGCCACGAACCGGGGAATGCCCAGGCGATACCCCAGAGATTCTCCGCGGTACCGTAGGGCAGCAGGGTCGTTCCATAGCGCGGTTCGTCGCGGTAGTATTCGAGCCCGATCTCGTCGCGATCGCTCGCGTGGCGCACGAGCGAAAGATGCTCGTACGTGCCGGGTGCGGCGGTTCCGGCGCGCGCGACCAGGCCTGCGTCGTACCACGAGCGGCCGAGTTCCAGGAGCAAGTCGTAGCCCGCGCGAGGATGCACCAGTGCGCGCATTCCGGCGATGGTCTGGCGCTGGTCGGCAAGCGTGCTCGTGGCCAGCGGTCCCTGTGGCCCCGGGTGCAACTGGGGGGCCGAGCCGAAGAGTGCGGGCACCGTCGCCGCATCGCCCGACGTGACGACGTGGGCGAGATCGACGGAGTAGCGCCCGAAATCGCCGCGATCGAGCGCGATGGTTCCGCCGGTCAGGCGAACGCCGTTCCCTATCGGCGCGGGCATGAGCGCGTCCGTGACCTCGTACGAGAGTTGCCCGAACGTCGCCGTCGCATCGACGCCTAGGAGCGGCAGGGTCGTGCGCGACGGGTTCCATGTGTCGAGCGATGCCGTGGCGCTCCCGAGCGTCTCGAAGGTCTGCACGCCGAGTGCCGGCGCGACGTTGAGCGTCGCCGGCGGCGTCAAGACGAACGGGTCGAAGCCGGCCGGGTCGACGTACCCTGCGCTCAGATGCCACGCGCCGTCGTTCGAGTGGATCGACGCGGCGTACGGAAACACGATCCGGCCTGCCGCGATGTCGTTCGCTCCGGCGTGCGTCGGAAAGACCACCAGCCCTCCGATCGGCGAGCGACCCTCGTGAGGATCGAGCGGTCCCGGAAACGGCTCGCCCCAGTACGCGAGCGTCGTCGCACTCCCGGCCAGGCGCGTCATCGCGATCGTCGCGTCGAACGAGAACGAGTGCTCGTGGAGCGAGCCGGTGAAGAGATACTGCAGTTGGCCCGCGTTGCCCGGAATCAACGGCGCAGTAGAAAACCAGTCGTACGGCGAGATCGGCGCGATCGGCTCGCCCGCGGCGAACGCAGCGCCCTCCGGCGGCACCAGGCCCGGCCCGCTCGCCGCTTGCGAAAGAAACACGTTCGAACCGGTGCCGTGGATCTCGAAGCGCGGCGTCGGTGCGGGTGAGGGGCTCGGTGTCGCCGTCGCGAGAACCGCGATGAGTCCGAGTGTGAACATCGGCATGCTCTACGCGATCGCCCGCGCGCGAGTGAGAAAGGTCAGGCCGGCCATCAGTAGCCAGAGCGGGAGCGGGTCGACGGCGAGGTGTTCGAACGCGCCGATCGCGTGGACGCTGATGCTGCGTAGATCGAAGAGGACCGCGGCGATCACGCCGATCGCGCCGTACGCGACCGCGACCGTGCCGATCGCGCGCATCCGCGAGGCGTCGTGCAAGAGCGCCGCGCCGAGCGCGAGCATCCCGAGATTCCCGGACAGGAAGAGCGCGATCGCGCCGATGTCGTGAAGGAGGCGGTTGGAATCCTCCGGTACGAAGCCGACCAAAATTACGCCCGCGCCGTTGATCGCGATCAGTACGATGCCGAGATCGCGCAGACGCCCGGGTGCGAACGCCTCGCGCAGAAGCAGCGCGCCGCCGCCGATCAGCACGCCTTGCACGATCAACGATACGTTCACGAGGCCGTGCATCGGCGAGAGCGCCGCACCCAGATCGCTGATCCGATCGGTGAAGAAGTTGTAGCCCGGCCAAGCGCGTCCGGCATACGTCTCGATCAGGAAGAACTGCAGGGTCAGGATCCAGGCGATCGCGCCGATGCGTATCCGCGTTGTCATCTCCATAGGTTCTAGATGAAGTCTCGCTTGCGAGATTGCAGCCAGAACGTCAGCCCGACTATCGCCACGCTCGCCACGAGTTCAAGTACGAGGGTTGTGGCGATCGGCGCGTTCCAGACGATCGCATCGCCGCGCATCGCGCGCGCGACGCTCGGGACGTTGCTGATGTAGTAGAGGAACGCCTGGAAGCCCAGGTTCCCGGCCACCATCGCGACGATCGTCCAGGGGAGCGATTCGCTCACGATGGATACGCCCATCAAGAAGAAGTAGCCGACGGCAAGCTCCGCCATCACGGCGCACGTCCAGGGGATCAGACCGTTGTGAAGTTCCGGGCGGTCCACGATCAGCAGCAGCGCAGCGCCGGAGACGAGCACCCACGGAACCAGGAAGAGCGTTCCGTTCGCGATCAACTTCGCCGTGGTGTAATCCATCGCGGTGATCGGCAGGCTCATCACGAACGGCAGCGTCTTCTCGGTCCGCTCGTTGGCGACCGTCGCCATCACGATGTGGATCGCCATCGTGATGATCGAGGTGATCAACAGTATCGCGCCGGCGTAGAACCAGAACGAGTCGCCCGTGCCACAGAGCGCGAGCGCGACGCCCGCAGCGACGATGTAGAACGCGATCGGCCAACGGAGCAGATGCCAATCCTTGAGAACGAGACTGCGAACGATGGCGTTCATACGAACAGTCCTTCGCGGCGATTCTTGACGGTGCTAAGGAAGATCTCTTCGAGCGTCATCGGCTCGACCGCGAGCACGGTCGCACCGGTCGCCTGCAGCAAGGGCAGCGTGGCCTCGCCGAAATCGGGGATCGTCGCGACGTTCAGGCGTCCGCTACCGCGCACGTCGAGCATGCCGGGGACATGCGCGAGGACCGCGCCTTCGGGCAGTTCGAGGCGCACCCGGCGCCAGCGATCGAGATAGTTCTCCTTGTCGTCCGAGGCGACGATGCGGCCTCCGTCGATGAACGTGATGCGGTCCGAGATCTGTTCGACGTCCATCGTGTTCTGCGAAGAGAAGAGGACGGTCCGGCGTTCGTCGGAGAGCACTTCGATCAGCGCACCGAGCACTTCCTGGCGCGCGATCGGATCGAGCCCGGTGGTCGGTTCGTCGAGTACCAGCAGGCGCGGGCGGCGCGCAAGCACGAGCAGTAGCGCCGCTTTGACGCGCTGTCCGTGCGAGAGGCCCTTGATGCGTTGCTCGGGCGTGAGATCGAAGCGGCGGACCAGTTCCTGCGCATAGGTCGCATCCCACGACGGGAAGATCGACGCGATGAACGACATGTGCCAGGCGATCGTTTCGCTTGCGTAGAGGCGCATGTCGTCCGAGACGTAGCCGATCTCGCGCTTCGCGGCGACCTGTCCCGACGGCATCGCCTGGTCGAGCACGCGCACGGCGCCGCGATCCTGATGGATCAGCCCCATCACGATCCGGATCGTGGTGCTCTTGCCCGCACCGTTGGCGCCGATGAATCCCATGATGCTACCCTGCGGCAGTTCGAACGAGATGTCGTCGAGGGTGAAGTGTTTGTAGTCCTTGCCGACGCCGGCGAGGGAGACGGCGGAGCCGTTCATGCCTTGTCCTCTTTCTTGAGCCGGAGGCGCCCGAGTCGGGCGGCCAGCTCTTCCGGGGTGAGTCCGAGCAACGCACCGATGTGCAGCGCTCGTTCGAGGTGCTGGTCGAGGTCGTCGTCCCGGATCTTCTCGAGGTTCGGAACGTCCGCGACGCGCGACGGTTTGCCGTGATGGGTGACGATGACGCCCTCGCGTTCGAGTTCGAAATAGGCGCGTTTGATCGTGATCACGCTGACCCGCAGGGCGATTGCGAGTTGTCGGATCGAGGGGATTTCCGCTCCGCGACGCCAGTCCCCGACGGCGACCCGCTCCCGGATCTGCTCGAGAATCTGCAGATACATGGGCCGGCCGTCCGACTGGGAGATGACGAAGCCGTCAACTGTGCATATCAATATACTCAGTATATACAGTTTGCCGCTTGCGTCAAGGGGTCGGCCTTAAGTCACACGACCGGGTCCGGCTCGTTTTCCCAAGCGATGTTCTTCAGCTTGATATTGGCCGCGATTACGGCTGGCCCGAGTGGCGACGCCTTTTACACGCCTCCCTCACCCCTGCCGACCGGGAGCCACGGCGACCTGATCTGGGCGCGCCCCTGGACGAGCCGGGTCGCGCTCAAGAACGCGGCCTCGAACACGCTGATCCTGTACCACACCAGCACGGTCGGCGGCGTCGATACGGCGATCTCCGGGACCGTCTCGATCCCGAAAGGCGATCCGCCCAAGGGCGGCTGGCCGGTCATCAGTTGGGCCCATGGGACGACCGGAAACGGGCCGCAGTGCGCGCCGTCGCGGTTCGATATCCAGAACACCGAACAGGTAGCGCTCGATGTCTGGGTCTCCAAAGGCTACGCGGTCTTGCAGACGGACTACGAGGGGAACGGAACGCCGGGCATCCATCCGTATCTGATCCGCGAAGCGGCCGCGCGCGATGTGACCGACATCGTGCGCGCGGCCCGCCAACTCGATCCGCATATCGGCACGCGCTGGATAGTGCTCGGGCACTCCGAGGGCGGCGCGTCATCGCTTGCGACCGCGTCGTACGGTCAGACCTGGGCGCCGGAGCTACAGTTGCTCGGATCGATCGCCTACGCGCCCGCTTCGCACATGTTCGGCTATCTGAACGATATGCAGAGCGCCCGGCAGCCGATGAAATACGTAGCGTTCTTCTTCTTGGCGGTCCAGGGCGCGGCGTCGGTCGATCCGGACATCGACCTCGACAAGATGTTCTACCCGACCCTGACCGGCCGTTTGCCGGAGTTGCAGAAGCGCTGCATCTGGGACATCGATAAGGACTTCGGCTGGAACTCGATCGTGCCGGCCGAACTGTTCCGGCGCGACGCCGATCTCGACGAACTCAAACGCGTCTTCATCGCAAACGACCCCGGCGGGTTCTCCATTCCGGTGCCGGTCTTCGTGTTCCAAGGCCTCACAGACCAGATGGTCGGCGCGGCGTCGACCACCCAGATGGTCGGCGCGCTTTGCGCGCGTAAAGCGAACGTATCGTATGCGACGTATGCGAATACCGATCACTTCGCGGTGATGGCGAAGTCGCAAGGCCTCGCCGAGGACTGGGTCGCCGATCGCTTCGCAGGCCGCTCCGCCGAGTCGCGATGCGCCGATCCACCACTCGCGTTCTAGACGTCGCCAGATAGGACTTCGGTCCTCGCGCAGCGGAGACTGCGTGCATGGATCTCGTTACGACGGTCGATACGATTCACTGGGTCTTCGCGTTTCTCGTCCTGCTCGCCGCCGTGACCGTCGGTTGGACGCAGCTCGGTCAACGCGTGATGGTCGCTTTGATCGGCATACAAGTGCTGATCGGCATCGTCTTCGCAACCGCCAACGGTCCCGCGCTTGCGGGCAAGGGCGCCGCGATCGGCGAGCATATCCTCGGCGCGCTGCTGGCGATGGTCGCCTACATCTTCGCGCGACGTCTCGGGCAGCGAGGTGCGACGCGTCTCACCCAGATCGGCCTCTCCGCGCTCGGACTCGCGCTCCTGCTCGGAACCGCGTATCTCGGGCTTCACGCCCATCGAGGATTCGGACTATGAAACGCGCGCTCGTTCTGATCGCAGTACTGGTGATCGTTGCGCTGACTGCCTACTTCGTCTTGCGTCCGCACAATCCGATCCCGGATACGATCTCCGTCTATTACACCAAGGCGGCCGACGGCACGTCCGAGGTCTCGTGGCCGGTCTCGATGCGTCCGATGCAGAGCGGCGAGAGCGTTGCCGAGCACACCCACAACGCCGCGCTCTACGCCGCCGTCCAGGCGATCGCAGGCCCGCCGGCCGACGTGCAAGCGGTACGCTTTCCGCCCGGCACGCGAGTCGTCTCGGTCGCGCTCGACGGAACGACCGCGATCGTCAACCTCTCGGGCGACGTGAAGAATCAAGGCGGTGGCACGTTCGGCGAGAACGGAGAGTTCAAAGCGCTCGTCTTCACCCTGACCGCGATTCCGGGCATCGACGCGGTCGCGGTGTTGGTCGATGGGCAGAGACTCGATTCGCTCCCCGGGGGACATCTTGAGCTGGATCAACCGCTTCACCGCGCGGACTTTTAGCCTCGCCTTCGCGGCGTTGCTGGTGCTGGCGAGCATCGGGGGTGCGCGAGCGGATTCCAAGCCTGCCTTCGTTTTTGAGGGGAAGGCGCTTGCCGTCGCGCACGTCGCGACGGTCGGCGGAAAGCTCGCGATCTCGGTCCGCGATCCCGGCCTGCAACGGTTGCTCCACGCGATCGGCGCGTCCCTGACCTGGAATCCGGGCGAGCGCTACGTGCTCTTCACGACCGCGGAGCCCTCCATCATCAGTTTCGCGGTTGGCGACGCCCGCTACGACGTCGGTCCGCGCAGCGCCGAGGCGCCCTTCGCTCCGTACGAATCCGGCGGTACGGTCTACGTGCCGTTCGACGAGTTGATGAGCGCGCTCTATCTCGCCCCGAAACGCGACGGCGACGCGATCGTCATCCAACCCCAACTCGCGACTTTCGACGTGCGTGGCGGTGCCTCCGGATCGACGATCGTCGCGCGCGCCGGCATCCCGCTGCGCGCTCGCGTCGTCTCGGAGTCGGCGACCCAACTGGTCTACGCCTTCGAAGGCGTCGGGACGACCTTGGACCGTTCGCGCGCCATCCGGGCCGCCGGCATTCGCGCGATCACGTTCGTGCAGTCCGGCACGACGCGCGCGCCGGTGACGACCGTCACGATCGCGCTTGCGCCGGGGACCTCGCACGGCACGCTCCAGACCGACGATCGCAACGGTTTCGCACTTGCCATCGGTGGCGGACTGCCCTCGCCCGAGACGGTCGCGGACGAGACGCCCGCGCCGGCCGAGTCTCCGTCGGCGGAGCCGGCCGCGCAGACGACGCCCGCGCCGACGGGCGCCACCGCCGTGACCGGTATCGACGCGCATGCCGGTCCGAACGGCTACTCGGGCGACATCGCCGTCGCCGGCGACGCGACCTACGACTGGCATCGCCTGCGCGATCCGGACAATCGCTTTTGGATCGACATCCACGGCGCGTCGCTCGCGCCGGGCATAGCCGACATCGACGGGACCGATCCGGTCACGTCGGTGCGCGTGCGTCAAACCGATGCGACCACCGTACGCGTGGCGCTCTCGCTCGCCGGCCAGAAGCGCGTGGACGTCCAGCCGAGCAGCGACGGCGTGAAGATCTCGGTCTACGCAGACGATGCCGGCGACGACCTCGCACGTTCGGGTACCGGAACGCTCGGTAACGCAGCGGGCGTCGCGGTCGCGGTCGCGCCCAGCCCCGGCGGGAGCGATGCATGGAAGTTCGCGCCGCGCTCGGGCTACGTCGCGACAAATCCGCGCCTGATCGCGATCGATCCCGGACATGGCGGGAGCGATCCGGGCGCCGTACGCGGCGACCAGCGCGAGGCGAACCTGACGCTAGACATGGCCAGGCGCCTGCGCGATATCCTGACCTCGCGCGGCTGGCAAGTGGTGATGACGCGCACGACAGACGTCGACGTGTATAAGCCCAACGACTCCGCCCATGAAGAACTCCAGGCGCGCGACGACATCGCGAACAACGGTGGCGCACGCTTGCTGATCTCGATCCACGTCAACAGCTTCGTCAATGCCGGTCCGCGCGGCACGACTACGTATTACTCGAAACCGGGTGACGTGCCGCTCGCGCAGGCCGTGCAAGCCAGCGCCGCCGCGCGCCTCGGCACGCGCGATGATGGGATCGTCAAGAGCAAGCTCTACGTCACTTTGCATGCCAATATGCCCGCGGTACTGGTCGAGACCGCATTCCTCTCCAACCCGGACGATCTGGCCAAACTGACGTCGCCGGAGTGGCGCCAGAAGCTCGCGCTCTCGGTCGCGGACGGCATCGCCAGTTACGCCGGCGCGCCGCCGGCCGCCGGCTCAGCCGCGAACCAATAATGCTGGGCCTCTTCGACTCGGGATTGGGCGGTCTGACCGTCGTTAGGCGCGTGCGCGAACTGCTGCCGAATCATGCGCTGCTCTTCCTTGCCGATCAAGCCCACGTGCCCTACGGCGATCGCGCGCCGGACGATCTTCACCGTCTGCTCGTGCAGAACGTGCGCTGGCTCGACGAGCAGGGTGCCGACGCGATCGTGATGGCGTGCAACACCTCGTGTGCGATCGCCGCCGAGTACGGCTATCCGCCGCTACGCGCTCCGATTCTGGATCTGATCGAATCGGCCGCCATCGCGGTCCGCGACGCGGGCTACGCGCGGATCGGCATCCTCGCGACCGCTGCAACCGTGCGGACCGGCGCGTATACGAAGAAAATCCGTGCGATCGCTCCGTCGGTCCGCGTTGACGAAGTCGCGGCACCCGCGCTCGTGCCGCTGGTCGAGGCCGGCGCGATCGAGGGCGAGGTTCCCGCCGCAGCCGTCGCCGAGGTCTGTGCGCGCCTGCCGCGCGATCTGGATGCGGTCATCCTTGCGTGCACGCATTATCCCGTTCTGGACGCGCACTTCGCGCGCGCCCTCGGCGAGGGCGTCGCTCGCATCGACCCCGCTTTCGAACAAGCCGGTCGCGCGGCCGCGCTGGTCGCGGCGCGCTCGATAGCGTCCGGCACCGGGCACACCCGGTACGTGACCACGGGTGACGTGGAGCTTTTCCGCGCGAGCGTTCATCGCTTGATGGAGGGCGGCTCGCACGTGGTCGAAACGGCCGCTCCGTAACGCTTTCCGAGCGGAGGTGCCCCCGTCTCGCGCGGGAAGAGGTCATCTATGATACGGGGACGTCTGATGGTCGCTAGAGTTTTGCGCGTGGGCTCGGCAGCCGCGCTCCTGGGCCTTGCAGCCTGCGCTGGAAGTGGGATGACGCCGACGCGGGCGCCGCAATTTTCGCAACCGGCTCTGCCGATGCCCGAGAGCATCTCCCCCGCTCTGATCAAACCTGCTCCGATGGCGCATACCGCGATCCTTCCGTCGAGCGCTATGATCACGCGTCGCACCGCGACCGCGATTGTCCCTCAGGCTTGGCGGCAGCTTCCGGGTACTGCCACCGGCGTCGCGGCGGCGGCCGACGGTAGCATCTGGGTTCTTTCCGACCTGCCTGCCGGACCGGATAAGAACATCTGGCATCTCAGCGCCGGCGTATGGACGAACATCTCGGGCCTGGCCGCATACATCGCCGTCGCGCCGAACGGGACGCTCTGGGCGGTCAACGCGGGCGGCGGCATCTACTCGTACTCGGCCGGAACCTGGACGCCGCTCGGCGGCGGGGCGACCTCGATCACGGCCGCATCGGATAACTCGATCTACGTCGTTTCGAACTCCGGCAGTCTCCCCGATAAGGGCGTCTGGCATAACGTGGCCGGAACCTGGTCGAGAGTCCCGGGCGCGGGCGTCGCGGTGCTCGGCTCGCTCGACCCGACCACCCATACCATCGGCGGTAGTGAGATCGATCCCGGAGGCTACTTTCTCCTGGTTTCGGATGGGTCAATTCGGTATAGCAATACGGACGCGCGCACCGTCTTCTTTCCCGGCAAGTCGTACGCCCTAGCCTCCTCACCGGGGGGCGTCTTCGCCCTC
>JBBRTL010000072.1:0-12462 GCA_038244445.1 Vulcanimicrobiales bacterium
ATAGAGTTCCAGCCCTTGCCGGGATCCTTCGCGTAGACGGTCACGTGGAGCGTCTTCGCGTTGACGAGAGCGACCCAAGCGTCGACGTTGCGCGCCTTCAACGTCGCGGCGTCGGGCACGGTCGTCTCGCTCGTAACGGCCACGACCTTGTAGTCGGCGGCCAGGACGGCTTTCGCGCGAGCCGTCAGCGCGGGCTCGCCGGCGATGACGATCCGCGTATCGTTGCCGCTAAAAGCACCGCCGATGAAACTGGGCATCTTCATGAACGCGACGATCCCGATGATCCCGATGAACAGACCGATCTGGAACGGACGCGACTTGACGCGACGCATCAGTTCGGCTGAATAGACGACGACGAACTCGTTCACGTTAGGCCGCCTCGCCGATGGTCTTGATGTAGATGTCGTGCAGCGACGGCTCGATCGCGTCGAAGCGAACGATCGCATCGGTATCGACGAGCGCCTTCAATACGCCCGAGTAGTCGGTCGAGACCGGGACCGAGTAGTCGACCGAGTCGCGATCGGTCGTGACGAACGATGCGCCGGGGACTTTGTCGAGCACCGCGCGAACCGCCGGGCTACCGGGCGCGACGCGGAGAACGCGCGTCGCCCAAGCGGCGCGCAGGTCGGCGAGCGTCCCCGACGCGCGATTCTCGCCTTGCGTGATGATGCAGAAGCGTTCGCAGAGCGCTTCGAGCTGCCACATCTGATGCGAGGAGAGTACGAGCGTCGTGCCGGCCGCCTTGAGATCGTTGAAGATCGCGAGGAGCATGTCGGCATTGACCGGATCGAGCCCCGAGAACGGCTCGTCGAGGATCAGGAACTCCGGTCGGTGGACGGCCGCACATGCGACCTGGACCTTCTGCTGGTTGCCCTTCGAGAGTTCGGAGCACGGTCGATCCGCGTACTCTCCGATGCCGAGGCGCTCGATCCAGGCGCCGGTCTGGGTGCTGATCTCCGGTTCGACCATGCCGTGCAGGCGGCCGAAGAACGAGATCTGCTCGCGGACCTTCATCTTGCCGTAGAGCCCGCGCTCTTCGGGCAGATAACCGAAGCGCCGGCGCATCGTGCCGTCGACCGATCGGCCGTTCCAGGTGACGCTGCCGCGGTCGGGCGTGAGGATGCCGAGGATCATCCGCATCGTGGTGGTCTTGCCGGCGCCGTTCGGGCCGAGTAGGCCGAACGTGATGCCGGTCGGGATCTCGAAGCTGACGTCGCCGACGGCCCGGACCTTGCCGAACTCCTTGCGCACGTGGTCGACAGTTAACATACTATCCTTCGGTGGTGAGTGGTGCGGTACGTTTGGCGCGTACGAGCACGAGCATTGCGAGGCCGGCGACCATGAAACCGACGTAGTACGAGAGATCGCCGAACTGGGGATACGCCTTTGCGAACGGTCCGGTGTAGAGCAGTTGGTTCCAGAATGGAACCGACGCGACCAGGCCTACGATCCAGGCGACGATTCCGGGGCGCCAGTTCGGCTGGTTCAAGACGTCGCCGAACCGCGAACCGCGCTGCCACCAGTCGACCAGCAGGACCGCCGCCCACGGCGAAGCCCAATAGCCGAGGACTAGCAAGAAGTTGCTGTACGCATCGGCCATCTGCTCCGGATGTCCGCCGCCGGTCGAGATCAACGCGCCGGCCACGCCGACCGCGAGCGCGGCGATCCAACGTTTCACGTCGACATTGAAGGCGACGAGCGCGGCGAGCGCGCCCGAGTAGAGGTTCATGCAGTTGGCCGTCAAGGTTCCTAGTACTACGGTCGCGAGCACGAGTTTCGCGACGACGCCGGAGCCGAGCAGGATCGAGATCGCATCGGTCGGGAGCTTGGTCGAGAAGTCCACCTGGGGTAGCGCGCTCACGGTCGCCGCTCCGAGGATCTCGAGCACGATGCACGGCACCGCGCAACCCAGGAACGCGTACCACGCGACCGCGCGCGGGTCGCTCGACTTCGGCAAGTAGCGCGAGTAGTCGGCGGCCGCCGGGATCCATCCGGTCGCGTACGAGAACGCGAGCGCCGTCGCCATGATGAAGCCGGCGAACGCGCCGCCGAGCGCGATCGGCGCGTGCGCGTTGAACGGCGCTGCGAAGTTCGCGTGTTGGAACGTGACGATCAGGAGCAAGGTGAAGCCGGCCGCGAGCAGCCACATCGAGACGCGCTCGAAGACGTGGATCAGGTTGTAGCCGTAGATCGCCAGCACGATCTGCAGCAGCAACATCAACCCGAGGCTGATGAAGTAGTTGAGGCCGGTGATCGATTCGAGCGCGTACGCGCCGAAGATCGTGTTGATCGCGAACCAGCCGATCCCGGCCACGAAGGCAAAGAATGCCGGGAGGAAGTTGCCGCGCCGACCGAAGGCCAGACGCGAGACGACCATCTGCGGCGAACCGTACTTCGGCCCGAGGATCGAGAGTACGCCGAGCAGGCCGAAGCCGACGACGTTGCCGATCGTGATGCCGACGATCGCGCTCTTGAGGTCGGTGCCGTAGAAGGCCGCGATCACGAGGCCGACCATCCAGGTCGCGATCTCGGCGTTGGCCGAGAACCAGACGCCGAAGAGGTGGATCGGCACGCCGTGGCGCTGCGCGTCCGCGACCGGCTCGATGCCGGTCGGCTCCACTTCGAGGACTTGGTCTCTGTAGACCGCCTCGCTCATGCGGCGCTATCCCAGTCCAGGTCCCGGGTGGTGGCGAACCGGACTCCGCACAAGCGCATCGCTTCGAGCGCATCCGATTCGTCGTCGGGCTCGACGTTGACGGCGGCGATCGCGTCGGTCAGCACGATCGCTTCGAACCCATGGACGGCCGCCTCGATCGAGGTCATCTTGACGCAGTAGTCGGTCGCGAGGCCGGCGATGAAGATGCGGGTGATACCGAGCGCGCGGAGGGCCTCTTCGAGCTTGGTGCCGGCGAAGGCCGAGTAGCCGTCGGTCCGCGGATCGGTGCCCTTGTTCACGATCGCGTCGATATGTTCGAGATGGAGCAGATCGGAGAAGGCCGCGCCGGGAGTGTTCGCCAGGCAATGATACGGCCACGGCCCGCCGTTGGCCTCGAAATAGGCATGGTCGATCGGGTGCCAATCACGCGACGCCACCACGTGCACGAAGTGGGGCGCGATCCGGTTGATCGGCTCGAAGATCCGGAGACCTTGGGCGACCGCAAGCGGTCCGCCCGGCAGAAAATCGTTCTGCGGATCGACGACGACGAGCGCGTCGGTCGGTTCGATACGATAGGACATGGGCCGAAAGCGCCTCCCGTGGTCGCAGGATGTATTAGGAAGCGCCGCGCACGGGTTCCTTTGAAACTGCTTCGTTCGTCACGGAGGTATGCAATCGTGGATGGTTCTAGCAGCGACGGGGCCGCAACCGCGTTTCTCGGCGCATTTTTCCTAGTCTATGTCCTGGTCGTCCTCGCCATTGTGGCGGTGACCATTTGGATATTCTGGAGGATCCTGAGCAGAGCCGGCTTCAATGGGGCTCTCGCCTTCCTCGTCCTGATTCCGGGCGTCGGGGCACTCATTCCGCTCTTGATGCTTGCCTTCGGGCGCTGGCCGATCGAGGATCAGTTGGCGGCGCTCCAAGCCGCGCAACCGGCGATGGGGCACGCACCCAACCCGTACGCCGGGCCACCGGCCACCCAGTAGATCGAGCTACCTTACCGGGACCACACCTCGGCGATCCATCGCTCGACCGCATCGCTGCGGGACGGAAGGATCGCCGAGAAGTTCTCGCGTCCGGTCGCGGTGACGGCGATATCGTCCTCGATGCGCGCGCCGATGCCGCGTAAGGCTACCGGAACGGTCTCGTCGTCCGGCTGGAAGTAGAGCCCCGGCTCGACCGTCAGGACCATGCCCTCGTGCAGCCTGCCGTAGCGATACGTCTCGGCCCGCGCCTTCGCGCAGTCGTGCACGTCGATGCCGAGCATGTGGCTGACGTTGTGCAGCGTGTAGCGCCGGTAATACTGCTTTTCCGGATCGAGCGCCTCGTCGAGCGAGCATTTCAACACGCCGAGATCGATCAGCCCTTCGGCCAACACGCGCATCGCCCGACGGTTCGGTTCGAGGAAGTCGTTGCCCGGTGAGACCGCATCGATCGCGACGCGCTGTGCCTCGTAGACGATATCGTAGACGGCGCGCTGTTCGTGCGAGAATGTTCCCGAGAGCGGTAGCGTACGGGTGACGTCGGCGGTATAGAGCGAGTCGCACTCGACGCCGGCGTCGAGTAGTAGCAGCGCGCTCTTGTCGAGTGTGCCGTTATTGCGCGTCCAATGCAGCGTACAGGCGTGGTGTCCGGAGGCGGCGATCGTCAGATAGCCGACATCGTTGGCTTCGATCCGCGCGCGGCGCCAGAAGGCCGCCTCGATCTCGCGTTCGGTCCGTGCACGCGGCAAAATGCGGATCACGTCTTCGAACCCGCGCTTGGTGATCTCGACCGCCTTACGCAGTTCGGCGAGTTCGTAATCGTCCTTGATCATGCGCGTCTCGGAGAGGTGGGTCGCGAGTTCTGCGTCGTCGGGAAGCGCGCGAGTGGTGTGGCCGGTCGCGCGCAGATCCGCGAGATACGCATCGATCTCGCCGATCCCCCGGCAAGCGTCGACGCCGTAGTAGGCGCGGCTCTCGTCGATGCCGCGATGACGTCCGACCCAGAGTTCCCCGTGCACGCGATCGGTGAAGAAGGCCGCTTCGCCGCGATTGTGCGGCGGCACGAAGAGCAGGCTACGGTGCGAGTTGCCGTCCGGCTCGAGCACGAGCAGGCCGCCGGGTTCGCCGTCGCCGAGCAGATAGGCGATATCGCTCGACGGGCGGTAGCGAAAGTTCGTATCGTTGGCCCGCGTCTGCTCGCCGCCGGCTGGAATCACCAGATGCTCGCCCGGGAATGCGCGCGAGAGTGCGTCGCGGCGGGCGCGATGGCGCGCGAGTTGCGGGTGTGCGACGGTCGCCGGCGCCGCCTTCGTCCAGCCCGAGGACATGAACTCGATCAGGGCCGGCGGCGAATCGCTGTCGTGGCTTGCGGCGGCAGTCTGGGGGTCGCGCGTATCCATAGGCTCACGCTTCGGCACGGCGAATGGGAGTCCGCCATGCCGCGCCTTCGCCCGTTCGCCGTCATCGTCGCCGCTCTGGTCCTGCTCTGCGCGGGTTCGCGCGCGGCCGACCTGCGGACCCACACGATCCTGGTCGTCAATCAGGGGAACGAAGCAATCTTCGCGCTACGATTCGGCCACGACGCGACGCCACCCGTCTGGAGTGCCGACGTCCTTCCGTTCGACCAGGTGATCGACGTGAGCGAGGGCCGCGAGATCTCCATCTCGGTCGACCCGGCCGAATGCACCGCCGACCTGCAGGCCGGCTATCGCGACGCCCACGCGATCGTGATCAAAGATGTCGATCTCTGCACCACAGATCGCGTGAACTTCCAGCACTAGCGTTTCACTAGTGAGCGGCGAGGAACGCGTCGATCGCGTCCGAGGTCGCTTTGGGTTGATCGTACATCGCGAAGTGCCGCGAATCCGGGATCACCACGACCGAGGCTTGTGGCGCGTTCTTGATGATGCCGGCGTAGAACGCTTTCTTGGCATCGGCCGTCGGTACGTACTTGCCTTCGAGGGTCGCATCGTAGGGCGCGAGCAGTACGATCGGAACGGTCGCTTTGGCGAGGTCGGGGCGAAGGTCGAGTTCGATATCTTCTTTGAACCATTGCGCGGCCGCTTTCGGATCGCTCTTACCGGCGAGCGGCGCGATCGCGGCGACGTCGCTCGGTGCGGTGACGAGATACGGAAGCGAGCCGGTCTGTTCGTAGGCGGCGAAGTCGGCCTGCGGAATCGCGGCCATCTTCGCGGCGGCCGCATCGGCCATTGCCGCGATCTTGTCGGGCGTGCTGAAGATGTCGGTCGGGTAGATGGGCAGTCCGTCGAGCGCGATCACGCCGCGCAGTCGTTCCGGATGTTGCGTTGCGAGCATGAACCCGGTGGTGCCGCCGAGACTGTGGCCGATCACGAACGGTTTAACGATGTGCTTCTGGTCGAGCAACGTCCAGAAGTCCGCCGTCACGCGCGGGAAGAGCGGCGCCGCGACCGACGGTTGTCCGTCGAAGCCGGGCAACGTCAGCGCATAGACGGTGTACTTCGAGGAGAGGCGCTCGATGTCGCCGCTCCACTCCCACGGCCCACACGTGAGGCCGGGGATGAAGATGACGGCTTGCGATCCGCTACCGAACTGTTGCACGTGCAGCGACCCGACGTCGTAGGTCGCACTTGCGGTCGGGAGCGGGGGCGGAACGGCCGCGGCGGCGGGAGTTGCGGCGAAAAGAGCGAGAGTGAGCGCAACGATCGCGCGTTGGGCGAAGACCATGATGGGAAGCTCCTTGGTTGTCGGTGGGTTTAGGTGGCGGACTCCGCGTCGAAGATCTCTTCGACGGGCTTCCCGAACAGTTTGCTGATCTTGAACGCGAGCGGAAGACTCGGTGCGTACTTGCCGCCTTCGAGGGCGACCACGGTCTGGCGCGCGACGCCGAGCTTGTCGGCGACCTCGGCCTGCGACCAGTCGTACTCCGCGCGCAGGACGCGTATGCGATTCGTCATGTGTTGTAGTACCGCGAGACGATCAGGCGACCGATCAGCCACGCGCCCATGAACGTCGCCCAGGTCCACCAAGCGGAGAGATGCGGCAGCCCGGCGTTTTCGAGGAAGCCGTAGGTGGCGGCGAGCAATGCGGTGATGACGCCCGCGATGCCGAGCGATTCGAGGAGCACCCGTCGTTCGAACTCGTCGGTCCGCCCGAAGTACTTGAGCACCGCGACGAAGACGAAGAAGACCGGCACGGCGGGAGCGATCGCGACCACGAACTTGAGCGGCCCCTCGAGGCCGCGGTTGAGCAGCCAGATCGCCGGGATCAGGACGGCCATATAGACGACCATACAGATCACGATTTCGAGCACATACTTGCGGTTAGCAGCGACGGTGGGGTTTGGCGACTTCATGCCATCAATGTACGCTAAAAGCGTCTATATGTCAACTATACACGACATAAAGTAATGTCGAGGCGTCTTCTGTTATGAAAGTCGTTTTCACTTTGGCGGCAAACGGGGTATACTCGCGAAGCAACTTCTTCTTCAAACGCAAACTGATTAGAAAGAGAACCCTACTGATGTTGGCTCAGGTTGGAAAACCGGCTCCCGATTTCAAACTGCCGAGCACCAAGGGCGCGACCGGCGCCTCGAATCTCGGCGCGGAAATTTCGCTCGCGGATTACAAAGGCAAATGGCTGGTCTTTTTCTTCTATCCGCTCGACTTCACGTTCGTCTGCCCGACCGAGATCACGGCGCTCTCCGATCGCCTGGGCGATTTCACCGGCATCGGTGCCGACGTGCTCGGCGCTTCGACCGACTCGGTGCATAGTCACTGGGCGTGGTTGAACACGCCCAAAGAGAAGAACGGTATCGCCGGCACCAAGTATCCGCTCGCGGCCGACTTCACCAAAGAGACGGCCCGCGCGTACGGCGTGCTCGATGAAGCCAGTGGTGTGGCGCAGCGCGGCCTGTTCATCATCGATCCGGATGGCGTGCTCAAATACGCGGTCGTGACCGACGACAACGTCGGCCGCAGCGTCGACGAAACCATCCGCGTTCTGCAGGCCCTCCAGACCGGCGGCCTCTGCCCGGCCGAATGGAAGCCCGGCAAAGCGCTTCTGACCAAGGGCTAGGAATGGGATTGCGTATGCGCACGCCGCTCCCGGCGCTGGACGGCGTCGGGACGTGGCTCAACGGCGAGCCGAAGATCGAGGAACTGCGCGGCTTTCCGCTGGTCGTCTCGTTCTGGTCGCAGTCGTGCTACATCTGTCACGATACGGCCGACCAGGTCGCCGCCTGGCGCGACAAGTTCGCGCCGCACGGCGTCGCGTTCGTCGCGGTGCATCAGCCGCGTTCGGAGGCGGAACTCGACGTCGCCGCGGTCACCAAGGATGCGATCGAGAACATGCATCTCACCCAGCCGGTCGCGATCGACAACGATCACGCGATCGTCGGGCGGTTCGAGAACGAGTTCGTCCCGGCGTTCTACGTGTTCAACCGCAAACACGAACTCCGGCACTTCCAGGCCGGCGGCAAGGGCTTCGACCGAATCGAGAGCGCGATCCAACGCGTTCTCGACGAATCCGCCGCCGAAGAGACGCTCGACTAGGCGACCCATCGGGAACTTCCGAGACGAGGGCGAACGTTCTCGGCTCGAGGTTCTCAGACGAGGATCACCGTTCAAGGCTGCAACAGCTTCTCGTTCAAGCCGGAGTAATCATGAAGAAGACGATCACCTTCGCGCTCGCCGCCGCACTTCTATGTACTGCGATCTCGGCCGCCCCGAGCCTCGCCGCCGGCCAATACTCGATCAAGATCGAGACCAAATCGGAGGCCGCGTCGATTATCGCCTACGCGCCGCAGAACCAGACCATCCGCATGTCGGTGACCGTGCCGCGCGAGAGCACGCGTTCCTACGCGCTCGAAAACGCGGACAACTACGAGTTCCGCATCACGGTCTGCGGCAAGACGCACACGTCTCGCTGGAATCGCGGCGGTTCGGGCGTCACGCTATTGATCTCAGGCTGCGACTCGTACGGGTTCACCCAGCAGCGCTGAGGTGAACGCGCTCTACTTCGAGCGATTCGGCGCGCCGGAGGTTCTGCAGTACGGCGCGGTACCGGATCCGCGACCGTCCGTGGGCGACGTGCTCGTCCGGACCTCCGCGATCGGATTGAACTTTGCGGATGTCTATCGCCGGCGCGGGAACTATCATCTCGCCGGCGCTTCGCCGTACATCGCGGGCTACGAAGCGGCCGGCACGATCGCCGCGACCGGCAAGCGCGTGGCGTTCGCCGATAGCCCGTACGCCAACGCCGAGTTGGTTGCAGTGCCGCACGAGAAGCTGATCCCGTTACCCGACGACATCTCCGACGAGATCGCAGCGGCGCTGTTACTGCAGGGCTTGACGGCATACTTTCTCACCAACGATACGCACGCCGTACGCTCGGGCGAGCGCGTACTGATCCATGCGGCCGCGGGCGGGGTCGGTCTGCTGCTCGTGCAGATCGCGAAGATGCGGGGCGCCCACGTGACGGGTCTTGCGTCCTCGCCGGAGAAGCGCGCGGCGGTCTTGGAGGCGGGCGCTGACCAAGCGCTCGGCTATGACGACGACTGGGTCGAACGCGCGGGCGACGCGGACGTGGTCTACGATTCGGTCGGCGCGACGCTCGAGCAAAGCCTCGTCGCGGCGCGCACCGGCGGACACGTAGTGTTCTACGGGATGGCGGGCGGCGACCCGAAGCCGGTCGACCCGCGCCTGCTGATGGATCGATCCCTCACGCTCTCGGGCGGCGACCTGTGGAACGTCCTGCGCACGAACGAGGATCGCGTCTCTCGCGCGCAGGCGCTCTTCGGCTGGGTCCGCGAAGGCGGCTTGCGCGTGCGCGTCGCCGAGCGGTTCCCGTTGGCTCGCGGCGCGGACGCGCATCGGTATCTTGAGAGCCGGGCGGCGATCGGAAAAGTTATCCTCGTCCCATAGTCGAACGGTCGGGACTTGATTCGAAGCCTCCTCATCCTCGGCGCGCTGGCCGCGCAGCTGGCCTCGCCCAACGACGCCTACCGGGCGGCGTTGCAGACCATGCGCGCGCTGCCCGTTCCGGCCTACGTCACCTATCGCACCGATCTCGACGCAGGCGACGCGACTATCGCCCTCTCGTATCTCTACGGCGGACGGATCAAGCCGCGCATCGTCATGGGCGCGGGACTCTATGACCGGAAGTCTTGGTACGTCGACTATCGCTCGAGTGACGGCCTGGCATCGATCCGGACGGACTCGCCGACGCCAACGCCGGCCGTGACCAGCATCGCGCTCTTCGACCCGACCTGGAACGGCGTCTCGATCTGGCTGCGGCGCGGCCTGCTGGCGACGCTCGAACGCGATGCAACGCCGGCGCCGAGCGCGAGTGCAACGCCGGACAAGGAGCCGGCGACGATCGCGACCGTCTATGCCTTCGATCCGAACGCGTACAAGGTCGAGGATGCCGGCATTGCTTGGTGTGGTAGCGATCCGGGTCGCCTGCTCGCGCTCCACGCGTTGCGCGACGTGCAGAAACATCCGCTCGAGCGTGTTCTGATCGATGCGGTCGACGGGCGTATCTGCATGGTGCGCTTCGCCGTCAGCGGGACCGAGGGCGTCGATCGGTTCGACGGGTACGTAGATCTGCAGTTCGGAACCGTGAACGGGTATTATCTCGTACGCGACGGGTATCTCGACGTCGGTGCGAAGGAGAACGGCGATCGCGTCGGCTGGGCGCACGTCCGCTTTCACGATCGCGACGTCCGCACGCCCGCGTCGCTGCCGGATGCCACGTTCACCGCGTCGGCGCAGCCTTAGCTCGACGGGGGCGAGCTGCGCAGGGTCGCGAACGTCACGCCGCGCGAGGATCTGCGCGTACACGATCAAGCCCGCTCCGACGAGCAGACCGAGTGCGATACGTTGGGCCGGCGCGATCCAGTTGTGATCGAAGGCGACCGTTGATGTTCCATGCTCCGATCCTAGCCGCCCGACAAGCATCGGAGCATCCGTAGAACTACGGAACGACGAGGCCGAGCCGGAGCGCCGCGGCGATCGCGCGGGTGCGCGAGCCGACTCCGAGCTTGCCGAGGACCCGCTCGACGTGGGTCTCGACGGTGCGCGTCCCGAGGATCAGGCGTTCGCCGATCTCGCGATTGGTGAGGCCTTCGACCAGCAGTTCGAGCACTTGGGACTCGCGTTCGGTGAGCGGCTCTTGGAGCGTCGCGCGCGCGGCCGAGCCGGCCTGCGGTTGGGGCGCTCGCGCGAGCGCGACGAGCACGCGAGCTTCGAAGCGCGGACCGCGCGCGGTGAACAGATCGAGCGCGCTCGCAAACGCCGGCGGGTCGCGCAACGCAACGGCCGCGGTCGGGAGCCGGACGCTCCCATCGCGGGCGCGCGCGAGAGTGGCGTACGCGCCGAGGGCGCGATCGTCGGCGTCGGTCGGCCCACCGCCGCCCGCGACGACTAGGGCATCCAGTAGCGCGGCGGCGGCGGCAATCGCGACGCCATCGACCGCGTCGAGCGGCTGCGCCGCCGCGAGTGTTTCGCGCGCACGGAGGATCGCGTCGGGCGCGGTGCGATCGTTGGCGACGCATGCGTACGCCGCCGAATCGGCGAGCAGCGCGGCCCGGGTCGCCGGTCGAATCGACGGATCGTTCGCGCCGGCATCGGCGACCACGCGCGCACCGGCGGCGTCGCCGCGGGCGAAGAGTGCGCGCGCCGTCTGCTGGTCGGCGATCGCGGAGAACCGGCGCGCGTCGAGCGCGTACCACGCGGTCTCGGCGTGGCGGCGGAGTTCGTGCGCCCAGCGCAATGCCGCATCGGTCTCGCCTGCGTGCGCACTCGCTTCGGCGAGCGCTGCGTAGAGCGCGGCCGACTCCGTCTCTGCATCGAACCCCTGGGCACGGCGATGCGCTTCGTTCGCGTAGTCGAGCGCGATCGCGGTCTCGCCCCAGAGCAGCGCGAAGCGCGCGTACCAGATCAGTGCCTGGACGTGAAGGACGAACTGCTCCGAGGTTTCGAGCGTTGCGATCAGTCCGTCCATCCGCCGGCGTGCGCGTTCGATCGCGCCGAGCGAGGTCTCGGCATACGCGCGTGCGATCTCGATGCCGGAGCCTTCGCGGGTCGTCGCCGGTGCGTCGTACGGTTCGAGCACGACGAGCGTTTCGGCGAACTCGCCACGGATCGCGTGATTCCAGCCTTCGAGGACGGCGGCGGCGGTGGCGGGGCCGGTGCCGACTCGTCCGGCTCGTTCGCGAACGCTCGCGAGCGCCTCGGGTTCCAGGCTACGGCCGTGCGCAAGTTCGAACTCATAGGCGCGCAGACGCGCGAGCAAGGCGACTCCAGGCGCGCCGCCCGTCTCGCCGGCCTCGGCCGCCAGCGCGAAATGTTCGCCGGCACGCGCGTCGCCGCTCGCGTGCTCGATCAGCGCGCGGACGTAGGCGATCAGAGCGTCGTCGGCGGCTCGGTCGGATCGCGCGCCGCGCGCCAGCGAGCCGATGCGCGCGAGTTCGCCCGAGTGCGCGAGCTGCATAACGTTGCGCTGGAGGAACGCGAACGTCTCCCGGTCCGACGCGGCCGCTTCGTAGTGGTAGAGAGCGGCCGCGAACCGACCGGCGCGCTCTTCGTCCGCGCCAGCGCCGAGATGCGCGCGTTCGAGCGAACCATCTGCGCGCCGTTTCATCGCTTCGAGCAGCTGGGCGCGTACGATCGGTTGGAGTGCGACCGAACCGTCGTCGTTCTCGACGAACGCGCCGAGCGATCGGAAGGCCGCGACCCGATCTGCGGCGACACGCTCGTAGACGGAGAACGGCTCAAGCGCGGTGCGCGTGATGTCGGGAATGGTCTCGGGTGCCGCCGTCAGCGCGACCGCCGCGGGCCAGCC
>JBBRTL010000073.1:0-12426 GCA_038244445.1 Vulcanimicrobiales bacterium
CAGCGCGGCGTTGATCGCGCTCCCGCCCGCGATGCTGATCTCGCTGTTGCCGCACGGTTCCGACGACGGCCCGACGATCAAGCGGATCGGCATGTGGGGCGGGATCGCCGGTGGCCTCGCGCCCGTGATCGGCGGCGCGATCGTCGCCGAGTATTCGTGGCCCGGCGTCTTCTGGATGTCGGCGTTGCTCGGGATCGTCGTCCTGGTGTTGCTGGCGTTGGATCCGCGCGTCGAGGCGATCGAAAACGGCAAGCCGTTCGATTACTGGGGGCAGGCGCTCTCGATCTCGGGCTTCGTGCTGCTCTCGTATGCGTTGATCGACGGCGACGCCCAGGGCTGGTTGTCACTCCCGATCGCAGCGGCGTTCGCTCTGGGCGGGGCCGCGCTCTGGGGTGTGGTCGCCTACGAAGCGCGCAGCCCCCATCCGATGATCCACATCCGATATTTCAAACACCGCAAGTTCAACGTCTCGCTCGTCATCCTGGGTATCGTCAACTTCGCCTGGTACGGGCTCTTCTTGCTCTGCGCCGTCTTCTTACAGGAGATCCGGCACGACGGGCCGTTCCTCTCGGGAATCTTCTTGCTCCCGTGTAACGCCACGTTCTTCGCCGCGAATATCGCAAGCGTCTGGTTCGCGCGGCGCTTCGGGATGGTTCAGACGGCCGCGATCAGCTTCATGATCACGCTGGTCGCGATGGGTTGGCTCGCGACGATGACGCCCGCTACCCACGGCTGGCAGGTCGCGGGCGCGCTCGGCGTGGCCGGCATCGGCTGGGGGCTGATCGTCACGCCCGGTACGGCGCTCGGCATGGAGGCCGTGCCGAGCAAGGACGAAGGCTTCGCGTCGGCGACCCAAGCGCTCGTGCGCGCGCTCTTCGGCGTCTTCGGGGTGGCGTTGCTCGGGTCGATCCCGGGCAATGCCGTCGAAGCGGTCGCGTTCATGCGCGGCTGGCCGATCGCGATGGTGGTAGCGGGTGCGCTGACGGCCGGATTCGGAATCGTCGTCGTGTTAATGATTCGCGGACGCGATGCGGATCTTCCAGTTCTGGAGCGGCGTTCCGCGTAGATCGACGTTCGCGACCAGCGCCGCGAACCGCTGGGCGGCCGTTCCGGTTCCGCTCGCGCGCAACGCGACGAATGCCGGCTCCCACGATTCGTAGTAGAGCGTCGCGCGAACGCCGACGGCGCTTGCCGGAATGCCCGCCGGGCGCATCACCCGATAGCGCACGATCGCATGTCCGCGTCCGTCGAAGTAGCGCGGATCGCGTGCGGCCGCACCCTTCGGATAGGTCGCTTCGAGGAAGTAGGCGGGCAGGGTCGGCGTCGGCCCGGTTCGGGTGAACCCGAGCGGCTCGATGCGGTTGTCCTTGAACTCGTGATCGCGGCGGATGAAGCTGAAGGTGAAGTTGTGCTGACGATCCTGGGTCAGCTCTTCGAAGATCTGGACCTGGTCCGGGTTCGAGATCGGATGGACTTCGTCGAAATGCTCCTGATAGCGTTCGCGTCCGTTCGCGTCGCGCGCGAAGAACTCGCTCGGTAGCGGCGCACCGTTACCGCCGAGGATTCGTCCGCGATCGTCGGTCGCGCCGGAGACGAAGAACGGCGCCGCCTGCGGGTCGCGCTTGTCGTAGAACTCGACGTCGAGGAACGCCCGCCGGAACGCGACCCCGCTCGGGAATTTGTGGCCGGTCAGGTTGACGACTTCGACGTCGGCGACCGTCACCGGACCGGCCGCGCGGGTCGCGACGTGCACGGTCGCGGTCGTCTTCTGCGCCTGACGGATCATGTGTTTGATCGCGTCATCGAGGTCGGTCGTAGAACCGGACATGTAGTCGTTCGTGCGGACGCCCATCACTTCGGGATACTGCTTGAAGAGCGTGAGTAGAAAGGCGTTCAGTCCGACCAGGGTATGACGTGCGTAGCCGCTCTTGCGGAGCAGCACGTTCAGATCTTTCTTGGAAGCGATGTTGCTGGTCTCGGGATACGAGTCGTCCTGGACGAGCGCGATCTTGGAGACGATGTGCGCGAGCGCGATGCCGCGCGATTCGTCGGTCACGCCGGCCGGCATGTGACAGGCCTGACAGGTCTGCGCGTGCGGTCCGGCGCCATACTCGGTCTGGAACGAACTGTTGAGCCACTCGAGATAGGTCGCCTGTTCGAGGTCGTGGGACTGGATCGCGACGCCGATCGGCGGGCTGTCGACGACCGGCAGATTGATCGTATGGCAACTGCCGCACATGCGCGGGTTCTGCACGTAGGATGAGAAGTGCGGCTTCGCGCCGAGCGCTTCGTTCATCGGATACGTGATCAGACCGAGATCCTTGAACGGCCCGTAGAGTTTGTCGGCCGGACCCGTATCGAACGTCCCGTTGATCTTGTTGTTGAGGAAGTACGGCAGCGAGGCTTGGCCCGCCGGCGTGACCGACTGCGCGGCGTGGTGACAGAGCGAACAGCTGATGCCGTCGCGCGCGAGCCCGCCGTAGTGGAACGCCGGGTGCGACGGATCGCCGTCGAAGATCATCGAGGGTTCGAACGGCACGCCCGGCCGGTCGATCGCGAGTTGACGCTGGCCCATCGCCGCATGACAGGTCATGCAGATGCCGGTCACCTGTTTCTTGAGCGCGGCACTCGCTTTCGCGTCATGGATCGTATCGAGGTAGGCAAGTTCGCTTTCGAACTGTGCGAAGAAGACCGGATCGCGGCCGGCCAGCGCCATCGGCGACCAGCGCCATTCGCCGTACTCGGAGACGTTGAGCGGTCCGCCTTTGTGCCCGGGCGGCGGCGAGACCGACATGAGCGGCCCCCACGGTTTGCCGGGCGCGGAGCTGTGGCAGCCCATGCATTGATCCGAGGTCAGGAACATGTGCGGCACATGCGCGTGTGCGACGAACGTGTCGAGCGGTTCCGGCGGGAACGTCTGCACCGCCAGCGGCGCGCGCGGCGTGACGACGGCGGCGGCGCTTGCGAGCGCGGCTGCGACCGCCGGCGGCGTCTGCGGAGCGACGGCCGGATGCTTCCACGAGTTGTCGACTTTATAGGTGATCGGCGTGCCCGGGAAGCCCGCGATGTTCTCGAGCGTCGCGAACGTCAGGGCGCGCTCGGCCGAAGCGTGGCAGCGCAGACAGTAGATGCCGAAACCGGCATTCGGATAGGCCGTCTTCGAGATCGGCGCACCGAACATGCCGGTGTAGACTTCGCCCCAGAACCAGCCGTCGTGCGAGGCGCCCGTCCGCCGGATCATGATCGTCCAATCGGTCGGCTGGAGATCCGCTTCGGGCTTGCCCTTGAAATAGACGGCCGGCATATTGCCGTACTGCTCTTTGATCATGACCGCGCCGTCTTTGGGGAGTCCTTTGCGGCCGCCGCGGAGCCACTCGATCATCTCGGGCGAGTACCAGATCTGGACGGCCGGGTGGACGCCGTAGGAGACGCCGTCGAGATAGGGCCCGGTATCCCGGACGCCCTTATCGTGGCACCAGCCGAGGTCGCGGTACTTATACGACTGAAGGTAACCGAGCAGCTGCTTTTCGACCTCGACCGGTTCGCCCGGAGGGACGACCGCCGGCAGGGTCAACTCGGGCGGCACCGGGGCTGCGTCCGAGCACGGACTTCCGTTGATCGCCGTGGCGACCGCGTGAAGCGCAGGCCGTGCCGTGAGCACAACCGTCGCGATGAGGGCAACTCCCAGCAGTATCGCTCGCATGCTTGGTGCGGTTCGACGGGAGGGCGCCCGGTCTTGCCGTCGAACATATGTTCGGAGTAGAATGTGGACGTAGGACGTAGCGGCGGAGCCTGAGAGCCGCTATACTGACGGCCGTATGTCAAATCCGGTATGTGCCGGTCGTGGCGCCGATTGGCGGCGCAACGTGGCTAGGGTTTCGTCCTCGTACGACGCGACCGCCAACCACCTAGCTCATAAGGAAAACTAAAAATGGCAGACCGTAAGAAGCGCCCGGCAAAAGACCGGCGCGTCAAGAAAAAGCCGTGTCAGTTCTGCGCGGACAAAGCTATCGACGTATCGTATCGCGACGTGAACCGCTTGAAGCGGTACGTCTCCGAGCGCGGAAAGATCGTTCCGCGCCGCATCTCGGGCAACTGTGCCAAGCACCAGCGCATGCTGATGATCGCCGTCAAGCGCGCTCGCATCATCGCGTTCCTTCCTTTCGTCTCGGAGTAACCACCACTACATGAAACTCGTCCTCCTCAGCGACGTGAAGGCTCTCGGTAAGGCCGGCGACGTGGTCGACGTCGCCGAAGGCTACGGCAATAACTTTTTGCTGCCGCGCAAGCTCGCGGTCGAAGCGAATAAGGGCGCGATGGCCCTGCTCGACGCGCAGAAGCGCGCCCTGCAGAAGCGCGAAGCGCAGACTTTGGCGGATGCCAAGGCCCTGGCCGAGCGCCTCGAAACCGCCAAGATCGCCGTCTCGGCGAAGGCCGGCGGCAATGGCAAGCTCTTCGGCGCGGTGACCAACGCCGACGTGGCCGACGCGATCCTGCGCGAACTCGAGATCACACTCGACCGCCACAAGATCGAGATCATGTCCTCGATCAAAGCGCTCGGATCGTATCCGGTCGAGATCAAACTGCACAAGAACGTCGTCGCTAAAGCGACGCTGAGCGTCGTCGCGGCTTAAACTCCGCTTCGGTTCTGTAATGCCGGCGAGCGCCGAGAACCCGTCGCTGACCCGTCTACGCCGCAAACGCGGCGTCGAAGACGAGTTGGCACGGTACGTCTCGGCGCTCTTCGATTTGTTGGGCGGGGTGATCGGCTCCGAGAAGGTCGTGTTGCGGGCCGGCAAGGTCGGTGCCCTCAAGATGATGCGCTCGGAAAATCTTTCCGACCGGATCTGCGCGCTCGCGCGGCTGGTCTTCGAAGATCCGACCGTCGAGAAGACGACTACCCGCGCGCAACAGCGCCGCACCATCGCCGAGGTCGAAGAAGCCCTCGCGGATCTGGTCGCGCAGAAAACCGTCGGCGATGCGATCGACCGGCGCGCCGGGCAGAAGATGGAAGCCCGCCACCAGGAGTACCTGAACGAACTCAAACTCGAAGCCTTGCGCGACGACGCCGGCCCCGAGACGCCCGCGACCCGCGCCAAACTCGACGAACTTGAGAAGCTCTCGGCGCGCACGCTCGCGGCATCGGCGCTCCGGCAGCTTCGCCCACAACATCTGCGCGAGATCGTCGGGCAAGAGGCCGCCGTCAAGGCCTTGCTCGCGAAGATCTCGTCGCCGTATCCACAGCACGTGATCCTCTACGGGCCGCCCGGCGTCGGTAAGACGACCGCCGCGCGCCTGGTGCTCGAAGTCGCCAAGGGCCGCGCCTATGCGCCGTTCGCCAAAGATGCGGCCTTCGTCGAAGCGAGCGGCACGACCATGCGCTGGGATCCGCGCGAGACGATCAACCCATTGCTCGGCAGCGTGCACGATCCGATCTACCAAGGGACGCGCCGCGAGTTCGCCGATAGCGGCATTCCGGAACCGAAACTCGGCCTGGTCTCTCGCGCGCACGGCGGCGTGCTCTTCATCGACGAACTCGGCGAGTTGGATCCGATGCTGCAGACGCGCCTGCTCAAGGTGCTCGAAGATAAGAAGGTCACGTTCGAATCGTCGTACTACGACGCGAGCGCCCCGAACGTACCGGAGTACGTCAAGCGGCTCTTCCGCGACGGCGCGCCGGCCGACTTCGTGCTGATCGGTGCGACCACGCGCGACCCGGAGGACATCGATCCGGCGATCCGCTCGCGTTGCGCCGAGGTCTACTTCTCGCCGCTTACCCAGGCCCAGGTCGTCACGATCGTCCAGAGTGCGATCAAGCGGCTCGGCGCTAAGGCCGCTCGCGCGGTGCCGAAGTTGGTCGCGTCGTATACGATCGAGGGCCGCAAGGCGGTCCAGATCGTCGCGGACGCCTTCGGCCAGGCGCTCTACCGCATCCATCCCGTCAAAGGCGCGAGCGCGCGCGCGGTCACGATTCTCGAAGACGACGTGCGCTCCGTCGTACAGACGTCGCGGATGGTCCGGCACACGCCGGTCAAGGCGCGCCGAACGCGCGAGATCGGCAAGGTCTTCGGTCTGGGCGTCCACCAGTACCTTGGATCGCTGATCGAGATCGAAGCGGTCGCGTTCCCGGCCTCGCAGCCGGGCAAGGGCGCGGTCCGCTTCAACGACACCGCGGGCTCGATGGCCAAGGACAGCGTCTTCAATGCGGCGAGCGTCCTGCGCGAAGTGACCGGGCTCGATCCGGCCGACTTCGATCTGCACATCAACGTGGTCGGCGGCGGCAACATCGACGGCCCCTCGGCCGGACTTGCGATCTTTCTCGCGCTCTACTCGGCGATCACCAAAAAACCGCTCCCCCAGGACGTCGCGGTCACCGGCGAACTTTCGATCCAAGGCAAGGTGCGCGGCATCGGCGGCGCGATCGAGAAGCTCTATGCGGCGCGTCAGGCCGGGATGCGCGCGATGCTCCTGCCGCGCGAGAACGCGCGCGACATCGATGCGGACCTGGCGGGACTGGATATCGTGCCGGTCGTCGACGTCGAGCAGACGCTGCGCGAACTCGGTATGCACAAGCGGTCCACAGGAAAGAGCGGTTATCCCCAAAGTGTTCGCAAGCGCTCTGCCGCAAAGGCGAGATAGATCATGAGCGTCACCAATATCGCGCGCGTCGCCGACCGCATCCCACCGCACAATCTCGAGGCCGAGATGGCCTTGATCGGCTCGGTGCTGGTCGATCGAAAGATCATGGACGACGCGATGGAACTGGTCCGCGCGAACGACTTCTACGCGCACGTCCACGAGACGATCTTCGGCGCGCTCTGCGACCTTCACGATCGCGGTCAACCGCTCGACAAGATCACGCTTTCCGAAGAATTGCGCAATCGCGACGCGCTTGAGAAGGTCGGTGGGATCTCGTACATCTCGACCCTGATGGACACCGTCCAGACGGCCGCGAGCGCGAAGTACTACGCGACGATCGTGCGCGAGAAGTCGATATTGCGCAACCTGATCCACGCCGGCACGCAGATCACCCAGATCGGCTACGACGCGGAAGAAGACGTCGCGGCCGCGCTCGACGAGTCCGAGCAGATCGTCTACGCGATCGGCGAGAACCAGCTCAAGGGCGAGTTCCAGCCGGTCGGCAACCTGCTCAAGGACGCCTTCGACCGGCTCGACTATCTGCACTCGCTCCACGGTGGCCGGACCGGCGTCACCTCGGGCTTTGCGGACATCGAGCAGCGGACGACCGGCATCCAGCCCGGCAACTTCATCATCGGCGCGGCCCGACCGGGCATTGGCAAGACGTCCTGGGCGCTCAACGCGGCGGTTGCGGCCGCGCGCGAATCGGTCGAACTCGGCAACGGCGCGCCGATCGCGTTCTTCTCGCTCGGGATGTCGAACGACGAACTGGTCCAGCGCTTGATGTCCTCCGAAGCGCAGATCTCGATGCACGACATGCGGACCGGCAATCTGCGCGGCCAGCAATGGGATACGCTCTCGCGCGCGATGGGCGCGCTCTCGGATCTCCCGATGTATCTCGACGATACCGGCGGTCTGAGCGTGAGCGAACTGCGCAGCCGTTGCCGCCGGCTCAAATCCGGGCGCGGACTCTCGGCCGTCTTCATCGACTACCTGCAGTTGCTCCGGCCGGGCGCGCTCTCGAAGGGCGCCAACCGCAACGAAGAACTAAGCGACATCTGCCGTACCCTCAAGGTGACCGCGAAAGAACTCGGCGTGCCGATCATCGCGCTCGCCCAGCTCAACCGCGGCGTCGAGACGCGCAACGACAAGCGCCCGATGCTCGCCGACCTGCGCGACTCCGGTTCGCTCGAACAGGAGTCCGACATCGTCGCGTTCCTGTATCGCGACGCCTACTACAACCCGGAAGCGGCCGCCGATCCGGAACTGACCGAGTTCATCATCTCCAAACACCGCAACGGCCCGACCGGCATGGTCCGCCTACGCTTCAAGGCCGAGTACACGCTCTTCCAACCCTACGGCGACGAAAGCCACTACCCCAGGCCTTAGTCCTTCAGGCGGAGTTCGCTGAAGAAGTCGGCGGTGGTCTCGCGGAGCGCACCGAGCAGGCGCACGAAGTGCTGCGGGAAGTCCTGATAGCTCGCGTAGCAGAGTTCGACGGTGAAGAGCACGTCGTGTTCTTCTTGCCAGACGGCCGTCTTGACGAACTTCTTGCGTGCGTTCGTGCGGTTCGCGATCTCCATCGCGCGCCCGAGGTCCGTCTCGCGGCCGAGCGACCAGCCCGAACCCATCATCAGGAACTCGGCGTCGTCGCGATACGAGACGATGAAGAACCGGTCGCCTTCGGACTTGAACGCGACGCGCAGCGCCTCGGTGTCGTCTTCGCGGGTGTAGAAGAGGCCTTCGGCGTCGAGCGCCGCCTCGATCGGTTCGAGTCGGTCGTCGCTCACGTGCCCTGCCCTCGCATGAAGTCGCTGATGAACCGGTCCGCGGCCGCCCGCGTCTCGCTCCGGTCGAGGATCCGTTCGACGGCGCTCGAGCCGGCGTCGCGGACGATCCCGACCAAGCGCCAGAAATGCGTCGAGAACTCTTCGGCCGAGCCCGAGAACTGCTCGACCGCCGAGATGAGCGTTCCGCCGTCGCTCGAGTAGAAGAACTTGACCGCTTTGAACGTCGACTGCAGATCGAGCAGGATCGGCGCGGCTTGGGCTTGATCGCGCGCCCACTCCGGCAACACGTACGGCAAGGCGATCGAGAAGTAGGTGGTGTCCGTTCCGGACGTCATCACCGCGATCGACTGGCCGCGTACGCGCAAGCGGATGGTCGCGCCGCCCTCGGCGTCGTTCAGTTCGAGGTCGGTCCGATGGCCCTCGGATTCGATGTAGCGGACGAGTGCCTCGTGGACGGCAGCGCTAATTGAACGTCTCCTGATACTTCGGATTGCCGATGTTCTCGGCCAGATACGAACGCGAGAGTTTGACGTACTCTTCAGCCGAGATGTCGATCCACTCGGCGGCGGCCCCGGCGAGCTGTTTCTTGACGGTCGCGGGCGCGCCGGCGGCGAGGACGCCCGCCGGGATCTGCGTGCGTTCGCCGACCACCGAACCGGCCGCGATCAAACTGCCCTCGCCGATGGTCGCACCGTTTAGGATCACGGCGTTGCTGCCGATCAGCGCTTTGTTGCCGATCGTGCAATCTTCCATGACGGCGGCGTGGCCGACGGTCACGTCGTCGCCGAGGATCGTGCGACCGCCCTCGCTCACGTGCACGACGCAGTTGTCCTGGACGGAGGTGCGCGCGCCGATCCGGATCGGACCGTTGTCCGCCCGGATGACCGCGCCGAACCAGATCGAGGATTCGGGTCCGACTTCGACGTCGCCGATCAGAACGGCGGTCGGCGCGACGAACGCGCTGTTGGCGACCTTCGGCGCTTTCCCGCGATACTCGATAAACATGGAGCCACGCTTCCAGAGTCGAAGGCCGTTCCCATGCACCGCCACCAGACCCCGCTCCGCGGCGTCAAGGCCACGCCGCGCGAGAAGCCCGGCGACCCCTCGTATGGTCCGATCAACCACGCCTATGCCGGGAAGACGGGCCACATCCACGAGGTCGTCGAGATCGACGGCAAGCAGCTCGCGAAGATCGGCTTCGACGACCGCAAGATCGTCTACTATCTGCTCGAAGACGTCGAGCTGGACGAATCCGCCAAACGTGGCACTTTTCACGACACTCCGGAGGAATAGACTATGCCGTTGCTTCCCGCTCCGCCCGTCGCCGTTCCGGGAGGCGGTGGATTCGATTACGTCACCGTCGATAGCGCACGTCGCCGCGTCTATGCGGCGCACGGCGGCGCATCGTCGCTGCTGATCGTCGATGCCGATACCGGTGCGGTGCTCAAGCAGGTCAAGGTCGGGCCGATGGCCGGCGTCGCCGTCAATGCTGCGAACGGACACGTCTTTACCGGCGACGGCGACGACAAGGCCGTTTCCGAGGTCGATCCGGTGATCGGCGCCGAGATCCATCGGGTCGCGGTCGACGGTCCGGTCGATGCGATCGCGTACGATGCCGACCTCGGACGGATCTACGCGGACGAAGACGACGGCACGCGCATCTTCGTGATCGATGCCAAGACGTTCAAACAGATCGGCACGGTCGCGTTGCCCGGACACAAGCCCGAGTATCTCGCGATCGATCCGGCGACCCACGAGATCTATCAGAATATCGCAAACCTGAGCGAAGTCGCGGTGATCGATCCGAAGACGCTGACCGTGAGCCGCACGTTTGCGACGCCGGAGTTGACGAACAATCACCCGCTGCAATACGACGCGGTCTACGGTCAGATTCTAGTGGGCGGCACGAAGGGTAAACTCTCGGTCTACTCCACTGCAGGCAGACTGCTCTCGACTCTGGACGTACCGAATCGCATCGACCAGTGTAGTTTGAACGCGACGACCCACGTGCTGGCGTGCGCCGGCGGCGGGAAGTTGACACTGATCGCGACCGACGCCGCCGGTCACGCGAGCATCCTCGCGCAAGCCGATGCGGCCCAAGGCACGCACACGGTCGGCGTCGATGCGCAGAGCGGCGCGTTCTGGGCTCCGTATGGATCGCGAGGCGGCGATTCGTTCGTCGTCCGGTTCGATCTTCGACCGTGAGGGTGGAGGGAATCGCGACGAATCACACCGGCTCGACGCCATGAAGAGACGGACCTTCGTCGCGAGTGTTGCGGCGCTTGCGGCGGCGGCGTGCTCTTCCGGGAGCGCGATCGCTCCCCCCATTCCTCGTGCGACCCTGCTCCGACGCGAAGTCGACGACTTCGCGTCGGATTCGTCTCGCGTCGCCTCGTTGCGGCGGGCGGTCGCGGCGATGCAGGCGATCGCCGATCCGACCGACGAGCGCAGCTGGACGTACTGGCATTACAGCCATTGGATGCCGCACGGCATGACGCCACCGCCCGCGATGGCGAGCGTGTGGAACCAGTGCCGTCACGGGCGCCCGTACTTCTATGCGTGGCATCGCGGCTTTCTGGCGTACTTCGAGCGGATGCTCCAGCAGATGTCGGGCGATCCGACGCTCGCGCTCCCGTATTGGGACTATTATGCGAACCCGAAGATCCCCGCGATCTTCGCCGCACCGACGCTCGGCGACGGATCGTCGAATCCGCTCTACTGGGCCAACCGCCAGAACGATCGCGTGACCGGGCTGGTGTACGCGGCGTTCGATCCGTCGGTGACGACGTTCGCCGACGCGACGCCCGACGGCGATACCTACGAATCGATCGTCGAAGAGAACCCGCACGGCGAAGTCCACGATGCGATCGGTGGCGACATGGGCGCGGTTCCGACGGCCGCGGCGGACCCGGTCTTCTGGGTGCATCACTGCAATGTCGACCGGCTCTGGAGCGCGTGGCTCGCGGCCGGTGCCGGACGACGTATGCCCTCACAAGGCGACCCGTATTACGATGCCCGGTTTTCATACGACCTGGCCGGCACATGGAATGCGACCGTCGCGCAAGCGAACGATGCGGCATCGTTCGGATATGGATGGAGTAGCCTGGCTCTGCCGATTCCGCCGGTCGGACGTCTGCCGCCCGAGCCGTCGGTGCGCGTCCGTCTCGCACTCGCCGGCCCGAGCGGCGTGACCTTGGACGCGAGCGGCGCGACCGTTCACGTCCCGCTGGCGACGCCCGTGAGCGGAGCCGCACCGGTCGATCTGGTGCTGACGGACGTGCAACTCGGACCGGCCGGAGCGAACGGTGGCTTTTCGTTTACGGTCTACGTCAATCTCCCATCGACGTCGACACCGGAGAGTCGCGAGATCGAGTATTACGTCGATACGTTCGGCTCGTTCGAGATCTCGATCGAACAGGTGATGGGCATGACGCCGGTCACCCTGACGTTCAATCTCCGAAAACCGCTGGGACTTCAAGGCGGTACGTTCGGCGCGCTCGACCTATCGTTCGTCGCGAACGGTGGCCCGGCATCGGGAACGCTGGTGACGATCGGGAGCGTGACCGTCCGGAGCTAGGTCAGCGGAGCTTCTTGACCTGGTCCGGCGTGATCGTCGGTCCGTGATTTCCCCACGACGTGCGTTCGTGATCGACCACGGCGGCGATCTCGTCGTCCGTCAGGTTCGCGAAGGCGGGCATCTGGGCGGCGTATGCGGTCGTCCCGATCTTCTTGCCCGAGAGTCCGTGCAGGACGATGCGCACGTGCGTCTCCGCATCGGCGCCGTTCACGACCGGATCGCCCGCGAGCGGCGGGAACGTGCCGGGCACGCCGGCGCCGTCTTGACCGTGACAGGCCTGACAAGACGAGGCGTAGACCTGCGCGCCCGTCGTCGCATAGTCGAAGCCGGCCACCGTCTTCGTGCCAGCCACGACCGGAGCTTGACCGGTCGCACCGGCTTGGCCGGCCCGCACGAGCGCCGGATCGATTGCATAGGTCG
>JBBRTL010000074.1:0-12423 GCA_038244445.1 Vulcanimicrobiales bacterium
CGCAAGCCAAGCCGGTCGACCTGTCCGTCCGCGGAGATTTCTACGTGCAGTTGGCGGCGCTCGAAAATCTGCGTGGCGATCGGCTACAAGCGGGCGGGCCGAGCATTCCGCGCGAGATATGGTTCGCGCTCATCTCGCTCTCGATATTGCTGCTCGCGATCACGTTCTTCGGCTATCACGAACACTTCGGATTCCAAGTCGGGCTCACGCTGGTGCTCGCCACCGCCCTCGCGACACTCTTCTGGCTGACCGTCCAACTCGACTTCCCGTTCTGTGGCGGCACGACCGTCGGCCCGGGCGCGATCCTCGACGCGCTTCGAACGCTCCGATGAAGAAGTGGGAGACACTCCTCGCGCTCTTCGCCGTCGTCTTGGCGAGTGCGGCCGCGTTCCCGATCGGCCTGCGCCTCCCGCTCGCGCTCCTCGCAATCGCGCTGCTCTTCTCGATCGGCGTCGCGCGCCTACGCTCGGCCGCACTGAACAAGAAGCGGATCAACATTCCCGACGCCGCCGAACGAGCCGAACGCATCCGAGCCGAACGCGAAGCCCGCTTCCACCATTAGGCGTTCTTGAATTACATATAAGTAAGGAATATACTATTAGGTAAGGAGCAAACCAATGGCGTCTTCGACAATCACCAGTAAGGGACAGATGACCGTTCCAAAAGCGATTCGGGATCGCTTCCACCTTGAGAGCGGCGACCGTGTCGATTTTGTTGTCGATGACGACCGGATCATCTTGGTCCCGGCAACGCGTTCCCTTGCCGACCTGGCGCGGATTTTGCCGGCGGCGAAGCGTCGGGTCACGTTGGATGAGATGGATCGGGCGATTCGCACCCGTGGTGGAAGTCGCCCGTAGTGCTCGGCCTCGACACGAACGTCGTGGTACGTTTGCTGACCAACGACGACGCTGGGCAGTCGTCGGCAGCACGCGCGCATCTCGATGCGAACTGCAGCGGCGAATCGCCGGCATTCGTCAGCCGTGAGGTCGTGCTTGAGACCGTGTGGGTGCTGGAGAATGTCTACGGCCATGCGCGTGCCGACGTCGCGTCCGCGATCGAGGGGTTGTTGCAGGCGGGGGAACTTGCCGTCGAGGGAAACGAACTCGTTCGCGAAGCCGTCCGAAACTACAGAAGCGGGGCGGACTTTGCGGACGCGTTGATCGCGGCGGTGAACGCCGCGGTCGGCTGCGATGCTACGGCAACGTTCGACAAAGCGGCGGCCTCGCGCTCGCCGCACTTTACGCTTCTGCGCGTACGCTAACCGCGCCCTCCCCCGTCGTATCGGCGGCGGCGGGCACTACGGTGAGGAGCGGCAGGACCGCCAAGCGGGTCAAGGCGGCGGCGGCGCGAAGCGGGTTCAGCATGGTTACGGCTTTCATTCTCCTCAACGTCGAGCGCGGTCATATGAAGGCGGTCTCGGACGGCCTCTTGCAGATCGACGGCATCGCCGAGGTCTACTCGGTCGCCGGTCCCTTCGATCTGGTCGCGATCGCCCGTGTAAAAGAACATGACCAGCTCAACGATCTTGTGACCGATCATCTGGCCGCCCTCGAAGGCATCGACTCGACCGAGACGCTGATCGCTTTCAGGTCGCTTGCCAAGAAGGACCTCGGCATGCTCTGGGACATCGGCGTCGACTAGCGTCGTGGCGGCGATCAGCGATTCTGGAACAAATAGCAACCTACTGGGACTCGGAAATCCTGCATCGGGAGGGTGACGATTGTGAACTGTAAGAGCCTTTACGATCAGGTTTTTCTAACCGCGTCTTATGCAGACTCAAGGAGTATCTTGCCGCGGGATGGGGCGCCGGCCCTGGCTTGGCTTGATGAATGTATCGAAGCCATACGGGCACGGTCGTTTTTCGAGCCTTGGTTCTATCTAAAGTCTCCGCACTTAACCATTCGACGTTTATCGAAACGGCTCGCGGATCCGACCTACAAGCCTCAAAAGGCCGCGGCCGTTTTCGTCAAGGATCTCGGGGAGTTCGTACAGCGAGACCGAGTCCTGAAGAAGACTGCCATGCTGCCGCTCGTCAAGAAGTTGCTGGGAGTTATCGATCAGCCGTACTCACAATTTGCTGCTCGCCTCGTACGCGAAATTGAACGAATGTTTGATGCTGGAGACTACCTGGCGGCTACGATACGCGAAGTCGGTCTCGCCGTTGCCGGAGGAGAGCCCGAGGAAGCACTGAGTGGTCTGGGCCTCGCGACTGTTGCGGGACTCTTGTTAATGGGGTACTCGGACCGTGCCTCGGAGGAGCTGCTCCTGAGAACGTTTGACGTGCCGCGCGACAGTCCCGAGACCTGGTTGTTTCCTGACGAGCGGCACGAGGTTTCATGGGTGATCCCGTTCCAGGACCGGCTTAACGCGTTGACGGCTGAGTTGTTTGGAAAGAATCGCCCGTTTGTGTTCGTGTTTCCCGTATTTGGCGCTGACCTGGCGGAGGAGGCGACGTTGGACGGGTGCCGATTTTACGATCCAAGCAGCTCCTCCAGGTTCTCCACCAGCGCAGAGCGGCCCAATCCTGAGCTGACTCTCGGCCACGGGAAGCCGAACTCGGTTCATGCCGAAGTTTCTGTTGACGCACCAAATGCACCGCGCGGACATCAACTGGCGCGCGAGAGACTTAGCAAAGTTGTCGATCGCTTGCAGAACTTGATGCCGATTCATCGCTCCCCCGTCGTTTTGGGGGAAAAGTATCTTCGTACCTCACCGCAGTTTGACCAGGCAAAAGTAACGGTCCTGCCTCACGATTTTGTGCACGGTGCCCTTCTGAATCATGAAGTTGTTCACGAATACGAGGAATTCTACTCGGCGCTAAAGTCCTATGAATCCAACGAGTTCCTTCAGACCCTATGGTCTCATGCGAAGCGCGCGAGAGACTCACGCAGTATCGGCGAAAAGTTCCTGTCTTACTGGACGATACTCGAGCGCATTTGCGATGAGGCGCGAGTGCACAGGGTCCTACCAGAGGGCGCTACCTTGACCGCGACCATGGCCGATTTGCTAATGGCGCCACGCGTGCTCTCGCTTCCTGTCTCCGTATGTCAGCGCTTGGTCGACGCGACGACGTTTGCAACTCTTGCACCTTTTCACGGGCCGATGTCGGTCTTCAGAATGCGCCTGCGATTTCGAAGCGGAACAACGCGAGCTGCGTTTGCTCGGTGCAACTCGGTTGCCGGGGTTGTGGCCGCCCTCCCGGGATTGGCTGCCAGCCCCATGTCGGGGCAAATGACGAGAATGGTTCGATGGGCGTGCGAGTTCTTCGGCTTTGGAGCATTGGCCGTCGAAGAAGTTCAACAGTATCGGGGAAGAGCAAAGACGGTATTCACGATGCTCTATGAACTGCGAAATGAACTGGTGCACGATGCTACACTTGACGGCATCCTATTGCCACAGGCGCTTGAAGCGCTTGAAGGTCTGGTCGGGCTATGGCTACGGGAACTCTCAAGTGCGGCGCTCCATCGCCCAGAAGATAATGCAGCCGACACGCTACGCGATCTTTACTACGAGTCCATTGTGGTGGAAGAGCGGCTCGCGAGCGGCCAGATAGCGTCACTTGACGATTGGTCAACAAACATTAAGCGTCAGCATATACACGTGGAGCGCCGTCCACAGTTTGGGCCGGAGGGCAGCATCTTTGGAGAGTTCTAGGCATGTCGTCTTAGTCTACGGCTCGTCCGTGCGATAGAGCACGCCGCCGGGTGATGCGATGGCTTGCGCTTTGCCATTGGTGACAGTGATGAATCGGATGCGTTCGGGACTCCAATCGTCGTCGCTCGGGCGGAAATAGGTGCCGCCGAGAGAGACCAGCGGCGTGCCGTCATCGTAGACGAGCTTGCCCTTGCGCACGATCACACGGACGTCGCCGAGATAGCCTTCGGCGTCGATCGCGACGTAGTGACCGGTATACGTATCCCAGATCTTTGGGAACGTAAAGGTCGTCGGACCTGCGTAGCCCTTGCCGACGTACCAACGGTCGCCCCAGAACGCTTCGACCACGTGCTTCTTCGCGTCGCGCGAGAACTGCAGCGATTCGCGGGCGTAGGCCGAGCTGTCGACCCAGAACGAATCGTCGCCGTTCGGATAGAGCGCGTGCGTGCCGTTCGCGTCCGTGAGTGTCGCGCGATCGCCCTTCGCGGCGACCGTGAAGCGCGCCGAACCCCCGTGCAACGCATACGTGCCGACGTAGTCGGCGGCGGCCCTTACGTGGAGCGGATCGTCGGCCGTCGGAACCGCCGGCAACGGCTTGCCCTCGGCGTACGCGCGCAGTGCCTTGAGCGCATACGTCACGATCGCGCACGGGCGCGGGCCTGCGTACGAGAGATTGCTCATCGCGATCACGCCGTAGCCGCGGGTCAGATCCAACTGCATGCACGAGGTGTACGAGACGCCGCCGGTGTGGCCGACCAGCTTGTCGCCGGCGATGCGCTGATCGGCCAGGCCGTAGCCGTAGAGCCCGTACATGCCCTTGCCGCCGGCGCCCATCTCCTTGCCGTCGGTGATCGCGGGCGACGTGAGCAGATGCCAACTCGCCGTCGAGAGCAGGCGGCCGTGCGGGCCGACGCCGCCGTTCAAGATATAGCGCATGTAGGTCGCCATGTCGCCGGGCGTCGAGAGGATCGAACCGGCCGGGTCGACGTAGTGCGTGGTCGCCGTCACGACCAGGCGCGGATCGACCGGCGGGGTCGGCCGGTCGTCGGTGGCGTAGGTGTAGCCGGTCGCCGCATCGGCGAGCGTCTCGGGCGACCATTGCGTCGTCGTGTGGGCCATGTCGAGCGGAGCGAAGATCCGGCGTTGGATGATGCTATGATAGTCGCTCCGCTCGAGCGTCTTGAGGATCGCGCCGAGCGTATCGTAGCCGACGTTGGAGTACGACCAATGCGTGCCGGGTGCGTAGCCGGTATCCCAATTGCGCAGCGCGGCGATGCCGGCGTAGCCGCTCGAGAGACCGCCGTCCGGCAGACCGCTCGTATGCGAGAACAGATCGTGCGGCGTGATCGCCCGGTACTTCGTGTGGACAGAGAACCACGGAAGATAGTGCGTCACCGGGAGGGTATCGTCGAAGCGGCCTGCATCGCGCAGTTGCAGCAGCGCGCCTGCAGTGAACGACTTGGTGATCGAGCCGATTCCGAAGCGGGTATCCGGCGTCACCGGCGTCTCGGTCTCGCGGTTTGCATAGCCGACCGTGATGATCCGCAGCGTGTGGGCCGCATCCACGATCGCGACCGACATGCCGGGCGCGCCCTGGCGCGCGAGCGCGACCGGTGCGTAGGCGGAGATCGCATCGAGCGTCTGGTCGAGCGTCGGCGCTGGCGGCGTCGGGGTCGCTGCGATCAGGACGATCGCCAAGAGCGCGGAGCTAGAAGAGCGCAAGCTGAGCATGTTCCTCCAGATATTCGGCGTCGAAGCCGGCAGCGCGAACGCGGGTGACGAAATCTTTGAAGCCGTGGTTGAGTAGGACCTTGCGTGGCTGCGCCAGTTCGAGGTAGCGCAGGAGCGAAGGATAGTCGGCGTGATCCGAGAGCGCGAACGCACGATCGGCACCGTAGCGGAACGTAGCGCTTCGGTCGAGTGCCCAGCCGGTCAGCATCGCCGTACGCTTGTGCCGGTTGCGGAGCGCGCGCGGCAGCCCGCGCCCGGACGGCGGCCAGATCAGCACGCTCTCCGGAACGTAGCTCGTCTCGTCGTAGCACGCATACGGCGGCAACGCGACGCCTTGCGCCACATACACGTCGGAGATCGCCGCGACCGACGGATGGACCGTCAGCGGGAGACCCGCGCCGCCCAGTATCGCGATCGCCTCCTGCGCCTTGCCGAGCGAGTACGCGTAGAAGATCGGCACGCCGCCGTCTTCGAGGGCGCGGCGCGCGAACGCGATCATCTCGGCGTGCAGCTCTTCCTTCGGCGGAAAGACGTAGTGCGAACGCCCGAACGTACACTCCATCAGGACCACGTCGCACGGCTTGACCTCGGGCGGTTCGCACGTGAGCGAGGGCACGAGTTTGAAGTCGCCGGTGTAGACGAAGCGCCCGCGTTCGCCCTCGACCAGCAACTGCGAACTGCCGAGCACGTGGCCGGCTGAGAAGAGGGTGAGCCGGTGTTCGCCTTCGTCCCATGGCTCGTTCATGCCGCGCTCTTCGAAGATGCACGGCGGCCGCGGCGGGCGGCGTTCGAGGAACGAGGTCTGCACCGGCTTCTGCGAGCGCTTGGAGAAGCGGACGCGGCAGATCGCCGCCGTATTCGGGGTTGCGACGACGGTGCGGTGCTCGCGAGCGTGATCGCTATGCCCGTGCGAGACGTAGCCACGCTCGCGCGCCCGCATCGAATCGACCCAGAGATCCAGGTCGGCGACGTAGAGCGATTTCTCGACGAGCGAAAACACGACGAACAACTGTTCGATGCACGGGTCGCAACGCCTCGGCCGCGTCCGGGGTTATGCGGGCATGAGAGTCTACGAGAACCTGGCCGATACGTTCGGCAACACGCCGCTGGTCAAACTGCCGCGTCTGGCGAAGGACGCCGGCGCGACCATTCTGGTCAAGATGGAGTCGTTCAATCCGGCCGGTTCGGTGAAGGACCGCATCGGCGTCGCCATGATCGAGGCCGCGGAACGCGACGGTCGTCTGCACCCGGGCGTCACCATCGTCGAGCCGACCTCCGGCAACACCGGCATTGCGCTTGCCTTCGTCGCGGCCGCCAAGGGCTACCCGATCATCCTCACGTTGCCCGAGACGGCCACCATCGAGCGTCGCAACCTGCTCCGCGCCTACGGTGCGCAGGTCGTGCTGACGCCCGGCCCCGAGGGCATGCCCGGTGCGATCCGCAAGGCCCAAGAGATCCGCGCCTCCGATCCGACCCGCTACTTCATGCCCCAGCAGTTCGACAATCCGGCCAACGTCGAGATCCATCGCCGCACGACCGGTGAAGAGATCCTGCGCGATACCGACGGCACGGTCGACATCTTCATCGCCGCGGTCGGGACGGGTGGCACCATCACCGGCGCGGGCAGCCTGCTCAAAGAGCGCAAGCCCGGCGTGAAGATCATCGCGGTCGAACCCGACGCATCGCCCGTACTCTCGGGTGGCAAGCCCGGTCCGCATAAGATCCAAGGCATCGGAGGCGGCTTCATCCCATCGATCCTGGATACGAACCTCTACGACGAAGTGATCCGCGTCACCGACGCAGACGCGATCGCGACGGCCCGACGCGCGGCGCGAGAAGAAGGCATGCTGGTCGGCATCTCGGCCGGCGCGAACATCTGGGCGGCGTTGGAAGTAGCCAAACGTCCCGAGTCGAAAGGCAAGACGATCGTCACGATCGGCTGCGATACCGGCGAGCGCTACCTGAGCAATCCGGTCTTCGCCGATCAAGAAGCCAATATCGTCGAACCCTCGCTCGTAGCCCTCGCTTAAGAGAAAGCGCATCTCGCAACAACCGCAACCGCCATCCGGAGAGCCGCTCGTCGAGGTCACTCGCGGTGACCTCGTCGAGTCCGTGCATCGCGTAGCGGCTTGCGCCGCCGACGACTCCGGGCGCGTGCTGCTCGCGGTCGGCGATATCGACGCCCCGGTCTTCCTGCGCTCGAGCGCCAAGCCGTTCATCGCCGCCGCCGTGATCGCGGCCGGTGCGCGCGAAGCGTTCGGGCTCTCGCAGAACGAGATCGCGGTGATGGCCGCGTCGCACGCCGGCGAACCGTTCCACATCGAAGCGGTCGCCTCGATCCTAGAGAAGATCGGCGCGAGTGTCGACGACCTGCGATGCGGGACGCATCTGCCCTACACCGAAGCGGCCTCGCGCACGATGCTCCGCGCCGGCCAAGCGGCGAGCGCGCTGCACAACAACTGCTCCGGCAAGCACGCCGGTATCCTCGCGCTCTGCAAGCTGATCGGGGCCGACCGCACGACCTATCTGGATGCGACCAACCCGGCGCAACGCGCGATCCTCGCGTTCTGCGCGCGCATGAGCGACGACGATCCGAGCCGCTGGCCGGTCGGCGTCGATGGCTGCGGCATCCCGGTCTACGCGACCCCGCTCCGGCGCGCCGCCCTCGCGTTCGCGCGCTTCGCGACCTTGCACGGCGTCACCGACGCCGACGCGGCCGGGCTTGCGATCGTGCGCGACGCGATGATCGCCTTCCCGGAGTATGTCAGCGGCACGGGCGAGTTCGACGCCGAGCTGATGCGCGCGGGCGCCGGAGCGATCGCCAGTAAGTCCGGCGCCGAAGGCGTTCACGTCGTCTCGGCGACCCCGCAGGGCGTCGGTCTGGCGACCAAGGTCGTCGACGGCGCATCCCGCGGCCGCGGCCCCTCGGCCATCGCGGCCTTGCAGGGCCTGGGCTTGCTCGATGCCGCCCAGGTGACCAAACTCGTCTCTTTCGCCCGCCCGGTACTGTATAATCGGGCTGGGCGCGTCGTCGGAGAGATCCGCTGTCGTCCGATCGTCGCCATCGAAAAAGCGAGATGAACGAAATGTCCGACTACCTCAAACGCGTCGCCGAGCGCGTCCTCGTCTATGACGGAGCGATGGGCACCGAGCTTATGGCGATGGAACTGCGCGCCGAAGACTTCGGCGGCGACCGCTATCTCGGCTGTTACGAGGCGCTCGTCCTCTCGCGCCCCGACGTCATCCAAACCGTGCACGAGACCTACTTCGCGGCCGGCGCCGATGTCGTCGAGACCGATTCGTTCACCGCATCGCGCTTGAAACTCGACGAGTTCGGCCTCGGTGCAAAGACCTACGAAGTCAACTTCGGTGCCGCGCAACTCGCGCGTGCCGCCGCCGCCAAGTTCTCGACACCCGGTTGGCCGCGCTTCGTCGCGGGTTCGATGGGCCCGACCGGCATGCTCATCTCGTCCTCGGATCCGTCGCTCTCGAAAGTCACGTACGAAGAGTTGGCCGGACTCTACGGCGAGCAGGCGCGTGCGTTGATCGAGGGCGGCGTCGACGTGTTGCTGCTCGAGACGATGCAGGACATCCTCGAACTCAAGGCCGCCATCGCCGGCATCCACCGCGAGTTCGCCAAAGGCCTCAAGCGCGTTCCGATCCAAGCCCAGCCGACCTTGATCACCGAGGGCCGGATGCTGCTCGGTACCGACGTGCGTGCGATCTGCGCCATCCTCGGCTCGCTCGACGTCGAGATCGTCGGATTGAACTGTTCGACCGGCCCAGCCCAGATGCGCGATTCGATGCGCTATCTGACCGAGAACTCACCGCAATACGTGAGCGTCATCCCGAACGCGGGTCTGCCGTTGATGGGGCCGAAGGGCGAGACCATCTACCCCGAGTCGCCCGACGAACTGGCCGCCGAGCTGGCCGACTTCGTGCGCGAGTTCGGCGTGAACGTGGTCGGCGGGTGTTGCGGATCGACGCCCGCGCACATCCGCGCGATCCGCGCGCAGATCGACAAGCTCGAGAGCGAGGGCGTGCGCGGTCGTACCCCGACGCCGAAACCGCTGCAGTGGGCCGCCTCCGCCATGACCGGCGTCGCGCTGGACCAAGAGCCGCGCCCGCTTCTGGTCGGCGAGCGGATCAACTCGCAAGGCTCGCGCAAGATGAAGCGCCTGTTGCTCGCCGACGACTACGACACGATCGGCTTGGTCGCGCGCGAACAGGTCGAAGGCGGCGCCCACGTGCTGGATATCTGCGTCGCGTTGACCGAGCGCGTCGACGAAGACGTGCAGATGCGCGAGGTCGTGCGCAAGCTCGCCCAGTCGATCGAGGTTCCGCTGATGATCGACTCGACCGAACCGAAAGTCGTCGAGGTCGCGCTCCAGAACTATCCGGGTCGCGCGATCGTGAACTCGATCCATCTCGAAGCCGGACGCGCCAAGATGGATATCGTCGCGCCGCTCGCCAAAGAGCACGGCGCGGCGCTGGTCGCGCTCACCATCGACGAAGTCGGCATGGCCAAGACGGCGCAACGCAAGCTCGAGGTCGCGCAGCGCATCCACGGCATCGTGGTCGGCGAGTACGGCATTCCGGCCGGCGCCCTGATCTTCGACGATCTCACGTTCACCCTCGCGACCGGCGATGCGGAGTTCGCCGACTCGGCCGTCGAGACGATCGAAGGCATCCGGCTGATCAAGAAAGAGCTGCCCGGCGTCCTCACGTCGCTCGGCGTCAGCAACGTCTCGTTCGGTCTGAAGCCGGCCGCCCGGGCCGCGCTCAACTCGACCTTCCTGCACCACTGCGTGGATGCCGGGCTGGATTGCGCGCTCGTGCATCCGCAAGAGATCACGCCGTACGCCGAGATCGATACGGAGCTGCGCGGCCTCTGCGACGACCTGATCTTCAATCGGCATCCGGATGCCCTGCAGCATCTGATCGAGCGATTCGAGAACGTCACCGTCGAGAGCGCGACGAGCGTCGACGAAGAGGCCGCGCTCCCGGTCGAGACCCGCATCCACAACGCCATCCTGCGCCGTCGTAAAGACGGTATCGAAGCCAAGATCGACGAGGCGTTGCTCGGACGTTCCCCGGTCGACGTGCTGAACGAGATCCTGCTACCCGCCATGAAAGACGTCGGCGACAAGTTCGGCGCAGGCGAGTTGATCCTGCCGTTCGTGCTCCAGTCGGCCGAAGTGATGAAGCGCGCGGTCGCGCACCTCGAGCAGTTCTTGGAACGCAAAGAGGGCACCACCAAGGGCACGGTCGTGCTCGCCACCGTCTTCGGCGACGTCCACGATATCGGCAAGAACCTGGTCAACACGATCCTCACCAACAACGGCTACACGGTCCACGATCTCGGCAAGCAAGTCCCGATGAACCTGATCCTCGAGAAGGCCGTCGAGGTCGGCGCGGATGCGATCGGGCTCTCGGCCCTGCTCGTCTCGACCAGCAAGCAGATGCCGATCTGCGTGCACGAACAGGACACGCGCGGCCTGCAGTTCCCGGTGATCGTCGGCGGGGCCGCGATCAATCGCGACTTCGGCCGGCGCATCACGCTGCTCGACGAAGGCGAACGCTATTTCGGCCCCGGCCTGTTCTACGCCAAGGACGCCTTCGAGGGCCTCGACATCATGGACCGGCTGACGGCCGATCCGGCCGCTCGCGAAGCCTTCATGGAGAAGATGCGCGCCGAAGCGTTCAAGCAACGGGATCGCGCGCGCGAACCCAAACCGGAGCGTAGCGCCACCGTCACCATCTCCGACGTGAAGAACGACCTCGCACCGGTGCCCGAGCCGCCGTTCTGGGGGCCGCGCACGTTGCGCGACATCGATCTACGCGCGCTCTGGCCGTGCTTCGATCTCAAGAGCCTCTACCGTCTCTCGTGGGGCGCGTCCAACACCAAGGGCGCCGAGTTCGATCGGTTAGTGCGCGAAGAGTTCGAGCCGCGCTTGCAGCGCTATCAGGCGATGGCGTTGACCGGCGATCTGCTCCAGCCGCGCATCGTCTACGGCTACTTCCCCGCCGCGGGCGAGGGCGACGACGTGATCGTCTACGATCTCGAAGATCGCAAGCGCGAGGTCGCGCGCTTCCGCTTCAGCCGGCAGATCGGGGGCGAGCATCTGTGCCTGGCCGACTACCTGCGCGCGCCCCTCGACGGTGGCGCGAGCGATCTGATCGCGATCCAGGTGGTCACCGCCGGAACGCGTGCGTCGGAGCGGACCGAAGCGTTGCAAGCCTCTGGCGACTATACGGAATCGTATTTTCTGCACGGCTTCTCCGTACAATCCGCCGAGGCGCTCGCCGAATGGTCGCACCGCCGTATCCGGCGCGAACTCGGCCTCGGCGACGAGACCGGCAAGCGCTACTCGTGGGGCTACGGCGCCTGCCCGGATCTCTCGCAACACGAGACGGCTTTCGCGCTCTTGGATGCGACCGCCGCGATCGGCGTGGGGCTGACCGAAGGCTTCCAGATCATGCCCGAGCAGTCGACCGCCGCGATCGTGATGCATCACCCGAAGGCGGCCTACTTCAACGCCGCCGCCGTCCGCGAACTCGACGCGGTCTAAACCGTGAATCTCGCCGTCATCGCGTTTGCCGCCGTTGCATCGCTCTTCGGGCAGTTCGCGTTGCAAGCGGGTACGCCGCGCCTGGTCTCGCAACTGCGCGCGACGCCGTTCACCGCCGGAGCGACCTGCTCGCGCTACCGCTGCGCGCATTTCGACCTGTGGCAGACGGCCTCGGGCAAGGTCGTCCGCGACTACGATGTCGACATGACCAAGCGCATCCACGTGATCGTGATCGCGGACGACTTCTCGGCGTTCGAGCACCTGCATCCGGCGTTGCGCTCGGACGGGCATTTCGCGATCGATACCGTCGTGCCGAAGGGGGCCTATCACGTCTTCGCGGATACGACGCCGCATGGGCTCGGCCAGCAAGTCTTCCGCTTCGACGTCGGAACCGGTACCGTGCAGCCGCCCCCCGTCGCATCGGCGAAGGTCGCGGCCGGTCCATACACCGTCGCACTCGACGCGA
>JBBRTL010000075.1:0-12067 GCA_038244445.1 Vulcanimicrobiales bacterium
CCGTCCGCCGGAACGACGCGAAGGCGCAGCGCGTTCGCGCTACGCCTTCGTGCAGAAGACCGCGATCGAGCTTAAAGGTCGCCGCAGGTCACATAGTGCTTGAGATTCGCCGCGCTCTGGTGGCCGTTGATCGCGTAATGGCCGTGCTTGATCATGGCGATCGTCACGCCCTTGAGCGTGGTGACCGAGTTGCCGCCGACGATGTTCGAGAGCGCCTTCCACGGCGCCGGATTGAGCTTGGCGCAGGTGCCCATGTGGATGTGGGCCGGCTCGCTTGCACCGCGCGGTTCGTTGTGGACCATCACCTTGACCCACAGGCCGCCCGGCGTGTCCTTGAGCCAAGCCTGGCCGTTCTGACCGGACTTGTTCTGGGCACCCATATTGATGGTCATCGCGTGGGTCGACATGGCATTGGTCATGTGGTTCATCGTGTTGGGCGCAGCCATCGCCGCTCCCGATACCGCCAGCGCCAACCCGGCGCAGACGGCGAACTTGCCTAACGAGATCATTGGGACTCCTTCGATTCGAAGAATGGATTGCGTATAGCTCGCTTGTACCCACTCCTCATACAAGTATCGGCCTCGCCAAGAACTTCGCATCCATGAAAGGAACCGTCGGACGCCAATGAACGCCTTCGCTCGCACAACCATACCGCTCGTGGCGCTCGCCGTCGCGATCCTCGCCGCAGGCTCTCCGGCGCTCGCGATGCATCGCTCGATCAGCATCACCAACAACTCATCGACGGTGATCCACATGCAGGTGGTCTCCAAAACGCCCTACGGCGAAGCGTACGTCTGGAGCGGAATGCTCGACAAGCCGCTCGGCGCGCACCCGAATGGGGCAAGCGTCGACTTCGAGGACCACGGCCGGCCGTTCCATATCATCTTCAGCGGTTCGGGCTGCGACCTCTCGACGGAGATCGACCCGCATCGGGCCGTGCATTCGGTCTCGATCAAGAACTGCGTGGTCATCGTTCAGTAGAGGCCATGTCGTTCAACATTCGGGCGAGGCGTCAGAATGCGACGGAGTTTCCACCGGTTCCGGAATGCGGCGTTCTTTTCCAGTATGCCCGGCACGTTGCCATAGCTGCGTTGCGACTTGGTTGCGGGGCCTGATAGGCGTCCCGTTCCCCATCCATACACCAGGTGGCGTATGCCACGGTCTTACCGCCCCTCACCAACGGTATGGTGCGCACCGCGATATCGTTCCCGGCTTCGACGACGCGATCGTCGGAAAATCGAATCCTCCCACGTAGGTGCGTCCTACGCTCGATGACGTCGGCCCAGACCGGATAATGCTGCCCGAGGACGATGAAGTGCTCCGGTGGTGTGGGTTGGCGATACTGACCCACCATCAGCGCCGCGAATTCGGCGCGCTCCGCCGGAGTCTCGCATTTCCACATGCGCAAACCGGAGTTGCCGGCGTTCGCGCAGCGAACTTGGATCGACGCGATCGTCGGCTTGACCATCGCGGGCATCTTCTCGCTCCCGCACCCGACGAGAAGAACGAACGCGACCGCGCCTATGCGCGCCTGCACGTCGTGTCGCTAGTCGTCCGCCAGGCGTCGTCCGCGAACGCTTCCCAGCGATGTTGTAGCTTTCCGCTGACCATTGTGAACGTCTCGCGGGTGCGGTAGTCGCCGCGATTCGTCTGTTGCACGCCGGTAAGCACGAGCGCTCCGGCGCTCCATCCCGCCGAGCGACCCTGGAACGTCCAGCCGTTGCTCCCGTAGCTCAGCGCGATCCACGAGCCGTCTCTCGAGCGCCGAAGGTAGTTCTGAAAGAACCCGCTGAGACCGGAACCCGCGGGATTGTTCCAGGCCGAATGGAGCGAGAGCCATCCACCGTCGTCGGTCATCTTGAACGTGTAGGTGATGCTCGAGCCGGCGGTTGAGGTGCAGTTCCATGTTCCGAGCATGGATCCATATTCGGGAAACGCCTGCGCGCCTGCGGCGGTGGGAGCGAGCGCCACGGCGAGAGCAACGATGGAGAAAAACGTTTTCATATCGATGACGTTGGCGCTGGAGGATGTAAGCACCCTCCAAAAAAAGGCGCCGCATTTCTGCGGCGCCTTCTCTCGATGTTCTCGCGTGAGCGAGACTACATCATGTCGTAGCCGCCCATGCCGCCGGGCATGCCGCCGCCGGCGCCGCCGCCGTCTTTTTTGGGTTCCGGCTTGTCGGCGATCAGGGTCTCCGTCGTCAGGATCAGCGCGCCGATCGAGGCTGCGTTCTGCAGCGCCGAGCGCGTGACTTTGAACGGCTCCACGATGCCGGCCTTGAACATGTCGACGATCTTGCCGGACATGGCATCGAAGCCTTCAGGAGCCTTCTTGCCCTTGACGTTGTTCACTTCGACCGAACCTTCGAATCCGGCGTTCTGCGCGATCTGACGAAGCGGCGCTTCGAGCGCGCGCTTCACGATCTGGACGCCGATCTTCTCGTCGATCCAGGTCGGGTTGTCGCCCTGCGGACCGGCTTCGATGTACTTGTCGAGGGCCTTGATCGCGTGGATCAGCGACGAGCCGCCGCCCGGGATCATGCCTTCTTGCACGGCGGCGCGGGTCGCGGACAGCGCGTCTTCGATGCGGTGCTTCTTCTCTTTGAGTTCGGTTTCGGTCGCAGCGCCGACCTGGATGACGGCGACGCCGCCCGAGAGCTTGGCAAGGCGTTCTTGCAGCTTCTCGCGGTCGAAATCGCTGTCGGTGTCTTCGGCCTGCTTCTTGATCATGTCGATGCGGCCTTTGATATCTTCGGCCTTACCGCCGCCGTCGACGATGGTCGTCTCTTCCTTCGTCACGGTCACGCGCTTGGCGCGGCCGAGCTGTTCCGGCGTGGCTTTGTCGAGCTTGAGCCCGAGTTCTTCGGAGATCACGGTCGCGCCGGTGAGCGCGGCGATGTCCTTGAGCATCTCTTTGCGACGGTCGCCGAAGCCCGGCGCCTTGACGGCGACCGAGGTGAACGTTCCGCGCAGCTTGTTGACGACGAGCGTCGCGAGGGCTTCGCCTTCGACGTCTTCGGCGATGATGAGCAGCGGCTTCTGGACCTGGACGACCTTCTCGAGCAGCGGCAGGATGTCGGCGATCGCCGAGATCTTGCGCTCCGTCACGAGGATGAACGGATCGTCGAGGACGGCTTCCATACGCTCGGTATCGGTCGACATGTACGGCGAGATGTTGCCCTTGTCGAACTGCATGCCGTCTTTGGTCTCGACTTCGGTCTTGAGCGTGCGCGATTCCTCGACCGTGATGACGCCGTCTTTACCGACCTTCTCCATCGCGTCGGCGATGAACTGGCCGATCTCTTTGTCGTTCGCCGAGATGGACGCGACTTGCGCGATCTTCTCTTTGGTGTCGACGATCTGCTTGAACGATTCCATCTCCGCGACCGTGAGTTCGACGGCCTTTTCGATGCCGCGCTTGATCAGCAGCGGGTTCGAGCCGGCCGTGACGTTGCGCAGACCTTCGCGGATGATCGCCTGGGCGAGTACCGTTGCGGTGGTCGTGCCGTCGCCGGCGACGTCGTTGGTCTTGGAAGCGACTTCCTTGACGAGCTGCGCGCCCATGTTCTCGAACACGTCGGGCAGTTCGATCTCTTTGGCAATCGTCACGCCATCGTTGGTAATGGTCGGCGATCCGAATTTCTTGTCTAGGACGACGTTGCGGCCCTTGGGTCCGAGCGTCACTTTGACGGCGTCGGCCAGGATATTCGCTCCGCGCTCGAGCGCGCGGCGGGCGGCCTCGTCGAATACGAGTTGCTTTGCAGCCATGTTTTTTCTTTAAACTCCTTAAAATCCGACTAGGCTTTATCGACGACGGCGAGGACGTCTTTTTCGGAGACGATCAGATACTCTTTACCGTCGATCTTGACTTCGCTACCCGAGTACTTCGAGTAGATGACGCGGTCGCCGGCCTTGACGCTCATGGTGAGCGACTTGCCGTCGTCGGTCACGCGGCCGGTGCCGACTGCCGCCACGATGCCCTCTTGGGGCTTCTCCTTGGCGGTATCAGGCAAAAAGATGCCACCGGCACTCTTCTCATTTTGCTCGACGTGCTCGATGACCACGCGATCGCCCAAAGGCTTGAGATTCACGAAAACCTCCAGAAACTGTGTTGGTTTGGCACTCGACCATTGGGAGTGCCAGCCCACGAATATTAGCAGACTCCCCTTGAGAGTGCAAGCCACAAAAGGAGGCGCCACCCGTGAGGGAGGCGCCTGGAAGCAAGCGGGCGGTCCGGAGGTTACGGGTGCCGGTAGCCGTCTCCGTCGCGGATATAACCGTTCTGGCCGTTGTTGATTACTTCGATGCGATCGGCTTCGAAGGTGCCGTCGTTGTTCGGGTGGCCGGTGACCCGGAGCTGCATGCCGTTCTGCAGGTTCGTACCGCGCGGGTTGATGACGGTGCCCTGGTGCAGACGGATCCGCTGCTCGTTACCGTTGCCGTACTGACCGTTGTTGTTCTGGCCGTTGTCGTTGCCCCGATGGCGCCGGTGCTTACGGCCGTTGCCGTTGCCGTTACCGTCGTTGTCGTCGTCGCCGTTGCCGTAACGGCCGTTGTTGTTGCCGTTGCCGTAGCGTCCGTTGCCGTTGCCGTTGCCGGCCACGATGCGCAGATCGTACTGGCTGAAGTACGTCACGACGCCGGTGATCCGACGCTGATTCTGATTGTTCTGCGTCGACCATTGGCCGAAGACTTGCTGTTGCGCGGACGCGGTCGCGGGGACGAGGGCCGCCGAGAGCGTGAGCGCCAACGCAGCTGCGATGGCGACCGGGCGAATGAGCCGAGTGTGCATGTGGATGTGGTTCCTCCGTGGCTCTTCAACGCTACCCTTCGACGGGACGTTTCCCAGGATTGGTCCAGGCTTTCGAACAGAGAACATACGATGAATCGACGCACCGTCCTCGTGGCGCTCGGCGCCGCCGCAGTCGTCCCCGCGATCTCGCGCGCAGATGCACCTACCGGGCGGACGTTCGCTCCCTCGCTCCCGAGCGCGCCGTTCCCGCATGCGAGTCGAGCCGGCGGACACGACTACGATAAGGTCCACTACGATGCCGCGACGACTTACGCCGACTCGACCGTCGGCATGTACGTGCCGGCGAACTTCCGCAACGGCGCCAGCATCGATGCGATCGTCCACTTCCACGGCTGGCACAATCACGTCGACAACGTCTTCCGGCAGTACCGTCTGCGCGAGCAGGTCGAGGCGAGCGGCACCGGCGCGATCCTGATCGTGCCGCAGGGCCCGAAGGACGCGCCGGATTCCGGCGATGGAAAGCTCGAACTCGATCGCGGCGGCCTCGCGCGCCTGCTCGCGGACGTGCTCGCGTACCTGAACGCGCAGAACGTGACCGGGGCGAGCACGATCGGTCGTGTGGTCATCACCGCGCACAGCGGCGGCTACGGCGGCGCGGGTGGCTCGCTGTCGGTCGGCGGCGTGGAGACGATCACGGACGTGCTCCTCTTCGATGCGGCCTACGGCTACTTCGACGCCTTCGCCGATTGGGCGAACGCGTCGCCTTCGCATCATTTCATGAGTGCGTTTACGGACGACACTTCGATGGGTAACACGGTGCTCATGGCCAAGATGCAGAACGCCACGCACCCCGACCTGCGCGTGCTCGATGCCGACTCGATGACGCTCGCACGACTGCAGACCCGCATGCCGACGTTCGCCGGGACGACCGCCGTCGCACACGATGACCTGATGCAGAAGTTCTCATGGTACGAACTCTTCCTCAAGGCGACGGCGCTCGCAACCGCACCATGACGGAAGAGATCCAGACCGAGCGTCTCGTCCTGCGCGAACTCGTCCCCGAGGATGCGGCGGCGCTCTTCGCCTATCGCTCGCACCCGCGCGTCGCCTCGTTCCAATCATGGAAGCCCGCGACCATCGACGACGCCAAGACCTTCCTCGCGAACCTCAAGCTCCATCCACCATACACGGGCGGCGCCTGGCGCCAACTCGGCATCGCACTACGATCGGACGGCTCGCTGATCGGAGACTGCGGCGTCCACGTGATGGAACACGACAGCCGTCAGGCCGAGATCGGCTTTACGATCGCGCCCGACCATCATCGTCAGGGCTACGGAACCGAGGCGGTCCGCGGCGTCCTCACCCTGCTCTTCGAGACGCTGCACATGCAGCGGGTCTCCGCCCGCGCACCGGCGCGGAACAAAGCGTCGCGCGCACTCCTGACCGGCCTGGGATTCCGCGTCGAAAGGCCCGGCCGGCTGGTGCTGACCGCCGAGGAGTTGAACGGCTAGTCCCCGATCGGACAGGTGTTAGCTTCGATGCAGACCAGGTCGATATCGAAGTCGGCCAGGCCCCGCACGACGATCGTGTTGCCGTTCAGTTCGTAGCCGAACATCTTGCCGCGATAAGCGACCGTCGGCAGATCGCCGTAGCCGGCGGCCGTCACCGGCGCGCCGCGAAAATCGTCGGCGATGTCCCGGCCGTACACGGCGCTGAGCAGACGTCCCGCCGTCGCGAGGTGCTGATCGAGCCGATAATCGTCGGGGCCCGAAAAGACGATCCTCTCCCTGACGATGCGCGTCTCGCCGGTATCGCTGGTCGCGGTGAACCGCGCGGTCTCGCGACCGGCCTGGAACGACGTCGAGTACGAGATCGAGCCGTCGAGCGCCGAGTCGCCGCCGATACCGTGCAAGACGGTGTTGCCGTGCGCCCACTTGTCGAACGCATCGAGGGACTGCCCCGGCATCGCCGACGCGGGCGCCAGGCAGGCCAGAGCAAGAATCGTCACCGCGATCGGTCGCCACGTGGCACGTCGGTCCATGTGGCTACCTTTCCGCCCAGGCCCCGGCGCGGCCTTGGGTCGAAGCACTCGGTATGGCTAGCAATATCGCCTCGCTCGATTGGGGCAAGATCATTCTGCGCGGCGTCGTCGCCGGGCTCGTCGGCGGGATCGTGCTCGCACTCTTCCTGTGGGCGTGGTTCGCGCCGCAGGGCGCGACCCTCGCAAGCATCTTCCGGCTCGACGCGCATTACGTCCATTCCGACGATCCGCTGATCGGCGCACTCGCGCATCTGGGCGTCGGCGTCGCGTGGGGTATCGGTTACGCGTATGCGGCGGCGACCCGCCCGAACATCGCGAAGATGCCGGTGCTCTCGGGCTTCGTCTACGGCTTCATCGTCTGGCTGCTGATGCAGTTCGTGTTGATGCTCGGCGCGCTCTGGACGCCGATCACGCTGCCGATGCTCGGCGTGGAACTGCTGGCCTTCACGATCTTCTTCGGCATCCCCGTTGCTCTCACGACGCGCGCGCTGACCCGCACCTAATGCCCATCGGCGGCCTTCATCTCTCGACCGACGCACTTCGCGCGAATGCGGTCGCGCTCAAAGATCTGGTCGCACCGGCGCGCGCCGCGTTCGTGGTGAAGAGCAACGCCTACGGTCACGGATTGGTCGAGACGGCCCTTGCGATCGAAGGCTTGGCCGCACGCATCTGCGTGTTCGGTCTCGACGAAGCGATCGAACTTCGCGATGGCGGCGTCACCGCGCCGATCCTGGTGCTCGGCCCGATCCCGATGGAGGCTCTCGACGCCGCGATCGCCGCTCGCGTCGAAATCGCGCTCTGGGACGTCCGCGGCTATGCGATGGCGGTCGCATCGGCGGCGCGCAAGCGCGGGAAGCGGATGCCCGTCCACGTGAAGATCGACACCGGCGTACGTCGCTTCGGGCTGCGCGTCGAAGACGCACCGGACGCGATCGAGGAGTATCTTAAGCACCCCGAACTCGAGATCGTCGGCATCTTCTCCCATCTGGCCTCGGCCGAAGAGCTGGACTCGCCGTTCACGGCCGTCCAGAGCGAGCGCTTCGAAACGGTGCTCGCCCAGGTGCGCCCCCTGCTCGCGCACCATCGCATCGAGCCGGTCGCGCACATCGCCGCCTCGGCCGCCGGCATGCTCTGGCCGCAGACGCGGCTCGACATGGTGCGCTTCGGCATCGCGCTCTACGGGCTCTGGCCCTCGCCGCTCACGCGCGAAGCGATGGAAGGCCGCGGCCTCACCCTTCGGCCGGCGCTCTCGTATCGCTCGACCCTGGTCGCGGAGCGCGCGGTCCGCGCGGGCGAACCGATCGGGTACGGCGGCAGCCATCACGCGCCGCGCGACATGCGCCTCGGCGTCGTCCCGCTCGGCTACGCCGACGGCATCCCGCGCGCGCTCTCCAACAACGGCGCGTTCGTCGTCGCCGGCAAACGCGCGCCGATCGTCGGCCGCGTCTGCATGAACGCGACGCTGCTCGACATCACCCATATATCTCGGGCACATCCCAGCTCCACGGTGACGTTGATCGGACGCGACGGCGATGCGAGCGTCACTGCCGACGATTGGGCCGCGTGGTCCGGAACCATCAATTATGAGATCGTGGCGCGTCTACCGCGGGAACTTCCGCGCGAAGCCAGCACGTTAGGCTAGTATGGATCTTCGCCGTTGGGCCGCCCTCGTATCGATCCTCGCTTTGGCCATCGCCGCCGTGCCGCGCGTCGCCGTCAACGATCGCCCGCTCGACGTCGCGCCGATCGTCCAGAACGGACGCGTGCTCGTACCGATGCGCGCGATCTTCGAAGCCCTCGGGGCGCACCTCCGCTACGATGCATCGACGCGCTCGATCGCGGCCGACGGTGGCGGACACTTCGTACGCCTGCAGGTCGGGAGCACCGACGCGATCGTCGACAACCGAGTCGTCAAGCTCGACGTCCCCGCGCGCATCGTCGGCGCGAGTACGTACGTGCCGATGCGGTTCGTCGCACAGTCGTTCGGCGCGTACGTAGGCTACGACAACGCCTCCGCGCTCGTCACCGTGAACCTTCCGGAGACGGCCTACGCGAGCGGCGCGACGAGCCGCGTCGGTTCGCTGCTTCCGGCCGAGAACGCGAACGTCGCGACCGGCTACCCGACCATCTCGGCCGTCATCGGCGGCAACGTCCCGATCCGAAACGCGACCCTCATGGTCGACGGCGTCGACGTGACCGATGCGACCACGTTCGACGGGACGACCTTCACGTATATTCCGTCGCAGGGATTGCAGCCGGGTACGCATCAGGTCGACCTCTCGGGCGTCGACACCGCAAACCTGCCGTTCCAACAGATCTGGCAGTTCACGACCGACGTCGCGCCCGCGCCCGACTTCGGCGGCGTGCCGTTCCAGTTCTATCTCGCGAACGGCGGCGGCCAGTTCGGCTACGGCGACATGATGGACTTCATCTTGATCGCGCCGCCGGGAGGGACCGCATACCTGACGGCCTGCAACTCGCCACTACGTAATTGGATGCGCGGAAGCGGTCGCAACTATCGCGCGTCGTTACGTGCGCCGTATGGCGTCGGGAACGGCTCGTGCCCGATCGAAGCGGTCTACATCGGAGCGAACGGTCAGATCTGGTACGCGCCCGTGCCGATCTTCGCGAACCTCTATCCGTACCCGTACGACTGGTACGACTACAATCGCGGCTACCATCGCCATCCGCACGACCGTCCGACACCGAATCCTTGGCCGGCCAAACCTACGTCGGCGCCCAGCGCAGAGCCGCCGAACCCGGGGCCGTGGCAAGGGCAGACGCCCGCACCGCCGATCGCGCGCCCGCCGCATCGCCCGGCACCGTCCCCGATCCCGCAGCAGCAGGCGTCCGCCGCACCGCGGCCGGTGCAGACGGATGCTCCGAGACCGGATCCCACCTCGGCGCCGACGGATGCACCGCAGCCCGTACAGACGGATGCGCCCGCGCCGGTCGCAACGTCGGTACCGGCACCACCGCCGCAACCGCACGAACCGCACCCGCGGCAGACGCCGCCGGTCTAGTTCACGGCAGCGATAGCCTCGGCCAGATCGAGCGTACCTTCGTAGAGCGCCTTGCCCACTATGCACGCATCGACCCCGGCGGGCGCTTGCGCTTTGAGCGCCTTCAGGTGTTCGATCGTGCGTGCGCCGCCCGAGGCGGTGACCTTCACGTCGGCCGCATGCGCGACCGCGGTCAGCGCCGCGATGTCGTAGCCTTCGCCGGTGCCGTCGCGCCCGATCTCGGTGTGGATGACGCGCGTGATGCCCCAGGCGGCGACGCGCTTGACGAGCGCGTCGCGATCGACCGGCGTGCGCTCTTGCCAGCCGCGTACTGCAACCTGCGACCCGCGCGCGTCGATCCCCGCGATCGCGCGATCGCCGAGCATCTGGATGATGTTGCGCGAAACCCGCTCGTCTCCGACCAAGATCGTGCCCAGGATAACGGCTGCCGCGCCCGCATCCAGACGCGCTTTTGCGTGCGCGAACTTGCGAATACCGCCGCCGGTCTGCACCGGAATGTCGATCGCCCTGCAGATCGCAGCGATCGCGACCTGGTTCTCGCCCGACCCGAACGCACCGTCCAGGTCGATAACGTGCAAGCGCTGCGCGCCGGCCGCGACGAACGCTTTCGCGCGCTCGACCGGGTCCACGTCGTAGGTCGTCTCTTTGGTCGGGTCGCCCTGGTGCATGCGTACGCACTTGCCGTTGCGCAGGTCGATGGCGGGAATTACGATCACGATACGGTCTCCATCGTCGAGCTGAGGCGGAGGAAGTTATCCAAAAGACGGGCGCCCGCCTCGCGGCTCTTCTCCGGGTGAAACTGCGTGCCCATCACGTTTCGTTGCGCCACGATCGCCGAAAAGCGCTCGCCGTGCGTTGCCGCCGCGACCGTCGTCGGGCCGACCGGCGCGCGATAGGAGTGCAAAAAATAGGCGTACTCGTCGGGCACCAGCCCGTCGAGGAACGGGTGATCGGCGATCCGTTCGAGCCGGTTCCAGCCCATGTGCGGGACGCGCGGCGCGTTCTCGAAACGCGAGACCGTGCCGGGGAAAATGCCGAGACCCTGGCCGGCGCCGAACTCGGTGCTGCTCTCGAAGAGCACCTGCATCCCGACGCAGATGCCCAAGTATGCGCGCTCCCGTTCGATCAAGTGGCGTATCGCCGCGTCCAAGCCGCGCGATCGGAGCGCGTCCATGGTCGCCCCGAAGGCGCCGTCGCCCGGGAAGATCGCGGCGTCGGCGTCGGCCACGCGCGCCGGATCGGCGGTCACCTCGAAGCGCGCGCCGCGACGATCGAGCGCGGCGACCAACGACCCGAGATTTCCGCCGCCGTAGTCGATCACCGCAAGTGCCATAACGGTTACTCCAGCAGGCCTTTCGTCGACGGGACGTCGTCGCCGCCGGTCGTCGCCTTGGCCTGCGCGAACGCGCGCGCGAACGCCTTGAAGGATGCCTCGCAGACGTGATGCGCCACGTGGCCGTTCATCTGGATCAGATGCAACGTGATCTTGGCGTTATCGGTGACGGCCCGAAAGAACTCGCCGATCATTTCGGTCGGCAGCGTGCCGAGATCGTCGCGCAAGAACGAGACGCGGAAGTTGAGGTGCGGACGCCCGGAGATGTCGACGCTCGCCGCGATCAGCGCCTCATCGAGCGGCAGCATGATCGAACCGAAGCGCGCGATTCCACGTTTCTCGCCGAGCGCGTCGTGGATCGCCTTGCCGAGCGCGATGCCGACGTCTTCGATGACGTGATGGTTGTCCATCCCGTCGCCGGTCGCGCAGATCGTCAGACCGCAGCCCGAGTGCTTCGCGAACGCGTGCAACATGTGGTCGAGGAACTCGACCGAGGTCGAGATCTCGATCGGGCCGCCGTCCAGATCGAGCGCGAGGTCGATCTTCGTCTCGCTCGTGGCCCGCGAAACCGCGCCGCGGCGCGACACTAGCCGCGCTCCGCGATCGGAACGTAAGGTCCCGGCGGCGGGCCGCTGTAGGTGGCCTGCGGGCGGATCAAGCGATTGTCGGCGAGCTGCTCGAGGATGTGTCCGGCCCAGCCGGCCATCCGCCCACACGCGAACATGCAGGTGAACTCATCGCCCGGCAAGCCGAGATCCGCGAGCACCGGCGCGGTGTAGAAGTCCACGTTGGCGTAGATTTTCTTGTCGGGCTTGGCCTCTTGCAGCACCTTATTGCTGGCGTCTTCGAGCGAGCGCGCGATCGCGTACCAGTGACGGTCACCCTTGTAGTCGCTGAGCTTCTCGGCCATCTTCTCGA
>JBBRTL010000076.1:0-11818 GCA_038244445.1 Vulcanimicrobiales bacterium
AGCGCGCGATATACTCTGCATCGCCGAGCGGCATGTCGGCAAAGCGCTCGCGCTGGATGCGCAGGAGGACGATCGCGTCGACGGACGCCAGGATCGCGTCGAGATCGCGCTCGATGGAGATGCCCGGCGCGGCATACGAATCCGGCAAGAACGCTTCGGGCCCGACCAGAACGACGTGCGCGCCGAGCCGGCGGAGGCCGCGGATGGTCGAGTGCGCGACACGGCTGTGCAACACGTCGCCCACGATCGCAATCGAGCGCCTGGAGATGTCGCCGAACTCCTCTTGCAAGGTATGGATATCCAAGAGCGCCTGGGTCGGATGCGCGTGACCGCCGTCCCCCGCGTTGACGACGTGTCCGTCGAACGCCTTGGCGACCTTGCCTGGGAAGCCGGCCTCCGGATGGCGCACCACCAGCACACCGATGCCCATGGCGGCAAGCGTGATCGCCGTGTCTTCGACGGTCTCACCTTTGGTCGCGAGACTCGAGTCCTTCGGTGCCAGGTTGACGACGTGCGCGCCTAGGCGCAGCTCCGCGAGGTTGAACGAGGTGAACGTACGCGTCGACGGTTCGAAGAACATGTTGACGCAGGCGACGCCGTCGAGCGTCTTGGCGTGAGCGCCGCTCTCGAACGCCCGGGTCCGGTCGAAGATCGATGCAAGATCGGCGGCTGAGAGGTCGTCGAGATCGACGAGGCTACGGCGCGTCCGCACGAATCGTGACCTCGTCGCTCGGCGACGCTTCGGATGCGAGGCTGACTTCGATTCGCTCGCTGTGGCTCGAGGGGATCTCGCGGCCGACGTAATCGGGCTGGATCGGAAGTTCGCGCGATCCGCGATCGATCAGGCAGCAGAGCCGGATCGCGGCCGGACGCCCGAAGTCGGTGAGCGCGTCCAGGGCCGAGCGGATCGTGCGTCCGGTGAAGAGCACGTCGTCGACCAGCACGACCGTTCGCCCGGCCACGTCGACCGGGATCTGCGATTCCGGGAGTGCGTGCGAGACATCGTCGTCGCGATACAGATTGATGTTGAGGAAACCGAGGGCCGGCTCGCGCCCGAGAATCGCGCCGATCTTGGCGGCGATCCGGATGGCGAGGGACTCGCCCCCCCGCCGAATACCGACCAGGAGCAGCCCGCTCTGCGCGCCGGCCGGTTCGACGATCTCGTGCGCCAAACGGGCGATCGTGCGGTCGATCTCGTCCGCCTCGATCAGCACCCGGCCCTTGGCCGTCGCAGTCATCCGTTCTCCCCTATCGCGGCGATGGCAACGAGTTCCATTCGGACGTTCTCGAGCTCCTTGACGTATCCAGCGAGTTTATCACGTTCCTTCGCAACTACGTCCGCAGCTGCCTTGCCGAGGAACTGCTCGTTTCCAAGCTTCTTCTCTCCCCGTTCGACTTCGCCAACGAGCCGCTTCTCTTCTTTCTGCAATCGGTCACGGCGCGCCGCAGGTGAAACCGAAAGGACGACCGACCGCAGGCACTCCGCAAAGTCTGCGCCGGGCGCCGACGGATGATTCGTGATGCGCAGCTTGGCGAGCACCGCTACCATGGCTTGTTCCGCTGGAAAGGCGTTCTCCAACCACTCCGACGCGCTCGCGTCCGCCATCGCGCGCGGATCGATCTGGTTCTCCGAACGTTCGTTGCGCAAACCCTCGACGCGCTCGCGAATCGCGTCGAAGCGCGCGGCCGCTTCGCGATCGACCGGCACTTCTTCGGGGTCCGGCCAGGTCGCGGTCATGATGGTCACGCCGTCGTGCGGAATCGTGAGCCAGACCTCCTCGGTGATGAACGGCGCGACCGGATGGAGCAGTCGCATCGCATTGTTCAACACGAACGAGAGCACGGTCGCGCGGGTCGGCGCGTTGGAGTCGCTCTTGGTCGCCTCCACGTACCAGTCGCAGAGTTCGTACCAGACGAAACGCCAGAGCGTCTCGGCGGTCGAGCCGAAGTCATAGCCGTCGAGCTTCGCCCCGACCTCGACGATGGTGTCGTGCAGTCGCGTGAGGATCCAGCGATCCGCCAGCGTCAACGAGGCGGGCGCCGGCAACGTCATCGCTCCGAGCGGGGCCTCCGGCAACGCCAGCAGATACCGGGTCGCGTTCCATATCTTGTTGTTGAAGTTGCGGGCCTCTTCGCAGCGCGACTCCTGGAAGCGCACTTCTTGGCCTTCCAAGCGCATCTGTCGGAGCATGCCCATGCGGAACGCATCCGCCCCGAACTTCTGCACCAGATCGAGCGGATCGATCGCGTTGCCGAGCGACTTCGACATCTTGCGTCCCTGTGCGTCGAAGACGAGCGGGGAGATGAACACGGTCGGGAACGGGATCTCGCCGAGGAAGTGGATGCCGAACATCACCATGCGCGCGACCCACAGGAAGATGATCTCCCAGCCGGTCATCAAGACTTGCGACGGGTACCAGTGCTCGAGTTCGGGCGTCTTCTCCGGCCATCCCAGGATCGAGAACGGCCAGAGGGCGCTCGAGAACCACGTGTCGAGCGTATCCGGGTCCTGCGTCAGTTCGGCGCCCGCATGCTTCACGCGCGCGATTTCTCGGGCCGCTTCGAACGTCTCCGCGACGACGACGTCGCCGTCCGGCGTGTACCAGACCGGCAATTGGTGGCCCCACCAGACCTGTCGCGAGATGTTCCAGTCGCGGATGTTCTCGAGCCACTGCTCGTAGGTGCGACCGTATCGCTCCGGAACGAACTTCAGGCGTCCGTCCTGGTACGCTTTGAGCGCCGGCGCCGCCAGGGGCTTCATGGTCATGAACCACTGCTCCGAGAGCAACGGCTCGACGATCTCGCCACTGCGCGAACTGGTCGCGACCGAATGCCTATAAGCGTCTTCGGCTACGAGCAGGCCGCGTTCGCGCAATGCGTCGACGATCTGCGCGCGCGCGTCGAAGCGATCGAGGCCCGCATACGGTCCGACCGCGATGTCCGCATCCGTGATCCGCGCATCGACATCCAGGATAGAAGGCATCGCAAGTTTGTGGCGCTGGCCGATCTCGTAGTCGGTCGCATCGTGCGCGGGCGTGACCTTGACGGCGCCGGTCCCGAAGGCCATGTCGACGACATCGTCGGCGATGATCGGAATCGCGCGTTCGAGCAACGGCGGAAGCAGGACCGTCTTGCCGATCAGATCGCGATACCGTGCGTCGTCGGGATGGACGGCGATCGCGACATCGCCGAGCATGGTCTCGGGCCGCGTAGTCGCAACGGTTATACCGGCAGTGGAACCCGCGGCTAACGGGTAGGTGACGTGCCACAGATGCGCATCGCGATCGACGTGCTCGATCTCGGCATCCGAGATGGTCGTCTTGGCTTTCGGGTCCCAGTTGATCAGCCGCTTCCCACGGTAGATCAGCCCCTCTTCATACAGGCGGACGAAGGCGCGGCGAACGGCGGCGCTCAGGCCGTCGTCCATCGTAAAGCGCCCGCGCGCCCAGTCCGGACCGAACCCGATCGCGCGGAACTGGTCGTTGATGGTCCCGCCGTACCGGCGCGACCAATCCCAGGCGCGTTCGATGTAGGCCGGGCGCCCGAGTTGTTCGCGCGATGTCCCCTCGCGCTTGAGTTCGCGCACCAGCACCGCCTCGGTCGCGATCGCGGCGTGGTCGTGGCCTGGGAGCCAGTCCGCATTCTCGCCCTGCATCCGATGATAGCGCGTCAGCACGTCCATCGCGGTATAGGTCGAGCCGTGGCCGAGGTGCGCGCGCCCGGTGACGTTGGGCGGCGGCATGCAGATGATGAACGGCGGACGAGCCGGGTCCGGCTCGTCGTGGAAGTACCCCGCCGCCTCCCAGCGCTCGTAGAGACGCCGCTCGACGGTCGAAGGCTCGTAGTTCTTGGGGAGTTCGGCTGGGATCGGATTCTGGGCGGTCACGGTCGCAGAGCGTTCGAGCGCCCGACGGAGTTTTCTTGCGTGAGCGCCTAAGTCGACGGCTTGTCGACGATGTTGAGGATCGCGTTCATGCCCGTCAGTTCCAAGAGGCGCCGGGCGCCGGGTCGACGCGCGTGGACCTACGATCGTTACCCGCCCCGGTGCGATCCTGCGGGCGCAGGCTGCGATGAGCGTGAGCCCGCTCGAGTCGATGTATTCCAGATCCGACAGCTCGAAGCGGAGGCGAGTCTTACCTACGCCTGCCCGGCGGCCTCTTAAGCGCGACCTCCAATAAAATGTAGGGCGGCTACGCCGGCTCTTTCTTCTGCTCTTGGAAGACCAGCGCGGGCGGATCTTTCTTCTCGATGACTTCCTTGTTGACGATGCACTTCTTCACGTTTGTCATCGAAGGAAGGTCGTACATGACGTCGAGCATCACTTCTTCGAGGATCGAGCGCAACCCGCGCGCGCCGGTCTTGCGACCCTGCGCGCGTTGGGCGATCGCGCCGAGCGCCTCTTTCGTGAACTGCAGGTCGACGCCGTCCATGTTCATGATCTTCTGGAACTGACGGACGAGCGCGTTACGCGGCTCCGTGAGGATGCGCCGCAGCGCGAGTTCGTCGAGCGCGTCGAGCGTAACGACGATCGGCAGGCGGCCGATGAACTCGGGGATCAAGCCGAACTTGAGCAGATCTTCGGGCATCAGCTGTTGGAGTAGCTTGCCGACCTGCGCGTTCTTCTTGCCTTCGGGTTGCGCCCGGAAGCCCATGTTGTTCGCGCTGACGCGTGACTCGATGATCCGCTCGAGGCCGTCGAAGGCGCCCCCGCAGATGAAGAGCACGTTGGTCGTGTCGATCTGGATGAACTCTTGGTGCGGGTGCTTGCGTCCGCCCTGGGGCGGGACGTTGGCGGTCGTACCTTCGAGAATCTTGAGGAGCGCCTGCTGGACGCCTTCGCCCGAGACGTCGCGGGTGATCGACGGGTTCTCGCTCTTGCGGGCGATCTTATCGATCTCGTCGATGTAGACGATGCCCTTCTCGGCGCGCTTAACGTCGTAGTCGGCGGCCTGGATGAGCTTGAGCAAGATGTTCTCGACATCTTCGCCGACGTAGCCGGCCTCGGTCAGCGAGGTCGCATCGGCCATCGCGAGCGGGACGTCGAGGATCTTCGCGAGCGTCTGTGCGAGGTAGGTCTTGCCCGAGCCGGTCGGACCGACGAGCAAGATGTTCGACTTCTGGAGTTCCACGTCGTCGGTGCCGGTCGCGGCGCCGCCCAGATTGATCCGTTTGTAGTGATTGTAAACCGCGACCGCGAGCGACTTCTTCGCCCGGTCCTGCCCGATCACGTACTGGTTGAGGATGTGGTTGATCTCTTTCGGCTTTGGAATGTTCCGCAGCCGCAGGTTCTCATCGACGTTCTTGTAGAGTTCTTCTTCGATGATCTCGTTGCAGAGTTCGATACACTCGTCGCAGATATAGACGCCCGGGCCGGCGATCAATTTGCGCACCTGTTCCTGCGACTTGCCGCAGAAACTGCACTTGAGCTGGCCTTTTTCGTCTCCGAAACGGAACATGAGGGTGAGGGCGAGTCCTTCCTAGGCCGGGTTCGCGAACGACGCGTGGTTCTCGATGACCGAGTCGATGAGCCCGTACTCTTGAGCTTCCTTCGCGGTCATATAGAAATCCCTGTCGATATCCTTAAGAATCCGCTCGATCGGCTTCTTCGTGGTCTGTTCGTAGATCGCGGCGATCTGCTGGCGGGTCGCGATCAGGTCGCGGGCTGCGATCTCGACATCGGTGGCCTGGCCGCCGATCTGGGAGACCCAGGGTTGGTGGATCAGGATCTTGGCGTGGGGCAGCGACATGCGCTTGCCGACCGCGCCGCCGGTCAGCAGGATCGAACCCATCGAGGCGGCCATGCCGCAGCAGATGGTGGCGACGTCCGGCTTGATGAACTGCATCGCATCGAAGATCGCAAGACCCGCGGTCACGCTCCCGCCCGGGCTGTTGACGTACATGTCGATGTCTTTGTCCGGGTCTTCCTTTTCGAGGAAGAGCAGCTGGGCGATGACCAGGTTCGCGAGATGGTCGTCGATCGCGCCACCGACGAAGATGATCCGATCCTTGAGCAGACGGGAATAGATATCGTACGCGCGCTCGCCGCGTGCGCTCTGTTCCACGACCATGGGGACCAAATGACCCATCGGAATCGACTCCTTAAAAGACCTGACGGCAGAAATATACCCGTACGCCCCCTAACTACGACGCGGGCGCTTTAGTTGCTTCCTTTTGGAAGGTCGCGCCTACGGGGTCTTGGCGGCGTCGACGAGCAGGTCCATCGTCTTGGTGCGGACGATGCCGTCCATCAACGAGAGGACGTTGTTGCCGAGGGCCTTGCGGATCCGATCGACAGGTTGACCGTATTGCGCGGCCAGGGTCTGCAGTTCGTCGGCAATGTCGGCCGGGGTGGCGACGACGCCTTCGGCCTTCGCGATCGCTTCGATCAAGAGCGTACCCTTGACGCGCGACTGCGCCTCGGGACGGAACTCTTCGCGGAGCTGTTCGAGCGACTTTCCGGTCTGCGCGAGGTACTCTTCGAAGCTCACACCGGCACGCGCCGCGTGCTGTTCGCCCTCTTCGATCATGTGCCCGATCTCGCTCTCGACCATCGAGTCCGGCAGTGCGACCTCGTGCGAGGCGAGCAACTTCTCCATTACCGCATTGCCGATCTCGCGGCGGCGGCGGGCTTCGCCGATCGCTTCCAGACGCTTGCGTACGTCGGCGCGCAGGTCGTCGGCGGTCTTGTTCTCGGAGACCGACTGGGCGAACGCATCGTCGATCGCCGGCAGTTCCAACTCTTTGACGTCATGCACGGTCACCGCAAAGATGGCGTCCTTGCCGGCTAGTTCGGCCTGACCGTAGTCCGCCGGGAACGTCGCGGTCACGTCCTTGGATTCGCCCGCGGAGAGACCCGCGATACCCGACGCAAAGCCGGGGATGAAGCGACCCTCGTCCAGTTCGGTCAACTGCGCCTTGGCGGTGCCGCCATCGAACGGAACGCCGTCGATCGTACCCGCATAGTCGAGGGTGACGACGTCGCCGAGTTTGGACGCGCGTTCGACCGGCACTAGGGTGGCGCGCTCGCGAGCCAGGCTCTGCAAGCTGCGGTCGACATCTTCGTCGGTGACCGCGGCCGATTCGGGTTTCACGTCGATGCCCTTATACGTGCCGAGTTCGATCTGCGGACGGACTTCGACGGTCGCCTTGATCCGATGCGGTTGCCCATCTTCTTCGGGCAGCATCTGCATGCTCGGACGCGAGACCGGCTCGAGTTCGTGCTCGCGAACGGCCTTGGCATAGACCTCCGGTACGACGTCTTCCATCGCCTGATTCTCGATCGATTCGACGCCATAGTTCTGCTCGAACACCCGCCGCGGAACTTTCCCCGGCCGGAACCCGGGCAACCGAACGTTACGAGCCAGCTTCTTAAACGCCCGCTCCTGCGCCTCGGCAAGCTCTTCAGCAGAAATGACGATCTCGAGCTCGACCTGCGTCGGAGCCAAGCGAGTAAGAGTTGAGGAAGAGGGTGTGCTCATTATCCGGTCCATACATCGGGCGTTTGGGGAGCCCTGCGGGCTTTGCCCGGAGGGGGCGCGCAGGCCGAAGGCCGGAGTGCCTGATAAAGCTAGCTCCATTTTGCACACTGCGTGTGGAAAATGGAGCGGAAGACGAGATTCGAACTCGCGACCCTCGCCTTGGCAAGGCGATGCTCTACCACTGAGCTACTTCCGCAAAAACCTTGGGCACACAGAGACTCGAACTCTGACGGGTTGCCCCACTGGAACCTAAATCCAGCGCGTCTACCAGTTCCGCCACATGCCCGCGGCCTACGCTCGGGCCGGTGAGGCTCCGGCGACCACCATAGATATGCCCTGGCCGATGCTTTTCCTTCCCGGACGTAGGAGTTTTTTCGCCGGATGCGACGTAGGTCGGGCTGCGCTTATGGGTTGGGCGGTTCCTTTGCGAAGAGATCGCGATTGTTCGGCCGGTAAAGAGCGATGTCGTCGAGCGCGGTCTTCGCGGCCGGATGGATGTCGGAAAAGCTCACCAGGGTATCTAGATAGCGGAGGCCGCGGAACGCGACCGATGCCGCTGCATGCTCGTCAGCGATGTAGAGCGCGCCGTTCACACTTGCGAAATCGACGGTCCAGTTCAGCCCCGGCCAGGGACCGTCGACGAAGTTGCCGGCGTTGACCAATCGACGCGTCGCATACGTCGTCGTATCGACCCAGACGTCGCGTAACCGATAGACGTGCGGATCGCCGAGCGGCTTGAGCGCAAGATGATACGCGGACGCGCCTCCGATCTGTTCGATGCCGACGAGGGTGATGGCGTAGCGGTGTCTGACGGCGCTCACGACCGCGATATCCGGCAGAGTGCCGTCGCTCGTCGCCGCGCTCGGTTTCGGGGTCGGTCTGAGATCGTGGAACTTCGCGCGGATCTCTTGAACGATCTCCGCCGACGTCTTCGGCCGATCGTCCGACGGCACGAATGGTGCGATCGCAAAGGAGTAGTTCGGTGCGAGCGAAGGAACCCCGATGAAGTCGAGCGGCGGATCAGGTTTCGAGAGTGTCACTCCCTGCGGCGGTAGGAGCGGGATCAGCACGACGAACTGCAACTTGACGCCGCGCCCGCTCGCCGGATGGGCGATCTCATAGTCGCTGAGCGGATTCACCTCGATCTCGTTCGCGACGGCGTCGAACGCGCTCGAATAATGTTCGACCTTACGCTTCCCGCCCTCGAGCACGTCGACGGTGATCGTATAGCCGACCTCGGCCGGATAGTGCTGATGCAGCCAGTACGTCCGCGCGCCTGAGAAGATCGCATAGGGATCCGGGACGGCCGCCTGCGCGGAGGCCGGCGTTAGACATGCGAACGCCAGAAGCAACCCGAATGCTTGAGTGCGGCTCATGTCCCTACGCTAGCCTCCAAAGCTTGGAATCGGCCGAATGCCTAGAAGCCGTTGATCGTCCCGCTGCTCGTGATCCTGCAGTTGCCGTCGCCGCCCTTGCGGATCTCCAGGGTCAGGGTGTTCTGCGGTGAGACGCTCTGGGTGACGTTGCAGTTCGGCCCGCCGATCGTCACCGTGGCGGTCTCGATCTTCAGGCCGAGGGAGTGGAAGCGATGCCCGTCGGAGAGGGTGAAGACGTGTTGGACCCCGCCGCTTTGACGGACGGTGACCTGGTACGTCTTGGCCGTGAAATCGCTCACCCCGAGAATGAATGCGGACGGTGCCGCCAGCGCTGGACCCACCGTCGTGGCGATGGCTGCCGCCATCAGGGCTCCGGTAAAAATCTTCATACGAATGGTCTTCCTCCGATGGAGCAACGGCCCCTCGCCTCGCTTAGTTCCGACGTCCGCTTGACAGCCAGGCCCCAGGTCGTGGTATGGTTCTGCGAACATGTCCACGTCTTTCGCGATTATGAGCGGCTTTATGTGCCGGATGCAGATGCACCGGTGGGGGTTCGCTATCGCCTAAACGACTTGGACGTCCAAGCCTAGGAAGCGGCCCTCATCAGACGGTGGGGGCCGCTTTCGTCTATCATCACCGATCCATGGAGTGAAACTCATGCCGAATCAGACCTTTGGCCACTCTACCGGATTCTCGACCCGCGCGATCCGCGCCGGTCAGGATCCGTGTAAGGCGACCGGCGCAACCATCGCGCCGGTCTATCAGACCGCCACCTTTACGCTTGCGGAAGCCGGCGTCACAAAGGGCTTCGATTATTCGCGCTCGGGTAATCCGACCCGCAGCGCGCTCGAGACCCAACTTGCCAGCCTCGAGAGCGCTCGGTTCGCCTCCGCATTCGGCTCGGGAATGGCGGCCGTCGCCGGCGTCACCTCGCTGCTCTCGAGCGGCGACCACATCGTCGCCACCGTCGACATCTACGGCGGGACGCACCGCCTCTTCACCGCGATCCTGACGCGTTACGGCATCGAGACGACCTTCGTGGATACCTCCGACGCCGACGCACTGCGCGCGGCCATCCGGCCGAATACGCGTCTGCTCTGGCTCGAGACGCCGTCGAACCCGCTCCTAAAGCTAACCGATATCGCCCGCGCCGTCGCCGTTGCCAAGGAAGCGAACCCGCGGATCGTGGTCGCGGCCGACAACACGTTCGCCTCGCCGTACTTCCAGCGCCCACTCGAACTTGGTGCGGACGTCGTGATGCATTCGACGACCAAGTATCTGTGCGGTCACAGCGACGTCGTCGGTGGCGTGACGATCACCGACAACGCAGAGCTGGCCGCCGCGATCGCCTATCATCAGAACGCGGTCGGCGCCGTGCCCGGGCCGTGGGATGCCTATCTCACGCTACGCGGGGTGAAGACGCTGGCGCTCCGGATGCAGCAACACGAGCGCAACGCGCAGGCCGTCGCCGAGTTCCTGGTTGCGCGAGAAGACGTCGCCGATGTGTACTACCCCGGCCTCGCGTCGCATCCGGATCACGAACTCGCCCGCCGGCAGATGCACGGCTTCGGCGGGGTCGTCTCGTTCCGCCCGCGCGGCGGTGTAGAGCGGACGCATGCCTTCGCAAAGTCGACGGTGCTCTTTAATCTCGCGACCTCGCTCGGCGGCGTCGAATCGCTGCTCTGCCTGCCTGCGAAGATGACGCACGGCTCGCTCACGTCCGCGGAGCGGCTCGACCTCGGCGTCACCGACGACCTGATCCGGCTCTCGGTCGGCATCGAAGAGCCGGCCGATCTGCTCGCAGACCTGGAAGTCGCCTTCGAACGGAGCGAGTCGCTCGTTCCGGCGTAGGCTCCGCTACTGCGGTTCGAAGAGTTGCGCGCCGTCGGGCATTCCGGGCCAGAACCGGCCGACCCCCGGCGCGATCGACTCGAAGCTGACGCGATAGTCGGCCATGCTTTGGTGGAAGCCGGTCTTGAACGACTGGAGCGCGGTCTCGCTCGCGATGTATCGCGCGCCCGCGACATCGGCGAAGGTGACGTTCCAAGGGACGCCGGCGGCGGGCCCGCCCAGAAAGTTGCCTTGATTCACGAGCCGATCGGTCGCGAACGTTCGCGTATCGATCCAGAGTTCGCGCAGACGGAACCGTCCGGGATCGCGAAGCGGCTCGAGTCGCAGATGGTAGTCGCTGTGATCGCCGTAGGCCTCGGTACCGACGAGCGTGACCGTATAGTCCTGTTTCGCCGATGACGTGACGGTTGCGATCACGCGCGGCCCATACAGCTTTTCCAGCACCGCGATCTTGTCGGGCGCGGAATCGTGGTATTGGGCGCGGATTCGCTCGACGATCTCTGCCGTCGTCGGCAGCACCGGCGGAATGTATGGAGCGATCGCAAACGAGTAGTTCGGCGCGAGCATCGGCAGGCCGAGCAGGTCATCCTTGATCCCGCCGCCGTCGTGCGGCCCGCCGATACTGAACGGTCCGAAATTGAAGCCGGTGCCGGGGATGTAGGGATGCGCTTCTTGTTCCCAACTCAGCGGATGAATCGAGATCGTGCCATCGCTCGCAAACCAGCGCGCGTTGTAGTGCCGCTCGTCGAGCTTATCGCCGTTTCGGAGAGCTTCCGCGTGGATCGTATAGTCGACCGTCGCCGGATAGTGCTGCGCTTGCCAGTACGTCCGGGCGCCGGACAGGATCATATACGGATCCGGCGAGGTCGGCTGCGTCGATGCAGCCATGGCGAGGACGGCTAGCAACATCATCTAGCAGGCCTGTGAAAAATGGCAGAGGATAGCGGTAAAGCAAGGGTTTGCGCGGATCATGATCGGTAATTTCGGAGGGTTACTCGGTTTGTTTGGTCGGATTTCTCGGTTCGCGATGCGCATCTTGTTCTTGTTGCGGTCATGTGCAGACTCCAAGGTTGCGCATTCGCACCAGGTTGAAGGCGGCGGCGGTCATTCGAA
>JBBRTL010000077.1:0-11810 GCA_038244445.1 Vulcanimicrobiales bacterium
CATCGAGACCAAGGCCTCTGCCGCGGTGCGCGGATCGCGCGCGTCCGCGATCGCCGAGATGACCGCCGCCATCGCGACGCCGGTCGCGCGGATGGAGGGAATCGATGCCAGGCCGATGCCACCGATCGCCGCGACCGGCAGCGCGGTCGCGGCCGCAATGCGTGCGAGTCCCTCGATGCCGATCGGTTCGCCCGCATCCGCTTTGCTCTGAGTCGCGTAGACCGGGCCGACGCCGATATAGTCCGCACCACCCGATTCGGCCGCGACCGCCTCCGCGATACTACCGCACGAGACGCCGATCAGCCGTTCGCCGAGCGCCGCGCGCAGGCTCGCGACGTCGGCGAATCCGCGATCGTCCGGGCCGACGTGGACGCCGTCGAAATCGTGGGTCATCGCGGCTTCGGCGTCGTCGTTCATGATACACAGCGCGCCGCACTCCAGGGTGGCGGCGCGTAGGGCGCGAGCCGTCGCGACGACGACGCCGCTCTTGGCACGATACTGGATGATGCGCACGCCGCCTGCGAGCGCGGCCCGGGCGATCCCGATCGGATCGCGGCCGCTCTCATTGACGATCGCGTAGATGCCGCGCAACCGGCTAGCGCCGCTTATAGCGCCGCATCAACACGATGTTGGCGACGATATAGAGCGCGAACGCGAGCGCGATGAAGATCGCCAACGCCGTATCGCCCCGTTTAAGCGCGAGCGGGATGATGACCGCGAAACAGATGACCGCGGCGATCGCGAGCGCGACGATGCGCGTGAACGAGAACATTAGTCCTCTTCGAGCAAGAGATCGGCGATGCGGAGCAGATCTTTGTCGTTGGTGAAACGGAACTCGATCTTGCCGCCCTTGCCGCTCCGGCGCAGGGCGACGTGCGTTCCGAACTTCTCGCGCAGGCGCGATTCGAACGCATGCTCGTCGGCCGAGAGCGGCTTTAGCTCCGGTGCCGCGTCGCGCGCGGCAGGCGTTTCGACGGCGCCCGCGGCGCGCTCGAGCGCCCGCACCGAGAGACCTTCGTTGACGGTGCGCTCTGCGAGGTGCTGACGTTGCGTAACGGGCGCGGCCAGCAGCGCGCGCGCGTGACCTGCCGTCAGGCGACCGTCGACGAGCATCGCCTTGATCCCGTCGGCGAGTGCGAGCAGACGCAACGAGTTCGCGACCGCCGGACGGCTCTTGCCCAAACGTTTGGCGAGTTCTTCTTGCGTGAACGACGCGGCCTCGAGCAGCTGCGCGAATCCGGCCGCTTCTTCGATCGGGTTGAGATCCTCGCGCTGCAAGTTCTCGATGATCGCGACTTCGAGTGAATCGCGGTCGTCGCTCTGACGCACGATCGCCGGAATGGTGACCCGCTGCAACGCGGCGCAGGCGCGCCAGCGACGCTCGCCCGCAACCAGTTCGTAGCCGTCGCCGCGCCGGCGCACGATGATCGGCACCAGGACGCCATATTCTGAGATCGAGGCCTGGAGTTCGGTCAGCGCGTCGGCTTCGAACGTCTTGCGCGGCTGGTACTTGTTCGGGACGATCTGGGCGACCGGGATCTCGTGGAGCGACTCGGTCCGGGCGGCCGAGGTCGGCACCGGCCCGTCGCCGAGCAAGGCCCCGAGACCGCGCCCGAGACCGCGTTTGACCGGGGCGCTCATCGCGCGCTCGCTCCGGCCACGGCCGGCATCGCGTCGAGCATCTCTTTGGCAAGCGAGATGTAGGCCTGTGCGCCGCGGCTCTTGATATCGAACAGGATGACCGGTTTGCCGAACGAGGGCGCCTCCGAGAGCCGGATGTTGCGCGGGATCTGCGTCTTGAACATCTGCTCCGGGAAATATCTCTCGAGTTCGTCGAGCACTTCCATCGCGAGGCGCGTGCGACCGTCGAACATCGTCACCAACACGCCGCTCACGTGCAAGGTCGGGTTGAGCGCTTCACGGACGCGCCGCACCACGTTCGTCAACTGCGAGAGCCCTTCGAGGGCGTAGTACTCGGCCTGAACCGGGATGATGATCTCGCGGGCGGCCGTGAGCGCGTTGATGGTGAGCAGTCCGAGCGACGGTGGACAGTCGATCAACGTGAAGTCGTAGGTGTCGGCGATCGCTCCGAGCGCCGTGCGCATGCGCGTCTCGCGCGAGAGCCCGGAGACCAGTTCGATCTCGGCGCCCGCTAGGTTGATGGTCGCAGGAACCACGTCCAAGCCTTCGATCTCGCTCGGCTGGATGACTTCGGCGATGGTCGCCTGCTGCATCAGCACGTCGTAGACGTCGCGTTCGATACGGCTCTTATCGATGCCGAAGCCGGTCGTGGTGTTGCCCTGCGGATCGGAATCGACCACGAGCACGCGCTGCCCGCGCACGGCCAGCGCCGCGCCGAGATTTACGGCCGTCGTGCTCTTGCCGACGCCGCCTTTCTGATTCACGAGTGCGATGATGCGCGACAGGGTCAAACGCTCCCGAAATGTTGCTGTAACAGGGCGAAAAGGGAACTGCGGTCGTTACGCTCGGGCGCGTCGGTGACCTGCTCGAAGAGCCACTGCAGCGCCGCCCCGACGCGCGCGTCGCCGGTAAAGTCCGGCTCGACCAGACCGCGTCGAACCATCTCGTCGATCACGTCGGCGCCGCCGATCGCGAGGTCCGCGACCGAGAACGCGGGTCGACGGGCGAGTTCGTCCCGGACGCGCGCTTCGAAGCGTTCGTTCGAGTCGTCCCGCTTGGGCAGGCCGCTCCCGGCGATGTCGGCGTGCCGCAGGCCGAACTGCCGCTCCAAAAGCGGCGGACCGATGCGCCGAATGAATCGCCGAATTGCGGCGTCCGAAAGGCCCGGATCCTGATTATACATGTGCTGACGGACCAACCGCTCGACGCTTCCGACGGTCTCATTCGAAAATCGCAAGCGCTCGAGCATGGCGCGCGCCAGATCCGCGCCGACGTGCTCGTGACGATAGAAATGCGGCCCGTCCTTGGTCCGCGGCTTGCCGACGTCGTGGAGCAGAGCACTCGCGCGCGCGATAAAATCGCCCGGAGGAACCGCATCGACCGAGGCCATGTTGTGATGCCAGACATCGTAGGCGTGCCACTCGTTCTGCTCGACATCGACGCCCTCGAGCAGCTCCGGCCAGAGATAGGCGAGCACCCCGGTCGCGCGGAGCACCTCGAAACCGATCGAGGGCTTGGGCGCCAGGGTGAGGAGCTTGCTCAGCTCCTCGGCGACTCGTTCGGCGGAAACGGTTACGACCAGTGGTGCGGCGGCCTGCATCGCGTCCAAGGTCTCGGGCGTCGGGACGAACGCGAAGCGTGCGGCGAACTGGGCGGCCCGCAAGAGCCGGAGCGGATCCTCATCGAACGTCCGGGGCGTCAGGATCGAGATCCGGCCGGCCGCGATATCCGCGGCACCCCCGAACGGATCGACCAACCGGCCCTCGGGAAGCGCCCGGGCGATCATGTTCATCCGGAAGTCGCGCCGGCTCAGGTCGTCTTCGAGTGGCACCTCGGGTCCGGTCTCGACGGCGAACTCGCGATGCCCGGTCCCGGTCGAACGCTCGCGGCGGGGCAGGGCGATGTCGACGGTCTGGCCGTCGACGGTCAGCTTGATCACCGCAAACGAGGCCCCGACCAGGTCGACCCGCCCGAGTCCGGCGAGCGCGTCGCGGACCGTTTCGAGCGAAACCCCGGCCACCACGTAGTCCAGATCGTGCGGTTCGGCACCACCGGCGGTGCGCAGTTCGTCGCGCACGCGCCCGCCCACGGCGAACAGCGCGCCGGCCGGAAGGACGTCGGCGAGACGCGTGTCGAGTGGATGGGGACGGTAGCTCTGCGTGATATCGTTCAAAGTTCACTCAAAATGGCAACCCGCGCGGGTCGGAGGCTAAACAATTCGCGCGCTTCCCGGTATCTTCGTTCGATATGAAGCGCATTTTGTCTGTTCTCGTCGGAATCTTCGTGCTGGCCGGCGCACCCGCCCACGCCTGGGTCGATCATTCCGCCCGGATCGCCGCGATCAAGACCGCGACCGCGCCGCCGCTGGACGCGTCCCTGACCGATCCGATCTGGCAGACCGCGCTCAAACTCGACGACTTCTACGACTACACCACCAAGGCGCCCGCGAAGTACGCGACCACCGCCTACGTGCTTTACGACGCGAAATATCTCTATGTCGGCGTCAAGGTGCAGCAGGCCGGCGTCACGATGACCTCGACCCAGAACGTCGACCACGCCGGCGTCGCGACCGACGATCACATCTCGGTCAACCTCGATACCGCCGGCAACGGCTCGCGCGTCTATCAGTTCCGCGCGAATCCGAAGGGTATCCACGACGAGTACTCGAGCGAGAACGCCCGCTACGCGCCGGACTGGGTCTCGCTCTCGAAGATCTTTCCGAACGGCGACTACAACCTGCTCTTCGTGATCCCGTTCTCGGTTATCCGTGGCGAGAGTTCGGCGAGCCAGAGCTGGCGATTCGACGTGGTGCGTTTCATCGCGGCGACTAACGACTCATACACCTGGGCCTACGATTCGACCATGAACAGCGTCGGCTCGTCGCAGTACTGGCCGCTCCTGACGGACATCCGGATCGCCGCAGCTGCGACCCGTCCGCAAGCGCACGCCGACATCTACGGCCTGGCCAGCGGCGGCTCCGATCACCGACAGTTCCAGAACGGCATCGGCAGTTTCCAGGACACGGATCCGCGCAACTACGGTATCGATCTGACCTATCCGCTGACCAACACGCTCGCGTTCGTCGGCACCGCAAATCCGGATTTCTCGAACGTCGAGCAAGATCAGACGACGATCGCACCGCAAGAATTCCAGCGCCAGTACAACGAGTACCGGCCGTTCTTCGCACAGGGAGCGAACTTCCTCGGCGGCATCCCGAACATCAACATCAACAGCTATCAGACCTTGCTCTACACGCCCGCGATCGGCATCTTCAACCACGGCGAGAAGATCGAGGGCACGTTCGGTCAGAACTCGATCGGCCTGCTCAACGTCGATGGGAGCGATCTCAACAACGTCGGCACTTACGGCTTCAGCGATCGCGCGCTCGGATACTCGCACAACGCCATCGACAACTCGCTTACGTACGGACTGCAGGCGGTCGATGCCGTCTATCCAGACGGCACGCGGGACCTCGCCTACGGCTACGGTGCGGGCACGACCAATCCGCATAGCGGCGCGCTCTTCCTCGCCAACTTCCAGGCCGATCGCGGAACGCTCGTCAGCGACAACGCGCTGGCCGATGCGATCTCGATCGGTGCCGGCGTGCAGAACGCCAAGTGGCTCGCGCTGGCGGATTGGAAAGATATCGGTCCGCAGTTCAACCCGCTCCTGGGCTATACGCAGATCAACGACATCCGGGGCCCGCAGGGCATCGTGCAGTACAACGGCAGCGGCAACAAGGGCGCGTTCTTGAAGTCGTACCAGTTCACGCTGGTCGCCGACAAGTACCTGAACCGCGCCGGCGAGACGCACGAAGCGGACTTCGGCGCGAGCACGAACCTGACGTTCGACAACAACTTCGCGTTCGGCTACGGCGATAGTGTGAGCGAGCTACGCTTCGGCGGCGTGGTGCTGCCGTTCGACTCGCAGAGCATCTCGATCGGCTATAAGGACGGCAGCCCCGCTCCGACGGATGCGAGCTATTCGTGGGGACCGTTCGCGGGTCTGTACCTGCAACAGTTCGGCTCGTCGGCGTCGCGTCAGTTCGGGCTCTACGGGATCTCGATCGAGTACGACGGCACGATCGAGCGCGCGACCGATCAATCGGCTTCGGGTACGCCCGGCTTGGATACGCAATGGCTGCGCCGCATCTCGTTCAGCCGCTCGTTCGGCAAAAGTGCCAGCCTGGCGATCGGTCTGCGCGCGATCAGCGGCACGGGCGGATTCGCCGCGCCGGGAACCAATCTCGCGCTCTCGTTTCACAAGCGGTTTGCAAACCTGAACGAACTCTACTTCGACTACGGCACACCGGCGGCCGACGCGACCCTGCACCGCGTGATCTTCAAGTATGTGTTCCATTTCGGCGGCGCGACCGGAACCTAAGCGTTGCTCGCGAAGCACTTCGCATGAAGTTGCGCATCGGCCTCAGCCATGGCGACGACGAGCAGTACGGGAACTACCCGCGGGCGTTGCGCCGAGTCGGCGCCGCGCTCGGCTACGACGTCGAAACCGTCTGGCTGCATGCGGATGCCGCGGAGCCCTCGCGCGAGCGACTCGACGGGATCGTCTTCACCGGGGGCGAGGACGTCGATCCGATCCGGTACGGGCGGGCAGATGCACGCGATGCGTGCGAGATCGACACCGAGCGCGACGCGTTCGAATGGACGCTCCGCGACGCGCACGCGGGCTTGCCGACGCTCGCCGTCTGTCGCGGTTCGCAACTGCTCAATGTCTACCACGGCGGCAGCCTGATCCCGCATCTCGCCACCGCCGCGGATCACGTCCGCCCTCGCGCCGGCGTCGATAACGAACACGCCGTCGCGGTTGCACCGGGCTCTGCGCTCGAAGCCTTGGCACAAGGAGATCTGCGCGCGAACTCGTCGCATCACCAAGCCGTCGACCGGCTCGCGCCGATCTTCCAAGCGCTCGCGCACGCACCGGACGGTACGCTCGAAGCGTACGAGTACGCAGACCGCGACGCGCATCCGTTCTTTCTCGCCCTGCAGTGGCATCCGGAACGAATGCCCGGCCGGAGCCTGGGCGACGGTCCGATCGGAGCCTTCCTCACGGACTGTGCCAAATTATTGGCATAGTCACATCCGGGCTCGAAGGGACGACCCTACATGCAGAGCGGGCGTTTCTCCGGGATGCCGATCCGGCGTGGAAAGCGGATGTTCGTCTCGGCGACCTTGCGGACGAGGAGGATCCGACGTTCTCCTTCGAGCGCGATCTCGTCTTCGATCTGCGCACCGAGGACCAGCGCCGCATCCTCCGCCGCGTTCCGCTCGCGGGGCTCGTAGCCGCCGCGCTGAAAGACGCCGATTCCGCCCGGCGCGAGAAACGGGAGCACCAGCTCCAGGACCGTGGGCGCGCTCGATACAGCCCGGGCGGTCGCCGACGAAAACTTCCCGCGCAGCTCCGGATCGTGGCCTGCGACCTCCGCGCGTTCCGCGATAGCGCGACCACGAAGCCCAAGCGCAGCAAGGGTTTCCTCGAGAAAGCGCGCCTTCTTCGCGGTCGATTCGATCATCGTGACGTGCACGCCGGTCGCGATCGCAAGCGGAATTGCCGGCAGGCCGCCGCCCGAGCCGACGTCGACCAGCGGGTCGGTGATATACGGGACGATCGTCAAGCAGTCGATGAGGTGCGGGGCCAGCTCCTCGGCCGATTTCGCACCGGTCAGGTTGACCTTGCGATTGGTCGAGAGCAACCGCGCGCCGTAGACCGCCAGCGCCGGGACGAGCGGGTCCGGAACGTTCCCAGCTACCAGCAGGCGCGCGAGTTCGGCCTCTTCGCCGATCACGCCGGCACCGCGCCGCGCTCGATCAACATGCCGACGATCGCGATGTCCGCCGGGGTCACCCCGGGAATTCGGCCGGCCGCGCCAAGGGTGCGCGGCCGCTGGGCCGTCAGCTTCTCCTTGGCTTCGCGCGAGAGCGCGCGGATCGTGTCGTATGCAAAGGCTTCGGGAATCTCGAGTCGCTCGTGGCGGGCCGCCCGCTCGACCGCGGCCGCTTCGCGCCTGACGTAACCCTCGACCCGGATCTCGACCGCGACCCGCTCGCCCGTCTCCGTCGAGAGCCGCGGATCGAACCGCTCGGCCACATCGCCGAACGACAGATTCGGGCGACGCAAGGCGTCGGCCAAGGTGGCGGCGCCATCGAAGCGCTCCCCGGCGAGCATCCCCGGCCCGGTCTTGATCGACGATGCACGACGCAGGCCATCGGCCAGGTCGGCCTGGCGAACCCTGAACGCGTCCCAAGCGTCGTCCGAGACCAGGCCCATCTCCCGCCCGATCGGCGTGAGGCGGGTATCCGCGTTGTCGTGTCGGAGCAGCACTCGATGCTCGGCGCGCGAGGTCAGTAGGCGGTACGGCTCATCCACGCCCTTCCCGACCAGATCATCGATCATCACGCCGATGTAGGCTTCATGCCGGCCGAGCCGGAGCGGCGGCTTCGACTGCGCGGCCCGGGCCGCGTTGGTGCCGGCGACCAGTCCCTGAGCCGCAGCCTCCTCGTAGCCCGAGGTTCCGTTCAGCTGACCGCAGTGGTAGAGGCCGGCGATCCGGCGGGTCTCGAGGGTATCCCGCAGTTCGGTCGGCGGAACCATGTCGTACTCGACTGCGTAGCCGGCCCGGACCATGGTGCACTCCTCGAGTCCCGGGAGCGTATGGAGCATTTCGAGCTGGACCTCGGCCGGTAGCGAGGTCGAGAAGCCGCCGACGTACAGGGTCGGTTCGTCCCAGCCCTCCGGCTCGATGAAGAGCTGGTGGGTCGGGTTGTGGGCGAACTTGACGACCTTATCTTCAATCGACGGGCAGTAGCGCGGGCCGATCCCTTCGATCAGGTCCAGGCCATAGAGTGGCGAGCGGTGCAGGTTCTCGCGAACGAGGGCATGAGTACGCTCGTTGGTCTCGGTCACGTAGCACGGCAACTGGGGTCCGGCGAAGCGCGGCACACCGGCAAACGAGAACAGCAGCGGCTCCGGGCTCGGGTCCTGTCGCTGCATCGCGAAATTGTTTACCGTGAAACGGTCGATTCGCGGCGGGGTCCCGGTCTTCAGGCGACGGGTCGGGAACCCCAGTCGACGGAGCGCGTGAGCAAGGCCCACGGCGGGCGCCTCGCCGAAACGGCCGGCCGACTCGGTGTGCTCGCCGCGAAAGATCTTCCCGCCGAGGAACGTACCGGTCGCCAGGACAACCCGGCGCGCGTAGTAGCGGGAGCCGTCTGCGCAGCGGACGCCGCGCACCTGGCCCTCACTCACGATCAGATCCTCGACCATCCCTTGGATGATCTGCAGGTTCGGCTCGGCCCGGAGCGCTTCGATCGCCAGCCGCGCATATTGGGGCTTGTCCATCAGTTGGCGTAACGCGCGGACGGCCGGACCCTTGCTCTCATTTAGAAAGCGGGCGTGCAGGCTCGAAGCGTCGGCGAGTTCGCCCATCGCGCCGCCGAGCGCATCGATCTCGCGGACGACCTGGCCCTTCGCGCTTCCCCCGATCGACGGATTGCAGGGAAGCGTACAGATCTTCTCCGGGTCACCGGTGACAAGCATCGTCGGGACGCCGATCCGCGCGGCGCAGCGCGCCGCTTCAACGCCGGCATGGCCCCCGCCGACGACGATCACCGCCGCATCATCGCTTCGCATCGCTTCGCTCATCGCGCCCCATCATACCACCCCGCATATGGTATAGTGAGTGTACATTATTATGTACACAATGGATGTAGCTCTGAACGCGGTCTCGGCGCGGGCAGCGCGGGCCGGGATCAGCGCGCTCCTGGATGCGGCCGAAGATGGCCGCAGCACGCTCATCATCCGGAACTCGAAGGCCTGCGCAGTGATCGGGCCGGTACCGCCGCGTGAACCGTTGCTCGCCTACGATCCGGACGAACTCCGTTGGTATCGCGCGCGAGGCGCGACTCACAAGATCGGCTTTACGGGCGCCGCAAATGCGGCGTTTCTCGCCCTCGCGCGCGACGAGCGCGCGCACATTCTCGAGGTCTGCGCGCAGATCGCGCGCGACGCACCGATTCTCGTGACGATGCTCTAAGGGCCTAGGCGGCCGGAAGGTCGTGTCTACTTTCCGATACAGAAGCGCGCGAAGATCCCATCGAGCAGTTCTTCGGTCGCCGTCTCGCCGGTCACGTGGCCGAGCAACCCGTACGCGTTCTGCAGATCGCGCGCGACAAAATCAGTCGCTTCGCCGCGCGCAATCGTCGCGCGCGCCTCATGGAGCGAGCGCAACGCCTGATGGATCGCGTCGAACTCGCGGGCCGAGGCGATATGCGGGCGCTCGAGATCCGGCGCCACGCCGCCCCAGCCGACCCGCGCGAGCGCTGAACGAAGGGCCTCGATGGTCGCGTCGACGCGCACGCTCCCGGTCACGGTCTCTCCGGCGATCGCGCGTACGCCCGCGTCGCCGAGATCCGCCTTGTTGAAGAAGACGACCCGCGCGCGGTCCGCCGTCCGCACAAGCAGTGCCTCCGCATCCGCGCCCAGTGGCGCCGAGCCATCCAGCACCAGCAATACGATCCGCGCGCTCTCCAGTGCACGTTGCGAGCGTTCGATGCCTGCCGCTTCCAGCCGGTCGGCGTGATCGCGAATCCCGGCGGTATCGACCATCCGCACGCGCACACCATCGATCGCGACCGCCTCCTCGATCGTATCGCGGGTCGTGCCCGCGATCTCCGAAACGAGCGCGCGCTCCTCGCCGAGCAACGCATTGAGCAGCGAACTCTTGCCCGCGTTGGGCGGCCCGACGATCGCGACGCTCACGCCTTCGCGCACCAGCCGTCCGGCTTCACCGTCGGCGCGCAAGCGTTCGAGCGATGCGATGACGGCCGCCACCTCGGCCAACACGCGCGCCGGTTCCGGCTCCGGCACTTCGTCCGGAAAGTCCAATGTCGCCGCGAGTTCTTCCAGCACGTGCGCGAGCTGTGCGCGTAACGCCCGCACTTCGTTGGCCAATCCGCCACCGAGATTCGCGAGCGCCGAGCGCGCTGCGGAGCGGCTCTCCGCCGCGATCAAGTCGGCAACCGAGGATGCCGCATGCAAATCCAGCCGGCCGTTGAGAAACGCACGACGCGTGAACTCGCCCGGCGTCGCGGCCCGCGCGCCGCATGCGATCGCCGCGCGCATCGTCTCACCTGCAAGCACCGGCGATCCGTGCAACTGCAGCTCGAGCGTATCTTCGCCCGTGTAGGTATGCGGCCCCAGCGAGAGGATCGCGATCCCGCGATCGATCGCTTCGCCACCTTCGTCGACGATCGTGCCGTACGTCGCATACCGTTCGCGCAACCCCTCACGCGTACGGAACAATCGCCCCGCAAGCGCCACTGCCTCCGGCCCGCTCACGCGCACGATCGCGATCGCCCCGACCCCGGGCGCCGTCGCGATCGCACAGATCGTCTCGTCGCTATGCATCGGGATCGGACGCGCCGCGAAGGCCCAAGGCCGCGATCAAGCCGTCGGGATCGTCGGTGCCGAGCAAGACGTCGGCGCCGGACCTGCGCTTCATCTCGACGGCAGTGCCGAGCGAGACGTTCCAGAGCCAGCCGCGCAACGTGAGGTGGATACCGATGCCGTTCAAGAGTCCGGGGTTGGCCATCGTCGCACCGATCAGATCGCCGCGCGCGATCCGTCCGCTCGGCAAGCCGAAGCCGAAGTACCAACGCAGCTCGGTCGCCGTTACCTCGATCGTCAGTTGCGTGAAGACCACGCCCGAGATCAGAAGGACGCACGTCCCGAAGATCAAGATTCCGGCGACGTGCGCCGGATCGCTATTCCGCAAGATCACGACCGTCACCACAAGGATCGCGGCGGCGACGACCAGCAGAAACATCCGAAGCGCGTCGCCCCGCTGGACGTGACGATAGACCGGCCCGCCGTTCATCGCGTTACGGTCTCACTACGCGCCAGGCGCGAGCGTACATCATCCCAATCGGGAGAAGGATCGCGGCGGCGCACAGCCCGATTGCCGGCACGAAGAATGGCGATAGCATGAGATCTCGCGCGCTCAGGACCACGACGAACTCGACGGCACTGCGTTGTGCGCCGAGGAGCTGGTCGGCCTGGGTGATCTCCTGTCCGAGCACCGGGCAGATGTCATTGCACTCGGCATTGAGGAATGTGAGTACGACCGTCTTGCCGCGGACGTCGGCCAGCGACCA
>JBBRTL010000078.1:0-11748 GCA_038244445.1 Vulcanimicrobiales bacterium
GTGGTCCTCGTCTTCCTCGTCCTCGCGGCGCAGTACGAGTCGTTCGTCGATCCGCTGATCGTCATTCTCGCGGTTCCGGCCGCACTGCTCGGCGCATTGCTGTTCATCAAGTTCCGGACGATCTTCGGGATCCCGGCGGCGATCGTCGATTTCGGGTTCCCGAACGCCCCCGGGTGGGTGCACTGGATCGCGGCGCCCTTTGGCTTCTTCGGCAACACCGGTCTGTCGCAGGACGCCTACACGCAGGTCGGTTACGTCATGCTGATCGGCCTCGCCAGCAAGAGCGCGATTCTAATCGTCGAGTTTGCGAACCAACAGCTTAAGGCGGGCGCAACCGTGGTCGAGGCAGCCCTGAAGGCCGCGCAGACCCGGCTCCGGCCGATCCTGATGACCTCGATCGCCTTCGTCATCGCGGTCCTTCCGCTGGTCGTCGCGACCGGCGCAGGCAGCGGTGCCCGCCAATCCCTGGGCACGGCCGTCTTCGGCGGCATGCTGATCTCGACGTTCCTCAACCTGATCATCACCCCGGTCCTTTACGTGGTCATCAAGGGTTGGGAACTACGCAATCACCCGACCGCGACACCGGCCATAGAAACGGCCCCCGAACCGGCCTAAAGAAGCCGATGGGAATTCGGCCGGAGTCACCAGGGAAAATGCTCCGGGCGACCAACGTCTGAGCGCAACCGTGTCTGATATTTTTAATAGGACCGGAGTCGCGTCTTGGAGATCGCTATGCTCAAATCCCTAGCCCGCACGACCGCCGCCCTGGTGGCGCTCGCGCTCGTCTTCGGGGCCGCCGCGCCGGCTTTCGCCGACACGAGCGAAGCCCTGGCGACCGGCGTCGTCAGCGGCGCCAACGCCGGTATCAAAAATGCCATGAGCCGCCCGCAGACCGGAACGGTCGCGCAGGTTCCACCGGTCGCCCAGTCGCCGGTCGGCGGCGCGGTCGGCCTGCCCACCGGATTCGGCTACACGGCCGATTTTTCGATGGCCTACCCCTACGGCAACATCGGCAAGACCGGTAAGACCTGGCTACCCGGCGGCGTCGACGTGGTCGGAGCCTACGGCTTCGATCCCAGCACGCGCGTCACCGCGTCCTACTACCAGTTGCAGCACTACCCGGTCGGCTTCAACAGCGGCACGGTTCCGCTCTATCTGCAAGGCCTGGCGTCGCCCCTCGGCAGCGTCGACCTCGGCACGGTCACCCCGCAGATCAACGTGACCACCAAAGACAGCTTCCTCCTGATAAATCTCGAGAAGCTGATCAATATCGGCTCGATGAAGGGCCGCGCGATCCCGATCGTGATCTCGCCGACGTACGTCGCGCGGACGTCCAAGATCGCCGCCTCGACCTCGAACGACGACCGCGTCGCCTTTGAGAACAACGGTTTCCCGATCACCGGCCTCTACACGCGCAGCGCGCAGATCTACTCCCTCGCGATCACCGCACCGTTCCTGAAGACGCCGAAGATGTTCGGAACCTTCACGCTCGCGCCGTCCTGGCTGGTGCACAAGGCCGGCCTCAATCAGGACAACAACGCGCAACTCTATCAGATACTCTATCTGGAATACACGCCGAACAAGGACACCACGATCTTCTTCGAGCCGCAGAGTTCGCGCGACTATCTCCCGACCGACACCTACGCCCAGCATCTGATGGCGTACTTCCTCGGCGCGTCGCACCGTTTGGGTAAGAACGGCTTCGTGCAACTCGTGCTCAACAGCGGCGGGCCGACCAACTACAGCCCGTACGGCGTGACCGCACTGACCTGCCAGGCGCTGCCGTGCTCCGCCAACCCGGTCGTTCCGAGCGTCGGCGGCCTCAAGGCAACGCAACTTCAAATCCAGTTCGGCATCGGCACGCCGAGCGTGCTTCCGTTCTAACAAAGGCACAAGCAATGATGAAACGTATCGCACAACCTCTGGCCGTTCTGGCCATCGTCTCGCTTGCTGCCTGCGCCGGTGGTACCGGCGGCGGCAGCGCGATCCCCAACGGTCCGCCGAGCCCGGTCTACCCGACCGGCAGCACGACCCTCGCGCGCGTCGTGGGCGTCGGCGACAGCCTGACCGCCGGCACGCAATCGAACGGCACGATGGGCGTCTCGTACTTCGGCAATCCCGTCTCGGCACTGCCGGGCGGTCTCGTCCCGGCGACGCAGCCCAACGGTTTCTTCGCCCTTCTACAGGAGCAGATCGCGGGCGGCACGGTCGCCTCGGCGGTCGCCACCATCTCGACTCCCGCGACCTCGGTGCTGCCACTCATCTCATCCACCGGCAACGGCGGACAGATCGTCGTCTCGGCGACCCCTCCGGGTTTCGGCCCGACGCAGTTGAGCTGCAACGCGTTCAACCAGTCGATGTACTCGCTTGCGGCGCTGGCCTCGTATCGCGCGAATCCGACCACGCTTCCGCTCGACGTCGGCGTCCCCGGCATCACGGCCCACGAAGCCATCTACATGACCAATCCGCACAGCGGTCCGCCGCCGGGACCGGTCGGCAGCTCGTGTCCGTCCTACCCGACCGTCCTCGGCGATCCGACCTCGGGCGGATTGCAGACGCTGTTGGATGCGGAAGATTCGAACTTCTACCCGATCCTCGGTAGCTTCGCCGGCAAGCTGGGCGCGAATCAGCCGCTGACGATGCTGAACGCCGCGCTCGCCGACCGGCCGACGCTCTCGACCGTCTGGCTCGGCGCGAACGACTTGCTCAAGTTCACGTTCTCGGGCGGCCAAGCGCCGATCGATACGCCGGCTCAGATGCAAGCCGACATCGCCCAGATCATCACCTCGCTCAAGGGCGTCGGCTCGAAGGTCGTGGTCGCGAATCTGCCCGACATCCTCGCGCTACCGCAGTTCACCAAGGGCGGCGCGACCCTGACCGCAACCATGAGCGCCTTCCTTCAAAAGGTCGGCATTCCGGCGCCGTTCGCAGCGCTCATCGCCGCCAACGCATCGGCGAACATCCAGACGAAGTACGGGGTCACCGGCAATGGCTACCTGACCGAGAGCGGTTTCCTGGCCGCCTTCTCGCAATGCATCACCCAGTTCGCGGGCGGCGCCGGTACGGTCAACTGCAACCCGGTGCTCGATCCGACGACGGCCGGTAGCGGCTTCGGCACCGCCTATCTGCCCGACGCCTTCGCGGCCCAGGTGCAAGGCCTGAACACCGCCTACAACGCGGCGATCGCGGCCGCCGCAACGGCGACCGGAACACCGCTGGTCGACATCCACCAGACGTTCGTGAGCATCGCGACCGCCGGCGGCGTACCGATCAATCCCCCGAAGTGCTGCTCGCTCGCCTTCGGCGGCGGACTGCTCTCGTTCGACGGACTCCATCCCTCGAACACCGGCTACGCGATTCTCGCCAACGCGTTCATCACCACCATCAACGCGTCGTACGGCACGGCGATCCCGGCCGTGAACGCGGTCAACGTCTACAACGGTGCCGGCGGATATCCGATCCCCGACCCGTACGCGCCGCACTAGTAGCGAACGCGCGACATCGCAAAGGGCGTCCGCCAGGGCGCCCTTTCTCTTTGTGCAAACATATCCTGACATGATCGAAGAGCATATCAGCGCCGCCGACCTGTTGCAGGCTGACGGCAGCGTCGTCATCATCGACATCCGGCGCGAGCCGGACGACGCCCAGATCCCCGGTTCGCTACGCTACGACGGCGAAGCGCTTGCAGACGCAGATACGTTGCCGTTCGCGGACGACGCGAAGATCGTCCTCTACTGCGGGAGCGGCAACTCGTGTAGCCGGGTCGCCGGCGTGCTACGCGCCCGCGGTTTCGACGCGCGCGCACTCGACGGCGGCTATCGGGCCTGGAAAGAAGGGGGGCTCCCGATCGAACCGATCGGAGCCCCCCTAGACCTGGAGTAGCCGCGAGGCGGCCGTCGCTTAGGCGTAGACGCCGCGCAGGCGCAACGCCTTGACGACGCGATCGATCGCAAGCATGTAGGCCGCGGTGCGCAGCGTGCACTTCTTCTCGGCGACGATCTTCTGCAACTCGTGCAGATTGTCGAGCATCACGTCTTCGAGCTTTTCGTTGACCTCGGCTTCTTTCCAGAAGTAACCCATGCGGTCTTGGACCCACTCGAAGTACGAGACGGTAACGCCGCCGGCGTTGGCCATGATGTCGGGGATCACGGTGATACCGCGCTCTTGGAATATCTTCGCGGCGTCCGGCGTGGTCGGGCCGTTCGCCCCCTCGACGATCAGCTTCGCCTTCACCTTGGCGGCGTTCTCGGCGGTGAAGACCTTCTCGAGCGCGGCCGGAACGAGCACGTCGCACTCGCTCTCGAGGAGCTGGGTGTTGCTGATCTTGTCGCCGCCTTTGAAGCCGTCGAGGTTGTGGTTCTTCTTGACGTAGTCCATCGCGTCGCCGACGTGGATGCCCTGGACGTTGTAGTAGGCGCCGGTGACGTCGGAGATACCGATGACCTTGCAACCGCGCTCCGAGAAGAGCTTGGCCGCGTACATACCGACGTTGCCGAAGCCTTGGATCACGACCGACGAGTTCTCGGGCTTGAGGCCCATGACGCCCATCTGATCCATCGCGACGATGGTGACGCCGCGCCCGGTCGCTTCGACTCGCCCGCGGCTTCCGCCGATCTCGAGCGGCTTCCCGGTCACGACGCCCGGCACGTTCTGACGGACGTGCATCGAGTACGTATCCATGAACCAGGCCATGATCTGCGGCGTCGTGTTGACGTCGGGCGCCGGGACGTCTTTGTCCGGGCCGACGACTTCGACAAGTTCGGCCGCGTAGCGGCGCGTAATGCGTTCGAGTTCGTTCATCGAGAGCGTCGACGGATCGCAGGTGACACCGCCCTTGGCTCCGCCGAACGGCAGATCGACGACGGCGCACTTCCAGGTCATCCAGAACGCCAGCGCGGTCACTTCATCGAGCGTCACGCCCGGGTGGTAGCGGATGCCGCCCTTGGCCGCGCCGCGCGCGAAGCTGTACTGAACGCGATAGCCGGTATAGACTTCGAACTCGCCCGAATCGCGTTGAAACGGGATCGAGAAGATGATCTGACGCGACGGATGCGTCAGGATAGCTCGCATGCCGGCATCGAGTTCCAGCAGATCGGCCGCTTCGTTAAAATACGCGATACCGTCGCCGAAAACCGAGACTTCGCGCACTGCAGTGGTCATAGAGCGATGAGGCCTCCAAGGGAAAAGTCCAAACCCTACTCGGTTTATCCCCGGAGGCTCCGGTCCCTTGGCGCTTTTGTCGGTTTCTTGGGGCATCTTGCCGTGCCCGGGGTGGGGGCACATGCATCCGCGGGCGGACGTTCGTCGCGACCATCGTGGTCGCTCCTACTCGTCCGTTTTTTCGCAACGGAAAAAGGAAGTCGCCATCCATGGCGATTGCGAAAAAATCGGAACGCCGCCCGCGGACGCATGCGCCCCCACCCCGAGCACGGCAAGTCCACAGGCGAGCGATCGCCCTGGGACCTACGCGGACTTCATCCTCATTGCCGTCTTCTTTGTCATGCCGAGCGTAGGCGAAGCCGGAGTCGAGGGGGCGCTTGGCGCTTTAGACGTTGAAGCGGAAGTTTACGACGTCGCCTTCTTGCATGACGTACTCTTTGCCCTCGGAGCGGAGGCGGCCGGCGGCTCGTAGGGCTTCCATGGTCTGGTATTTGACGTAGTCGTCGTAGCTGACGATCTCGGCCCGGATAAAGCCGCGCTCGATGTCGCTGTGGATCTTGCCGGCGGCTTGGGGCGCCCGGCTGCCTTTTTCGATGGTCCAGGCGCGGACTTCGATCTCTCCTGCGGTGAGATACGTCATCAGGCCGAGGAGATCGTAGGCGGTTAGGGCTAGCTCGTCGAGGCCGCTACGAGCGATGCCGAGTTCGTGGCAGAAGTCGCGGGCTTCGTCTTCGGTCAGACCGGCCAGCTCGGACTCAATTTTTCCCGAGAGGACGACGACCGGGCTGCCCTCGGCCTTGGCGACCTCTTTGACCTGGTCGACTAGGTGGCCGGGGTTGCCGATCTGGGCCTCGTCGACGTTGGCGACGTAGAGCAGGGGCTTGGCGGTCAACAGGAACGATTCGTTTGCGACCTCGCGCTCTAGGGAGTCTGCGCTGAACGAGCGGGCCGGAGTGCCCGCTTCTAGGGCGGTGACGAGGTTCTTGGCGGCGTCGACCCTGGGTTTGAGCTTTGGGTTGACGCGGGCTTCGCGTTCGAGCTTATCGACGCGCTTCTGGAGGCTCGAGAGGTCGGCTAGGGCCAGTTCGATCGCGATGATCTCGATGTCGCGTTTGGGGTCCGGGCCGCCCTCGACGTGGGTGACGTTCTCGTCTTCGAAGCAGCGGACGACCATTGCGATCGCGTCGGTCTCGCGGATATGGCTCAGGAACGCGTTGCCGAGTCCCTGGCCGGAGCTGGCGCCGCGGACGAGCCCGGCGATGTCGACGAACCGGACGGTCGTCGGGACGATCTTCTTACCCGAGACGATCTTCTGCAGAACGGGCAGGCGCTCGTCCGGGACGGCGACCTCGCCGACGTTTGGTTCGATGGTCGCAAACGGGTAGTTGGCAGCCAGTGCCTGCGCCGAGCGCGTCAGGGCATTGAAGATGGTGGATTTGCCGACGTTCGGCAAACCGACGATACCGCAAGATAGAGCCATGGTCGGCGGGCCGTTTTCGGTTGCCGGCAAGAAAAACCCGCTGCGGCGTAGGATAGATGGTGATGCGCCAGATGAAGGTCGACAAACTCGGCATCGACCTGCTAACGCACGACCCGGTCGTGATTTTGAAGGACCTCGACGGGTCCCATTACCTGCCGATCCTGATCGGACCCTTCGAGGCGACCGCGATCGCACTCGCGCTCGAAGGCGCCCCGGTGCCGCGACCACTCTCGCACGACCTGATGCGTAGCATGCTCGACTCGCTCGGCGGCAAACTCGAGCAGGTCGTCATCCACGACATCCGCGAGTCTACGTTCTTCGCGAAACTGATCGTGCGCATCGGTGACCGGATGGAAGAGATCGACGCGCGCCCTTCGGACGGCATCGCGCTCGCGCTACGCACGCAGACGCCGATCTACGTCAGCGACAAGATCGTTTTGGAAGAGGCCTCCGGAGACAAGCGCGTCTCCGACGAGGGCGACATGGACAAGTTCCGTCAGTTTCTCGAAAGCCTCAAACCGAGCGATTTCAACAAGTAGCTAGGCTGTCGGGTCGGTCGGCATAGCTTTATCGTCGCCCCTTTGCAGTGGTCTGTTGAGCGACCTTACCATCGATGTAGACCGTCTGTTCCGAAACGGTCGAACTCTTCTGAAGCCAAGCGTCGCCCGACGGGGTCCAGCGGTCGACCGCGTGTTGCTCGATCGCGATCGACTTGCCGCCGGCCTGGGTGCCGCTCATGGTGACGGCCACCGTCGCGACCGCATCCATTCCATCGAGATGGATCGACTCGGGCAGGATCCGGCACTTCTCGATCTTGGCGGATGCGAGCAGAGCCGCGACGCCGTCGCGCGCGGTCTTGGCATCGCCGCTCTTGCCGCTCGGCATGGTCGGCACGAAGCCGGGCGCGAGCGTCTTGGCCCACGCGTCCGCATCGCCCCCGATCAGGGCGTTGCACTGTGCGTCGTAGCCGGCGTTGATGCCGATCTCGACCATCACCGGATCCGGCGCGGGGGGGCTTGCCGCGATCGTGGCGATCAACGCGAACGCTGCCGCGATCTTGCCTAGATGTCCCATTGCCATGCACTCCAAAACGGCGTCGCAGACGGGTTGACGCTGAAGTTCTTGAGGTCGGGCGAACGCACCGTCACGCGTCGCAGTTCGTAGAGCGGGAGATATGGAAGCGTTTCCCAGATGATCTTGCTGGCTTCGCGATAGGCCGACGCACGTCCGGCCGGATCGTCGGTCGCGAGACCCGCCGCTTCGGCTCGATCCAGGTCGCGGTCGCAGTAGCGGAAGATGTTCTCGCCCTTGGGATACCACTGATCGCAGCCGATGTAGAACGCGACGTCGGGATCCCAGGCGATGCTGGTCGAGTACGTCGAGATGTCGTAGTTCCCGCTGTAGATCGGACCGTCGTAGGCGAATACCTGACTGTACGAGTAGGACTTGACCGCAAGCGCCATCCCGATCGCGCGCAGGTTTTGCTGAAGTTCGAGCGCGATCAGCCGTTCGCCCGTCGCGCCCGTCGTGGTCACGATCGTGAACGACAGTTGCGTGCCGTTCTCGGCGCGCACGCCGCCGGGCCCCGGCTTCCAACCGGCGGCGTCGAGCGCGCGCCGCGCGGCCGCCGGATCGTAGGTGTGCGGAGGGAGCTTTTCGTATCCGAGCGCCGTGGGCGGCAGACTGTTATAGGCGGTCTCCCCCGAGCCGTGGCTGATCTTCGCGATCATGGTCGCGTAGTCGATCGCGTTTGCAATCGCGCGACGCACGACGACGTCGTGCATTCCCGGACGGCTCGCGTTGAAGGCCAGGATCGCCTGCGCGTTCCACGGTTCGAGTTCGACGCGAACGTCCGGGAGCGCCCGATAACGCGCATAGAGCGCTCCCGGAACCGAGACGACCAAGTCCTCGTGATGGAGTTCGATTTCGTTGAGTTCGGTGTTGTCGTCGGGGATGATGCTCAGTTCGATCCGGTCGAGTTTCGGCCGGCCTTTGAAATATTTGTCGAACCGTTCGTAGACGATCTTGCTGCCGCGATCCCAGCGGACGAACTTGAACGGTCCCGTCCCGATCGGATGCGAGACCAGCGAACCGGTATTGAAGTCCGCCTGCTTGGCGAGTATATGCGCCGGTAAGATCGGCTTGCCGCCTTCTTGCAACGGAGCGAAGAACTGCGTGATGAACGGCGGATAGCGATGTTTGAGATGGACGACGGCCGTGTAGTCGTCGGGCGTAGCGATCGAGACGATCCGATCGAAGCCTTCGCGATGCAAGGTGTTGTGCGTCGGGTCCACGACCGCTTTCCACGAAGCGACCACGTCGCGCGAAGTGAACGCGACGCCGTCGTGCCAGAGCACGCCGTGACGCAGGTGATAGGTGTAGGTGGTTCCGTCCGCCGAGATCCCGCCGTTCGCCCGGCTCGGGACCTGGGTCGCGAGATCGCCGATCAGCTTGCCGTGGTCGTCCGCGATGATGAGATAGGAATAGCAGAGCGAGGTCAGGTCGTAGACCAGGTCCATGCCCGAAAGATACGGGTTGAGGCGGTCCGGGTCGCTGATGTCGACCATCCGCAGGACGTGCGGTTCGGTCCACGCGTGGCGTGCGCCGTTCGCGGGCTCGGCCGCCTGGCGGTTGCAGGCGGCAAGCAACAATATCGCGAGAACGCCGAGGCGACGAAGCATCGAGGCCAAGGGTTCGAGGGTACCCGTCCCGCACCTCGAAGCTAGCCCCGCTACCCACACGCACGAGGAGATTATGGAGACGACGGAACGCGCCGATATCGGCGTTTTTGGCGGTTCGGGATTCTATTCGCTGATCGAGAACGCTCGCGAAGTCTGGATCGAGACGCCGTACGGAGCGCCGAGCGACAAAGTCGCACTCGGTGAGATCGCCGGCAAGCGCGTGGCGTTCTTGCCGCGCCACGGCAAAGACCATCGCTTCCCGCCCCAGGCGATCAACTATCGCGCGAACCTGTATGCGATGAAGATGCTGGGCGTCAAGCACATCATCGCCCCGAACGCCTGCGGCTCGCTCAAGAAAGAGGTTGCGCCGGGATCGATGGTCGTCTGCGACCAGGTCGTCGATCGCACCAGCGGCCGCCACGACACGTTCTTCGACGGCCCGATCACGACGCACGTCTCGTTTGCCGATCCGTACTGCCCGACGCTGCGCCCGATCGCCTCGAAGGCGCTCCGTTCGCTCGGTATCGACACCCACGACACCGGCACGGTCGTCGTCATCCAAGGGCCACGCTTCTCGACGCGCTCGGAGTCCAAGTGGTTCCAGAGCCAGGGCTGGGAAGTCATCAACATGACCCAGTACCCGGAGTGCTATCTGGCCCGCGAACTCGAGATCTGCTTCGTCAACATCTCGCTGATCACGGACTACGACGTCGGCCTGCCCGGCACCGAACCGGTCTCGCATCATGCCGTGATGGAAGTCTTCAAGAAGAACAACGATCGCGTCAAGGACGCGATCGGCAAGATCGTGGCGGCCATCGACATCGACGCCGACTGCTCGTGCCACCACGCGCTCGACGGCGCGCGCGGCTAGCCCGACGATGCGTAACGGGAATCGCCTGAATCCGGCGATCTATCTTCAGGCGATTCCGCTGCTCTTCCGGCATCTCTCGATCATGGTCGCGCCGCTCCTGGCGGCCGTCGTCTCCGTCCTTTTGAACCAGCTCGGTCAACTGATGACCGACCCCGTCGGCGGCGTCGGGGCGGGGCTCTACACGTTCATCGGGCAGACCGTCTACCTGATCGCCTTCGCGACCGCCGTCATCCAGGCGCACAACATCTGGCGCGGCTACGACGGCTCGTTCGACGCCGCATGGCGCGAGACGAAAGGCAAGCTCGGCGGTATCGCGCTTGCGGCGGTCGGTTTTACGTTTCTCTTGAACGTAGCCGCGCAGATCGGCGCCATTCTCGGACCGGTCTCGATCCTGTTGCAACGGCTGGTCGCGTTCTTGCTGATCTACACGATGCCGGCTGCGGCCATCGGCGGACAGCAGGCAGGCTACGCGATTCAGGCTTCGTATCGCGCCGCCATCGCACACCCCTGGGCGACCGCGCTACTGGCCGCCGTCTTCGTCATCTGCACGCTCTTCGTGCCGCTCTTCCTCGGCCCGCTCTACGGCGGACTTCCAAGCATCGCCGTCCAACTGATCGCTGCCGCGATCTACGCGTTGCTCCTGTCGTACTTGGCGTTCCCGTTCGCGAAGCAGTACGACGATATCGCCTAGGAGCGCTAACCGCGCCCCTTGTTCGTCAGCGCCATGCGGACGATCTCACCGACCATCGCGGGGCTGACGTTCGTTCGCGCGAGGCGTTGCGCGTCGTCGATCTTTCCGAGCAGGACGATCGCGTCGCGCCCTTCGAGCGCGCGTAGACCCTTGAGATCGCTTCCGTAATCTCGTGCCACCAACGGTGCGTTCGGGCCGGCCGCGCCGATCGCGACCCAATCGCGCGCGAGCGTCTTGACCACTTCCAAACCGTCGTCGAGCGTGTCCCGCGTCGCCCAGGCCTCCTCGGGCGTGCCGCCCGCGACGACCGTGAGAAACCATGCGGCGACCTGCGAACGCAGCGTCTCGTCGTCGCCGAGCGCGGCGAGGGCGCGCGTTACGCTGCCTTGCCCGAGCGACGCGCCGAGTTCGGACTGCGCGGCATCCTGGCCGAGCCGGCCGAGCACGTCGCGCACGTCCGCATTCGAGAGTCGGGGGAAGTGCACGTCGACCAGGCGAGAGCGGATGGTGGTGATCAATCGACCGGGCGAATCCGAGGTGAGGAGCAAGACCACGTCGTCGGGTGGTTCTTCGAAGAACTTGAGGAGCGCGTTGGCGGCTTCGACCGAGGCGAACTCGACGTCGCCGAGCAACAGCACGCGCATTCCTCCGCTGTAGGACTCGAGCGAGAGCTGGCGCACGATGTCGCGCGAGTTCAACTCGTCGCCTTCGTAGAAGCCCATCGCCTCATCGCGCTTGCCGATCTTGAGCGCGCCGATGTTCTCGATGAAGTCCGGATGGCGCGTATCCGTGCCCGCCTGGAAGAGCTTGCACGCGCCGCACGCGCCGCAGTAGCCGAGCACGCTCTCGTGCGGCGCCTCGCACA
>JBBRTL010000079.1:0-11739 GCA_038244445.1 Vulcanimicrobiales bacterium
CCCGGCGATCCGCACGTCGTTGTACGCCGCACTCGATGACGCCGGCGAGATCGTAGGCATCGCGTTCTTCGGCCGCCAGGTCGTCCCGGCCGCGAACGACGCTGCCATCGCGGCGTTCGTCGATCTCGGCGTCACGCACAAACGCGAACGGATGATCCTCGGTCCGCTCGAGCAGGTCGCGCGCTACTGGGAGCTGGTCGGTCCGCGCCACACCAAGCCGAGCGCGATCCGCGAGCGTCAGCCTTTGCTCGCGGTGACGCCCGAGTCGTTACGCGGCGAGAGCGATGCGGTCCGCGTGCGCCTCGCGCGCATCCAAGATTGCGACGAGATTACCGAAAACGCCGCGCGCATGATCGAGGGCGAACTCGGCTACGATCCGCGCGATCGCTCGCCGGGCGACTTCGAAGCCGGCGTCGCGCAGATGATCGAGCGCGAACTCTGGTGGGTCGGCGAAGATGCGGCCGGGCTCTGCTTCCAGCTCAACGTCGGGCCGTACAGCGATCAGACCACGCAGCTGCAGGGCATCTTCACCTCGCCCGAACGTCGCGGTCGGGGTCTTGCGACGGCGTCGCTCGCCGGCATCTGTCGCCGGCTGTTCGAAGAGGCGCCGTCGCTCTCGCTCTTCGTGAACGACTTCAACGCGCCGGCCCTGCAGTTATACGAACGCGCCGGCTTCAAAGAAGTCGGCGCGTTTCGTTCGATCCTGTTCTAGCAGGCCGGGAGTCTACTGCGGGTTGTCACGGTGGCGGCCGATGGCATCGCCGACCTTGTGCGCCTCGGCCTCGACCGCTAGCTCGCCACGGGTGACCAGCGCCATGATCCAGCGGATCGTGGCGATCACGCCGATGACGGCGAACAGGAAGACGAAGAAAAACACCCATGCGGCCGACTCCGCGAGATGGACGACGGATTGTTCCACGATAGCTCCTTGACCGGTTACCAGAGGGCGCCGTCGGCCACGAGGATGTAGACGATCGGCCCGAGACCCCAGACGATACTCACGAGAAACCAGATGACCTTCTTGCCGGCGGTCATGTCCTGACGGGCGATCAGGCTGATCCACATCAGCACCATCGCGACCGGATGCAGAAAGATGGACAGCAGAATTTCGAGGAGCAATTTCATCGTACGACGATAGTAGCATAGATGACCGATGCACAGCGACTGGCCGGCGCGCTCAACGCCATCGTCAAGGACCCGCAGTTCTCGTACGTCAAGGCCCGCGCCGCGGCGCGCACCGACGGGGGCGTGAACTGGCCGGCGACCAAGGCTCACAACGAGGACTTCAACCCCGACGTCGACGGCTGCGAGTCGTTCGTGATGAACGACGGCACCCACTGCGACTGGCACCCCGGCCAAGTCAAGTACCGCGCGACGTAGCGCTATGGAGGGGTGAGCGCACCTGGCCGGAGCACCCCTAGGCGGGGACCAACGCGGGTTCCACCACGACGGCTTCTTGATCGGCGAAGACCGGGTTCGAGAGATACCGTTCGCCGGTGTCGCAGGCGATCGTCACGATCGTCTTGCCGGCGCTCTCCGGACGCGCCGCGATCTGCAGCGCGGCGAAGATGTTCGCGCCCGATGATATCCCGACCAGAAGGCCTTCGACGCGGGCCGCACGCCGCGCGGTTTCGATGGCATCCGCATCGGTCACGCGGATGATCTCACCGAAGACATCGATGTTGAGCACCTTCGGTACGAAGCCGGTCCCCGCGCCCTGGATCTTGTGCGGACCGGGCGCGCCGCCCGAGAGCACCGGCGATCCATCCGGCTCGACCGCGACGATCTGCACGCCCGGCCGACGCTCGCGCAGCACCTCGCCGACGCCGGTGATCGTGCCGCCGGTTCCGACGGCACTTACGAAGACGTCGACGTTCCCGTCGGTATCGCGCCAGATCTCTTCGGCGGTCGTCTGCCGGTGGATCAGCGGATTGGCCGGATTCTCGAACTGCTGGGGCTGGAAATATTTGGCGGGATCCGACGCCCGGATCTCCTCGGCCTTGGCGATCGCCGCTTTGATGCCCTCACTGCCCGGCGTCAGCACGAGTTGCGCGCCGTACGCCTTGAGGAGATTGCGTCGCTCGACCGTCATCGTGTCCGGCATGACCAGGATGATCGGGTAGCCCTTCGCGGCCGCGACGAACGCGAGCGCGATGCCGGTGTTGCCGCTGGTCGGCTCGACGATGATCGAGTCGGGACGCAGGCGCCCCTCGCGCTCCGCCGTCTCGATCATCGCGATCCCGATCCGGTCTTTGACGGAGCCGGCCGGATTGAACGATTCCAGTTTCACCAGAACGTCGCCCGGCAAGCCCTTCGCCAAGCGGGAGAGGCGCACGAGCGGGGTGTTGCCGAACGTGGCGGCGACGTTGTCATAGATGTGCGACATAGATTGTTGTTACCCCAATGATTCGACGTAGCGTTGATAGAGTTCGCGCGCGCGGTCGGCGTCCGCATGCACTTCCCACGGACGGTACCAGCGAGCGATCGCGCGACCGATGCGATGCAGGATCATTCCGCGATCGCGTCGCGGATGCTTTCGAGCAGGATCTGAGCGACCTCCGGCCGGCTGAACTCCGGCGGCGGACGCAGGCCCGAACGGAGCAGATCGCGCACGGCCGTTCCGCTCAGCGAGACGTGATGCGCGACGTCGTGCGGACAGGTCTTCTGCGAGGCCATCCCGTCGCAGCGCTTGCAGAAGAACGAGTTCTCGAACTTGAGCGGAACGATCCCGAGTTCGCCCGGTGCGAACGTATCGAAGAGCCGTTGAGCGTCGTAGGTGCCGTAGTAGTTCCCGACGCCGGCATGATCGCGTCCGACGATGAAGTGCGTGCAACCGTAGTTCTTGCGAACGAGCGCGTGATGGATCGCCTCGCGCGGCCCGGCGTAACGCATCGCCGCCGGTAACGTGGCCAGCAGCACCCGATCGGCGGGATAGTAGTTCTCGAGCAGCGCCTTGTAGCACGCGACCCGCACGTCGGCCGAGATGTCGTCGGACTTGGTCTCACCGACGAGCGGATGCAAGAGCAGGCCGTCGACGCCTTCGAGCGCGGCCTTCTGGATATACTCGTGCGCGCGATGGACCGGATTGCGCGTCTGGAACGCGACGATCGTCTTCCAGCCGCGCTTGGCGAACGCCGCGCGCGTCTGCGCCGGCGTCAACGAGAGCGGGTCATCCTCCCGATCGTCGGCGACGACCGTCACCGGCCCGCCGGCGAGCAGGTCGCCCTGGGCGAGGATGCGGGCCACGCCCGGGTGCGCCGGATCCTCGGTCCGATACACGTTCTGGAGTTCGCGGCGCTTGTCGCGCGCGAAGACCTCGTCGACGCGCATGCTGGCGCGGAGGCGCTCGCCATCGTAGAGTTCGACGGTACTACCCGTGTCCGGAACGATCCCCTCGGGAAGGGCGAGCGTGATCGGGATCGACCAGACCCGTCCATCGGCGAGGCGCATCTCATCGACGACGCGCTCGTAGTCGGCTTGGCGCAAGAATCCGTCGAGCGGGGCGAACGCGCCGTTCGCGATGAGCCCGAGGTCGTTTGCCTCGGCGGGACTCAACCCGATCCGGAGTCGGCTCACGCGACCGCTCCTTCCGGCGCCGCCAGTAGGTTGCGGGCTTCGACGTATGCGACGATCTTGGCGACGCTCTCGGCGACCGTTTCGCGATCGGTGCGGACCACGATTTCCGGATCGACCGGCGGTTCGTACGGATCCGAGACGCCCGTGAACTGGGCGATCTCGCCGCGATCGGCCTTGGCATAGAGTCCCTTGACGTCGCGCGCCTTGACCACCTCGAGGGGTGCGTCGACGAAGACCTCGATGAAGTTCTCCGTCTGCGCGCGAGCCGCATCGCGAGCCTCGGCAAACGGCGAGATGGCGGCCGTGATCGCGGCGACGCCGTGCTTGCTGAGGAGCGATGAGATCAACGCGATGCGTGCGATGTTGGTGTTGCGATCCTCGCGCGAGAATCCTAAGCCTTTCGAGAGCGTCGTGCGGATGACGTCGCCGTCGAGGATCTCCGTCGGTTGTTCCCTACGACGGAACTCTTCGGCGAGTGCCTCCGCGATCGTGCTCTTTCCCGCGCCCGAGAGCCCGGTCAGCCAGATCGTAAACCCCTTTGCCATTGTGAATACCTTTCTTATCAGAAGAGACGGACGCCGATGAAGACCATCGCCCCGGCCAAGACCGGGCGAAAGTAGCGGGTCGGAATGACCGCGCAGAGCTTGCTGCCGATCAGCACGCCCGGAATCGATCCGAGCAAGAGGCTGCCGACCAGCGGATAGTCGATGTTGCCGAACCGCCAATGGCCGGCCGCCGCGACCGGGATCAGGATCGCGGCGAAAGCGACGTCGGAGCCGATCAGGCGACGCAATCCGAGTTGCGGCGCGGCCAGGAAGAGCAGCGGCAACGTGAGCGACCCGCTCCCGACCGACGTCATGCTTACGACGACGCCGACGACCAATCCGATCGCGGGAATCACGACGGAGTGGCGCGGCGACCAGACGATCGCCGATCCGTCCGCCTCGTCGCTGCGCTTGAGGAACGCGCCGACGATCAACGCGGCGGCCGAGAGCAGCAGCGCGACCCCGAGCGCGCGACCGACGATGGCGTCGAGTTCGTGCGGACCGAGAACGATCTGGATCCGCGCGAGGATCGCCAAGCCGATAAACGCGCCGGGAACGCCGCCCGCCGAGAGGAGTAGCACGAGCCGTACGTCGACCGCCTTCTGCCGGGAGTGCGCGATCGCGCCGACCAGCTTCATCGGAACCGACGAGACCAGATCGCTGCCGACGGCCGCGAGCGGGTTGACGCCGAAGGCGAGCACCAACAACGGGGTAAGGAGCGCGCCGCCGCCCATGCCCGAGAGCCCCACGAAGATGCCGACGATCAAGCCGACGAGAGCTGCGCCCGGGCTCATCAAGCGGGCACTTCGTCGGCCAGTTCGAGCAGCGCATCGCGGCCGACGCGCTCGCAATAATCGCCGAAAGACTCACTCGCGATCCGTCCGTGCGTCCAGGCAAGGAAGAGCGGGCGGAGTTCGTCGGCCAGCTTCGCACGCCCGACGCCGGTCTTGTAGATCCAGTTCAGGCGCGTGTTCGCCCAGTCGCCGCCAAGAAAGATGTCGTAGATATCCTTCGAGCGTCCGACGAAGCCGATGTCGCCCATGTATGGGCGCGCGCACCCGTTCGGGCACCCAGTCATGCGCATCCCGATGCGCTCTTCGGCGAGACCCAACGCTTCGAGGTCGCGTTCGATCTCGGTGACGAGATCCGGAAGCGCGCGCTCCGCATCGGTCAGCGCGAGTCCGCAGGTCGGCGCGGCCGGGCAGGCCATCGCATAGCGGCGCACGCCGAGCGCACCCGGATCGGTCTCGATCCCGTGTTCGCGTAGCAGCAGCGTCACGGCCGCTCGATCGGCCGACCCGACGCCGAGCAGGAGCAGATTTTGTTGCCCGGTCAGGCGGATCTGCGGTTTGAAGCGTTCGACGACCGCGCGCAGGCCCGTACGGATCCGTGCGACGTCGGTGTCTTTCACGCGACCGTTCTCGATGTAGAGTCCAAGCGCGAACCCGCCGTCGGCCTGCTCGTGCCAGCCCAGATGATCGCGCACGTCGTCGAACGGAACTTCGACCGGAAGCGGAAGCGAACGGCCGATGCGCCGCTCCACCTCGGCACGCAACCACGCGATGCCCTGCTCTTCGACGAGATACTTCAGTCTCGCGTGTTTGCGATTGGTCCGGTCGCCGAAGTCGCGCTGCGTCGTCACGATCGCTTCCGCGACTTCGATCGCTTCCGCGGCGGTGACGAACGCGAACGGGCTCGCGGCGCGCGGATAGGTCGCGGCTTTGCCGTGGGTCGAGCCCATCCCGCCGCCGACCAGTAGCGAGTAGCCCAGGACCTCGCCGTCGCGCAGGACCGCGGCAAAGCCGAGGTCTTGCGTGTAGATATCGATGCAGTTGTCGCCCGGCAACGTCACGCCCATCTTGAACTTCCGCGGCAGATAGGTGCGCCCGTAGATCGGATCGACCGGATCGTCCACGTCGCCGACGGTATCCATCTTTTCGCCGTCGATCCAGATGTCATGATAGGCGCGCGTGGTCGGGGTGAAGTGTTCCGCCAGGCGATGCGCGAGCGTTTGCACTTCGATCTCCGCAACGTTCTTGGGCGGCGCGGGGCAGGCCATCACGTTGCGGTTGACGTCACCGCATGCCGAGATCGTCGAGAGCAACGAAGCGTTGATCTCGCGCATGGTCGCGCGCAGGTCGCCCTTGAGAATCCCGTGCAACTGGATGCCTTGGCGCGTCGTGATCCGTAGGCTCCCGTTGCCGTAGCGCCCGGCGAGGCCGTCCTGCACCAGATATTGCTCGGGGCTCACCACACCACCCGGAATCCGCGAACGCAACATGAACTGATAGGCGAGTTCGAGCCCCGCCTTCTTGCGCTCGGCGCGTGCGTCGCGATCCTCTTGCTGGTAGATGCCGTGGAACTTGATCAGTTGTAGATCGCTCTCGTCGAAGCGCGAGCCGCCGGCCGCGATCGACTCGGCGATCGTCCCACGCAGATTGCGGCTCTCGATCTTGATCGTCTCGACGTCTTTCATCGGTGCAACCCGCATTCGGTCTTAGCGAAGCCTTGCCAGCGGCCGGCACGTGCGTCGTCGCCGGGACGCACGCGGACGGTGCAGGGGGTGCAGCCGATGCTCGGATACCCGCGATCGTGCAGTTCGTTATAGGGCACGTCGTGTGCGCGAACGTAGGTCCAGACCATCTCTTCCGTCCAAGTCGCGAGTGGATTGATCTTGACGAGGTCGAAGGTGGGGTCCCACGACACGACCGGCACGGCGCCCGCGCCGCGATCGCGCCGGATGCCGCTGATCCAGGCCGAATAGCCGTTCAGGAACTCCCGCTGCGGCTCGACCTTGCGCAGACTGCAGCAGAGATCCGGGTCGCGCTCCCAGAGCGCCGGCCCGCGATCGAGCGCCTGCTGGTAGACCGAGCGCTCCGGCCGCACCGGCAGCGGGCTGACGCCGTAGTGACGCGCGACTCGAGCGATATGATCGTACGTCTCGGGGAAGAGCAGGTCCGTATCCAGGTAGTAGATCGGGACGCTCGGATCGATCTTGAGCAGCATGTCGAGCAGCGCCATGCCCGAGGGGCCGCCGAACGAGCACGCGAGCACGAGCCTCGGCCCGTACTCGCGCACGGCCCACGCCAGAACTTCCTGCGGTGCAGCCTCTTCGGTCAACATGATGAGATGGTGTATCACGCGTAAAACGCGCGGTCAATCGAAGCCTTAACCGGCGTTAATCGGGGATATAAAGGCGCGTTAACGCTAGCGTTGACGCATCCGGCGAGGCCCCGTATCCTCGCGTGATGGAGATCCTCTGGCCCTTCGCCGCGGTCAACGCGCCGGCGCTCGGTCTGCTCGCAGGCTTCGTCGTCTTACCTGCGGCAGATTCGAAAGCGCGGCGGATCCGTTACGTCCTCTACGCCGCGCTCGCGCTCGCGCTGGCCGGGATCGCGTTTGCGCTCGCGCTCGCGATCCCCGGGATCGGCCTCGAGATCGCGGGCATCGCACTCCTCGCACCGAGCATTCCGCGTCGGGCCGAGCGACCGGCGACGACGCCGCGCGAAGGGCGCGCGTTCATCGTCGGCGGTGGACCGGGCGATCCGGGCCTCGTCACCCTGCGCGCGGCGGCCGTGCTTGCGGATGCGGAAGTTCTACTCTACGATGCGCTCGTCTCGGACGCCGTCGTTGCGATGGCACCGGCGACGTGCGAGAAGATCTTCGTCGGCAAGCGACGCGGCTCGTACGCCATGCCGCAAGAAGAAATCGTTCCGTCGATGGTCCGCCACGCGCGCCTCGGCAAGCGCGTCGTCCGCTTGAAGGGCGGCGATCCGTTCGTCTTCGGGCGAGGCGGCGAAGAGGCGCTCGCGTTGCACGAAGCAGGCGTTGCGTTCGAGATCGTGCCCGGTATCTCGTCGGCGCTCGCAGTTCCCGCCTATGCGGGTATTCCGCTCACACAGCGCGGCCTGAGCGCATCGTTCACGGTCGCGGCAGGCCGCGAAGACCCCGCCAAGCCGCACTCGCAGATCGATTGGCAACGACTCGCCGATCCCAACGGCACCGCCGTCTTCCTGATGGGCCTCGCCGAACTACCGAACATCGCGGCGCGCTTGATCGCGCACGGTCGCTCGGCCTGGACGCCGGTCGCCGTCATCGAGAACGGCACGCGCGCCGATCAACGCACCGTCGCCGGCACGCTCGCCACGATCGCGGACGACGTGCGCCGCGCCCACCTGACCGGCCCGTCGACGGTCGTCGTCGGCGAGGTCGTACGGCTGCGCGAACGGATCGCCTGGTTCGCGCCCGAAGCGCAGACCGAACTCCGTGCCTCGTAAACCGTTCTATCCGCTCGCTCTCAACCTCGAAGGCCGACGCTGCCTGGTGATCGGCGAGGATCGCGAAGCCACCGAAAAGAGTGCGGTCCTCGAAGAGTGCGGCGCCCTGGTCGAACGCGCGACGCCCGCGTCGGTCACCGATGGGACCGTCGGCGAGTTCTTCTTCGTACTCTCGACCATCAAGGACGAGGTGCTCACGGCTCGCCTGCACGCGCTCTCGCAGTCGCAGCGATTCCTCTTGTGGTGCGTCGACCGGCCCGCCTCGAGTTCGGTCTCGATGATGTCGATCGCCAGGTCCGGCCCCGTCCGGGTGGCCGCATCGACCTCCGGCGCGGCACCCGCGATCAGCAAGACCTTCCGCAAAGCGCTCGAGGGCGCGATGGATGCGAAATTCGCGCGCTTCATCGAGCACCTGAGCAGCCTGCGCGAACGCCTCCGCGAGAGCAAGCCTGCCCGCTCGCAGACGCACGAACGCGTCGATGCCATGCTGGAAGCCTCGCGCAACTTCGGGATTTCCGTCTCGTTCCGCTATCCGGAGTGGTTCGAGCGCAGTTGACCTCGAAGGTGCGAAGGTGAGACGGACCCGGGACATCGCCATCCTCGCACTCGGAACGCCCATCATCCGGCATCCGCGTCTCTTCGAAGCCGCCTTGGCGCGCGTCGCCGAGGTCCAAGAGACGGCCGGCGTGATCGTGGTCTGTCCGACGCCGCTCATCGTCGCCCGCGCGATCGCGAGCGCCGGCTATCGCACCGCCGTCTGCGCGCGCACCCCGATCGACGCCGCGTTTCTGCGCGAGATCATCGACCTTGGCGGCATGCCCGTCGTCGACGGGACCCAGCGCGATGCGATCGAACTCTCGCGTGCGCTCGATGCTGCCCGGGTGATCATCTATACCGACGCGCATGCGGTGATGTCGGGCGATCCGTCGAGCATCGCGGATGCCGTCTCGGTCCGCTACGTCAGCCACGAAGAGCTGATGGAACTCGCCGACCAGCGCGCCAATCCGGTCAGCGCCGACGCCGCGCACGAGGCATCTAAGCACGACGTCTCCTACGAAGTCCGGCGAGTCACCGACGACGAGGGCACGGTCGTGCGCGCGAACGGCTACGAAGACCGCTTCGCGCCGATCACCTCGATCACGGTCTCGTCGGGCTACGCGCTCTTCTCGATGGGCGCAAAGCCCGCCGACACTGCGTCGTGGTCGAGGCTCCAGATGAAGATCCTCGAGCGCATCGCTTCGGCCGGCATCTCGATCGAAATGATGCAGTCGTTCGCGTTCGGCCTACGCTTCCTCGCACCCGGCGAACATCTGCCGTTCATGCAGACGCTCGCGCGGGAGTTCGGCCTCGCGCTCCAGCGCGTCGAAGGCTGTGCCAAGCTCTGCGTGGTCGGCACCGGCGTACGCGGGACGGCCGGCGTCTTCTACCGCAGCCTCGCCTGCCTGACCGAGCGCGACATCCCGGTCCTGCACTGGAGCGACAGCAACGTCACGATCTCGTTCGTGGTGAGCGAATCGTCGGCGCAGTTCTCGGAGAAGGCGCTCCACGCGACTCTCGCGCCCGGCAGCGACGTTTCAGTCGGCGCGGCGATCAGTTTCGATGCCGACTTCGGACGCGTCCGCATCAACGGACGCGAGACGCGACTCGGAACGCGTCAGACGCAGTTGCTGCGTTGCCTGCTCGATAACGTCGGAAGGATCGTCGAGGTCGAGGAACTCGCTCGCACGCTGTTCGGGGCGGACGGGAAGGAAGAGCTGGCCGCCGTTCGCGTCCACCTGCACAACCTACGCAAGAAGATCGAAGACAATCCCGACACGCCGCGCTACATCGTGACGATCCCGGACCAGGGCTACTTGTTCGTGCGCTAGCCGATCGCGACGGAGAGCATCGAGAGCGAACCGCCTTCGATGCCCTCGGTCGGAAACGTAACCGCGTCGCCATCGCGCTGTTGCGCCGCGATGTAGAGCAAGGGGAGATAGTGTTCCGGCGTCGGGATCGAGAGCAGCGCGTCGCGCCCGAGGGATTCGTACGTGATCAACGGCGCGTGATCGCGTGCGAGCAACAGCTCCTTGGTACGCGCTTCGAAGCGGACGGCCCAGTCGCGATCCTCGGCTCGCTCGCCCCAGGCGTACTCGTGCAGGTTGTGGACCACGTTCCCGCTCCCGACGATCATCACACCCTCATCGCGGAGCGGCGTCAAGCGCTTCGCGAGATCGTACTGGAACTGCGCCGGTCGGCGTTCGTCGATGCTCAGTTGGACGATCGGGACGTCGGCCTTCGGATACGCGTGGATAAGGACCGACCACGTCCCGTGATCGAGGCCCCAATCGCGATCCGCTGCGACATCCGGACCGAGCAGCTCAGAGACACGCGCGACAAGAGCCGGATCCCCCGGCGCCGGATAGCGCACGTCGAAGAGCGCTTTCGGAAAGCCGCCGAAATCGTGGATCGTGCGCGGCGGATCGACCGCGGTGACGGCCACACCCGGCACGTACCAGTGCGCCGAGATCGCCAGGATCGCTTTCGGTCGGAAGCGCGCGCCCAGTGCCGCCCAGGCGCGCGTATAGGCGTTCTCAGCTAGCGCGTTCATCGGATTCCCGTGCCCGAAGAAAATGGCGGGCAGCGTCATCGTCGCGCCTCGGTTCCGAGTGGAACGCGTGCGAGATAGTCCAGGGGCGTGCGTGGCAGCAGGCTCGCGCGAAGTTTGGCAGAGCGCGATCGATCCTGGTCGGTGGCGAGGAGTCGCGCGTGGCCCTCGCGTCGGAGAACCAGCAAGGGCGACGCCGGGGTCTTACGCTCGGCGCGGATCAACTCCGTGTATTCGAACAGGATCGCGGCGGCGTCGAGGCGCTCGTCCCGATCGGCCAGCAACAGCGCAACGTCCAACCATTCGAGGGCGAGCATATCCGGCTGCCGGAGCATGATTTCGCGCGACGCGGCAAGCGACGTACGCCCGAGTTCGTCGCGTCCGCACAGCAGGGCCGCTTCGGCTCGGCTCAGCTGGAACGTGCCGACCAGCGCCTCGTTGCCCGCGCCGCGGGCCAGCGCATCGGCTTCATCCAGATACGCCATCGCTTCGTCGAAACTGCCGAGGAGCGCGGCCGCAATGGCGAGGTTGTTGAGGATCGACATGTAGTTGACGGGCGTCTCGTGATCGCGGATGATCTCCGCCGCTTCGCGCAGCAACGCATGCGAGCGCTCGCGATCCAGCTCGTGCTCCTGCGTGATGGTGGCAAGATTCATCAGCGCGATCGCGACGCCCGCCGGCTCGCCGGCTTGGCGCTGCAGTTCGAGACTCCGCTCGTAGGCGCGACCGGCCGCGCGCGCGTCGCCGCGAGCGA
>JBBRTL010000080.1:0-11726 GCA_038244445.1 Vulcanimicrobiales bacterium
CCGCCGGTGACGATCACCAAGAGCTTCTCGCCGACCTCGATCGTTCCGGGCGGCATCTCGACGATGACGATCGGGATCGCCAACACGGCGGCCGGTTCGGTCGCGTTGACGGGCGTCGGTCTGACGGATACGTTCCCGACGAACCTGACGATCGCGGCAACCCCGAACGCGACGAGCACCTGCGGTGGCACGTTGACGGCGACCGCCGGTAGCGGGAGCATCGCGCTTACGGCCGGTGCGATCGGGGCGAACGCTTCGTGCACGATCACGGTCGCCGTCACGTCGAGCACGGTCGGCAGCGAAGTCAATACGATTCCGGCCAACAGCATCACCAGCACGCAGGGTGCGAGCAATACCGGTCCGGCGACGGCCACGCTGACGGTTGGCAACGCGACCGCCGTGACCTTGAGCAAGACGTTCTCGCCGACGATCATCGGCCCGAACGGTACCTCGACGTTGACGATCTCGATCGCCAACACGGGCGCGGGTGCATCCAACCTGACGAGCCTGGCCGTCGCCGATACGTTGCCGCTCGGCATCACGATCGCGGCGACGCCGAACGCGACCACCACCTGTGCCGGCGGCACGGTGACCGGCGCGGCCGGCGGAACGACGGTCGGGCTGACCGGCGGTACGCTGGCGGCTGCTGCGACCTGCACGATCTCGGTCACGGTGACCGGTTCCACGCCGAACAGTTACGTCAATACGATTCCGACCAACAGCGTCACCAGCACGCAGGGTGCGACCAACACGGCGCCGGCGACGGCGACGCTGACGATCGCACCACCGGTAACGATCACCAAGAGCTTCTCGCCGACCTCGATCGTTCCGGGCGGCGTCTCGACGATGACGATCGGGATCGCCAACACGGCGGCCGGCTCGGTCGCATTGACGGGCGTCGGTCTGACCGATACGTTCCCGGCGAACCTGGCGATCGCGGCAACTCCGAACGCGACGACCACCTGTGGTGGCACGTTGACGGCGACCGCCGGTAACGGGAGCATCGCGCTTGCGGCCGGTGCGATCGGGGCGAACGCTTCGTGCACGATCACGGTCGATGTTACGTCGAGCACGATCGGTAACGAAGTCAATACGATTCCGGCCAACAGCATCACCCGCACGCAGGGCGCGACCAATACCGGCCCGGCGACGGCCACGCTGACCGTCAGCGCTGCCGCCAACGTCGGCCTCACCAAGTCGTTCTCGCCGACCACGATCGCTGCGAACGGCATCTCGACCCTGACGATCTCGATCGCCAACACGGGCGTCGGCGCTTCCAACCTGACGGCGGTCGCCGTCTCTGACGCGCTACCTCTCGGTATCACGATCGCCGCGGCGCCGAACGCCACGACCACCTGTGCCGGCGGTACGGTGACCGGCACGGCGGGCGGATCGACGGTCGGATTGACCGGCGGCAGCCTCGCCGCCGGTGCGACTTGTACGATCACGATCGCGGTCACGGGCGCCACGCCGAACAGTTACGTCAATACGATTCCGGCCAATGCGCTCACCAGTGCGCAAGGCGCGACCAACGGCGGACCGGCGACGGCAACGCTGACGATCGCACCGCCGGTCACGGTCAGCAAGGCGTTCTCGCCCGCGACCATCCCGCAGGGCGGCACGTCGACGCTCACGGTGACGATCGCCAACACGGCGGCTCATGCCGTCGCGCTGGACGGACTCGCCCTGAGCGATGCGTTGCCGTCCGGCGTGACGATCGCGGCCGTTCCGACCGGCCTGACCGCCTGCGGCGGAACGATCGTGGCGACGGCCGGCGCGACCGGCTTCGGCATCAGCGGCGGCGTCCTGGCGGCCGGTGCGAGTTGCACGTTCTCCGCGCACGTGACCGCGACCACGGCCGGCAGCTACATCAATACGATCCCGACGTCGAGCGTCACCACCAATCAAGGCTCGACCAATACGGGGCCGGCGACGGCGACCTTGACGGTCGCGCCCCCGGTGACCATCACCAAGACGTTCTCGCCGACGGCGATCGTGCCGGGCGGTAGCTCGACCATGACGATCGGCATCCAGAACATGTCGGTCGGTTCGGTCGCGCTGACGGGCGTCGGTCTGACCGATACGTTCCCGGCGAACCTCGCGATCGCGGCGACGCCGAACGTCACCACGACCTGCGGCGGTACCGTGACCGCGGTCGCGGGTGCGGTCAGCCTCGCGCTGGCGGGCGGTTCGATCCCGGCCGCCGCGAGTTGTACGATAACGGTGAGCGTGACGTCGACGGTGGTCGGCGCACACGTGAATACGATTCCGGCCGGCGCGCTTTCGACCGACCAAGGTGCGAGCAACGGTTCGCCGGTCTCGGCGACGTTGACGGTCAATAACGCCACCAACGTCGCGCTGACCAAGGCGTTCTCGCCGGTGACGATCGCGCCCAACGGCGTCTCGACGCTGACGATCACGATCGCCAATACCGGTGCGAACGCCTCGAATCTGACCGGCCTGGCCGTCTCGGATACGCTTCCGACCGGGATCACGATCGCGAGCACGCCGAATGCGATCACGACCTGTCCGTCCGGTAGCGCGACCGGCTCGGCCGGTGGAACGACCGTCGGCCTGACCGGCGGAAAGCTCGCCGCGGGCGCGACCTGCACGATCGCGATCGCGGTGACCGGCAGCGTTCCGAACGCGTACGTCAATACGATTCCGGCCAATAGCGTGACCAGTAACGAGGGCGCGACCAACGGCTCGCCGGCGAGCGCGACCCTCAACATCGCGCCGCCGGTGACGATCACCAAGGCGTTCTCACCCGCGGCGATCCCGCAACACGGCTCGTCGGTGCTGACGATCACGATCGCCAACACGGCCGCGCATGCGGTCGCACTGACCGGCTTGGCGCTGACCGACACGTTGCCCGTCAACGTGACGATCGACGCCGCCCCGAACGCATCGACCACCTGTGGCGGAACGGCGACGGCCACGGCGGGCGGCTCGTCCGTCGCGCTGACCGGCGGCGCGCTCGCGGCCAACGCGACCTGCACGATCGCGGTCTCGGTGACCTCGAGCACGATCGGCTCGCACGTGAATACGATTCCGGCCGGCGCGGTCACGACCAACGAAGGCTCGACCAACGGCGCTCCGGCCAACGCCACCTTGCTGGTCACGGCGTCGGCAAAACTCTTCGTCAGTAAATCGTTCACGCCGGCGATCATCCCGTCGGGCGGAACGTCGGTGCTCGCGATCACGATCGCGAATACGGATCCGGTGGCGGTCGCCTTGACCGGCGTCGCCTTTACCGATACGATGCCGGCCGGCGTGACGATCGCGGCCGCGCCGAACGCGTCGACGACCTGTACCGGTGGTACGGCGAGCGCGACACCGGGCAGCACCTCGGTCGCACTCTCGGGCGGAACGATGGCGGCCGACGCGACTTGCACGGTGAGCGTCAACGTGACCGGAACGCAACTCGGCTCCTACGTCAATACGATTCCGACGGGCGGCGTGACCTCGAACGAAGGTTCGACCAACGGCGCGCCGGCGACGGCGACGCTGGTCATCGGCGCGCCCGACCTGGTGGTGACCAAGACCTCGAATCCGCAGAACAGCTCGGTCGCGCCGAACCAGACGATCGTCTATACGATCACGGTGAAGAACAACGGAACCATCCCCGAGACGAACACGAAGTTGACCGACACGCCGGCCAATGCCACACTGGTCGCCGGCTCCGTCACGCTCAACGGCACGGCGGCGGCGGACGGCATCGTCACGTCGGGTCAAACCATCGGCACGCTCGCGCCGGGAGCGACGGACACGATCGTCTATAGTGCGACCGTGGCCGCCAACGCGACCACCGGAACGATCGTCAGCAACAACGTGGTGGTGAGCGGCGATCAGCCCTGCACCGGGGCTACCTGCAGCGCATCACCTCCGCCGAACACGGTCTCGGTGCCGCAGCTCGCGGTGACCAAACTGATCGACGGCCTGACCTCCGAGATCGTGGTTCCCGGGCAGCGCGTCATCTATACGATCGCGGTCTCCAACACGGGCGTGACGGCCGCCCTCCAAGCATCCTTGACCGATCCGGTTCCGGCCGGCATCGTGCCGATTCCGGGTACCGTGACGCTCAACGGAGCGCCCGCGACGAACGCGACCGTGGTCGGTCAGACGGTCACCGTTCCGCTCGGCGATCTCGCGCCGGGAGACCATGCGGCGGTCGGGTTCGCAGCCACGATCAACGTCTCCAGTCCGACCCCGATCATCAACGTCGTTCAGCTCAACGCGGCCGGTCTGCACACCCAACTGTTCTCCAACCAGGTCATGGCGCACAGCGTGACGCCGGCGATTTCGGTCACCAAGACGACGCCGGCGACGGTCGTGAACTCCGGCGACCGGGTCGACTACACGATCACGTTGCAGGGCACGAACGGCGTTCCGTACGGCACGACCGTCGCGACCGACACCTTGCCGGACTACGAGATCTACGCACCGGGTACGGCGCGCGTGAACGGCCAGCCGCTCGAACCGGTCGCGAACGGACATCAGCTCACCTGGACGTTCCCGAATCTGAGCGGAACGATCAGGATCACCTATGCGGTCGCGATCGGAAACGGCGCGCCGCCCAACCGCGCGCTGACGAACATCGTCAACGTGGTCGCCCAGACCGCCGGACAACCGGGCCACGGCTCTGCGAGCGCGACCGTGCGGGTCTTGGCAACGCCATTCGGCTCGTGCTTCCCGATCACCGGACGGGTCTATCTCGACCTCAAGGGAAGCGGACGCTTCGAGGACGGCGATACCGGCGTGGCCGGTGTGACGGTCTATCTCGACGATGGCGAATCGGTCGTGACCGACCGGTACGGGAGGTATAACTTCCCGTGCGTACGTCCCGGCATGCACGCGCTGCGTCTCGACGAGAGCACGCTGCCGGAAGGCATGCGGCCGTACGACGACCATAACATCGACAGCGAGAAGAGCATTCGGCGCCTAGTGCATCGGACGTTCGATGCGACGATCATCGAGGACATCAACTTCGCGATCCAGCCGGACGCGAAGCCATAACGGCATCTGCGCCGATCCGACCCTTCCGTGCTACTGTGGGTAGGTATTTCCGCTCTCGAAGTTCTTCACCGGTACCGGGCCGGGTCTGAAATTCATCGGCGGCAACCCGTTGCATTCGGAACAGCCGTCACACGACAATATCCTCGTCTTTCCTGGCTCGACGAGGAAGCCGGTCGGGCAGTTCGTGAAGGTGGGGCGTATCCAGGATGAGTCCACATGGTCCCACGTATCGAAGGCCACATCGCAGCGATCCGCCGTGCAGTCGGTATACGTGATGAAGTACGCACCGATGGGACTGAACAGCGGCCGAGGGTCGGGTGCCCATCCGTAGCCCACTCCAAGGGAACCGGCGCCGACGTCGTCTTGCACGGTCACGTTGCTCGCATGGCAGCGTTCGAATTGGATGAGCGCTCCCCACGCGCTGAAGCCCGCGGATTGCAGGTTTTGCGGATTGATCGCTTTGATGTTGTTCACCGCGCAATCCGTCACGGTCACCCCCGCACCATAGACCTCAAGTCCGGTCGCTTTCGCCCCGGTGTTATATGGCGGAGCGCCGTCCAGGACATCGTGCGCTTGGAATCCGGAGACCGTGACCAGCGCATCGAGGAAGACGGACATACCGTGACAGTCATCACAACAGCCGATCAATCCGGATGCCGTACAACCGACGTAGCTGAGGCCCAGACAGAAGATGGGACAGAAGCCGAGAACGGTGTGGCCCGTCGTCAGGTAGTTGTGATGGAGGTCCTGCGATTGAAGGGACTCCGCCTTACAGGAGACGGTCGTCACATCTATGCATCCGATGAGGCTGAAGCCTTGCACCGCGCCATCGGTGTTCAGCAGTCCATTGACGCCGCAGTTGTTCACCGCCCCCCGGACCACTCCCATCAGCATGATGCCGGCGCTGGAATCGGTCATGACTCCGAGGTTCGCGACGTGACAGTTCGAGATCGTAACGTCGTCCGACCAGCTGACGTGGATTCCGGTCGGCGTCAAATTGCGGACGGTCAGGTTTTGCAAGCACACCCCCGTCACGGTGATCTCCGAAATCTCCAGCGTGCAGACGTGCCTGGCGAGAATCCCGTAGTCGGTGAACCCCGTTACGCCGCCGTTGGCGATCGCGACGTTCGAGACCGTTCCGGATACGAGGATGCCGATGAAGCGCCGGCTCTTATCGGAGACGGATGCGGTCAGCGTGAAGCCCGCCAGGTCCAGCTTCACGTCGCTGCAGGCGATGGTGATCGCGGACGACGTGTCGGCGCCCGGACTCCACGTGATGTCATTTCCGAACCTGTAGTTTCCGGGCGTTCGGATGACGATGCCCACGCTCGGGATCTGCGTGATGACGTTGGACGTCTGTACCTGCTGCGAGACCTGGGCGAGATACGCCTGATGAAGCGCATCGATACCGGGGGACCGGTCAAACGCGTCTAAAAGTGCCGCCTTGTCCAGACCCGTGAAGGCCGCATGAGAGAAGATCTCGTTCACGCCAAACCGATCCGTGGCGAGGCTCGGCTGTAAGGTCGTGCACGTCGGCGAGGCGGTGGGAACGGCGAGGGTGCCATTCGCGCCACACGCAGCAAGCGCTCCCGTCGCACGCGCGCCGGCGATCAGTTGCGCTCGCGAGATGGAAACTTCCGGCTGTGACATCCGCAACCTCATTGTCTTATGGGAATGAAAAGGAAAGGGCGACGCCACGTGCTTAGGCAACGTCCTTCGAGAACCATCTCGCGTCGAGCGCGTTGCTATGGACGGGCCGGCTGGGTTTGCGGCGGCGATCACGATCGTGGAGGTCTGCGCTGTGTCGCAACGCCGCTCGGAAGAAGACGAGCGGCTAGAGCGAGTCGACGTACGCAGCGATGTCTCGTACGTCTTGCTCGCTCAGAACTCTGGGATAGAGCGCGGGCATCGGCGGCTCCGGAGCTTCGATCCATGAGGTCGTGTTCGCGATGTCCATGCGCCGGCGCTCGTGGCGCAGCGACGGGCCGACCCCGCCCTCGGTTCCGGTAGCGCCGTGGCAAACCGCGCAGTTTGCCGCGAACGTCGACTTTCCACGCGCGGGGTCGCCGACGCCCTTGCCACTCGCGGCGACCTTTTGCGGGGCCTCCGTACCACAGGCGACGCATCCAAACGTCACCAGCGCCGCGGCCAGAAGTACCCTACACGTTACGGTTCGCATGTGCCCTCCTGGGAAGACTTCTCCCCATACCGGCTGAACTCTCCCAACGGTTGCATATGTTCGGAATGACTGCAAATACGCGGAATCGGGTCTTTTGGCTGGCATGCGGGTGCCTGCTAGCACTATGCTTGTTTCCCCGCGATTGCCGGGCGCAGTCCGAGGGCGCTTCGCTGTATGCGGAGCAATGCGCGTCCTGTCATGGCGCGATCGGTCAGGGCTCGAGCGTCGCGCCGCCGCTCATCGGGAAGTCGGCCGCCGACGTGCACTTCATGCTCGACACCGGAAGAATGCCGGCAGCCGTCTCCTACGAGCAAGAGATGCACAAACCGGCGCAGTTCACCTACCTGCAGATCGGCGAGATCGTCGGCTACGTCATGTCGTTTACCGCGAAGCCGGATCGTGCGCTTCCGCTGGTGGAGCGTGGCAACGTCGAACGCGGACGAGGGCTGTTCGCGCAGAATTGCGAGGCGTGTCATGGCGTCACCGGCAGCGGAGCGTCCGTCGGCTACGCGATGGTCGCGCCGTCGTTGAGCCAGGCGACGGTCTTTCAGGTCGCAGAGGCAATTCGGGTCGGGCCTGGCGTCATGCCGCGTTTCGGGAGCGACGTGCTCAGCGCACGCGATGTCGACGATATCGCCTGGTACGTCAACTACCTGCAGACGCAGTCCTATAATCCGGGTGGCTTGGCGCTTGCGAACATCGGACCGGTCGCCGAAGGGTTCGTGGCGTGGGTCTTCGGGATCGGCTTGCTCGTGCTCTTCGTACGCCTGATCGGCACGACGGACTAGCGCCGTCTACGGCAGCCGCTACGCGCCTCCGACGCGGCTGCTCTCCGCACCGAGTCGCCACAGAATGAGCAACATCGCGACGATCCCGACGAAGAGGAGAAACGGAAACCAGATCGCCCCGAGCAGCGTCACGAGCACCGCGCAGGCCATCAGGATCGGCCACGGGCTGGCGGTGGTGAACGTTCCCATATCCTCGCCTGCGGCTTGCGGCTGCGTCAGGTTCGGGTCGTCGCCGTCGAGATCGGCTTCGCGTTCGGCCGCAACGGCGTAGATCGTCGCAAACGCAAGCCCGGCGGCCATCAGCCCGAGAAGGAACACGCCGGCGTAATCATGCGAGAAAAACCAATACGCCGTCGCGATGACGATGCCGAAAATCGCCGAGCTGGTGAATAGACCGACGCCGGTTTTCATCGGCCGGCCTTTGCCGTCAACTCGGGATGGTGCAGGTCAAAGACCGGCCGTTCGGACCGGATCGGCGGGAGCTTCGTGAAATTGAACTCGGGAGGCGGCGACGTCGTCGCCCATTCCAGCGTGTAACCCCCCCATGGGTCGTCTCCGGCGGGAACGCGTTTGCGCGCGCTGATGACCACGTTTGCGATGAACAGCAGCACACCGATCGCCATGATCCCGGCGCCGATCGTCGAGATGAGGTTGAGGATCGGGAGATGTGCGACGGCGTCGTAGGTGTAGACGCGGCGCGGCATTCCCTCGAGACCCATGAAGTGCATCGGCAGAAACGTGCAGTTGAATCCGACGAACATCGTATAGAAAAAAGCTCTTCCGAGCCGCTCGTCGAGCCGTATGCCGGAGAACTTGGGGAACCAGAAGAAGAGGGCCGCGAAGATCGCGAACAAGCTGCCGCCGCCGATCACGTAATGGAAGTGCGCGACCGCGAAATAGCTATCGTGGGCCTCGTAATCGATCGGCGGCGACGCGAGCAACACGCCGGTGATGCCGCCGATCAGAAAGTTGAGCATGAAGCCGATCGCGAAGAGCATCGGCGTACTCAGTTGGATCGCACCGCGCCACATCGTGCCGGCCCAGTTGAAGAACTTTATGCCGGTCGGTACGGCGATCAGGAACGAGACGCCGGCAAAGAACGGATTGTCGACGACGCCCGTGGTGAACATGTGGTGCGCCCAAACGCCCATCGACAGCCCGGCGATCGCAAATGCCGAGAGCACCATGCCGACGTACCCGAAGACCGGCTTGCGCGAGAAGACCGAGACGACCTCGGTGATCACGCCGAAATAGGGTAAGATCAGCACGTACACTTCGGGATGGCCGAAGAACCAGAAGAGGTGCATGTAGAGCACCGCACTGCCGCCGCTTGCAGGATCGAAGAAATGGCCGCCTAGATGCCGGTCGATGAGCAACATACAGAGGCACGCCGCGAGCGGCGGGAACGCCATCAGGATCAGGAGCGACGTCGCGACCATTTCCCAGGTGAAGATCGGCATGCGCCACATCGTCATACCGGGCGCACGATAGAGAAAGACCGTGACGATGAAGTTCACGGCCGTGAGGATGGTCGAAACGCTGGTCATGAGGATGCCGATCAGCCAGAGGTCCTGCCCGGCTCCGGTCGCGATAGCGATCTCGGAGAGCGGTGCATACGAAGACCAGCCCGACGCCGCAGCCCCCCCGGCGGCCGCCGCGCCCGAGAGTACGGTCAAGCCGCCGAGGATGAATAACCACAGCGACGTAGCGTTCAGACGGGGGAACGCCATGTCCGGTGCGCCGATCTGCAGCGGAATCAAATAGTTTGCGAGGCCGATCCCGAACGGCGCGACGAACAGAAAGATCATCGCCGTGCCGTGGAGCGTGAAGATCTGGTTGTACGCGTGCGGGCTCACGAGCGAGAGACCCGGTTCGGAGAGTTGGGCGCGGATGATCATCGAGAGCAGGCCGCCGATGCAAAAAAAGCCGAACGTCGACGCCATGTACATGATCCCGATCTTCTTGTGATCGGTGGTCGTCAACCAGCGCATCATACGGGAGCCTTTCCGTGGCTGGCGATCCAGCGACGGTATGCTTCGAGAGGAACGACGCGGACCGTGAAGGTCATCAAGGTGTGCTCGAGTCCGCAGAACTGCGTGCACGCGCCGCGGAAGGTCCCGGTTCGGACCGGAGTCAGGTCGAAGCGATTGACGATGCCGGGAACTGCGTCGCGTTTGAAGAGAAAGTCCGAGACCCAAAAGGAATGGTTGACGTCGTCGGTCCGTAGATCGATCCGCGTCGTCTCGTTTTGCGCCAGCACGAGTTCGGGAGGTCGGCCGGGCGTGCCCAAGATCCGGATGCCGGCGCCCGGATACTCGAACCGCCACGACCAACGGAACCCGGTCACGTCGACGGTCGCAAACGGATGGGCCGCGACCGCGTCGACGGAGACCTCGCTCGTGTAGGTGACATAGAACAGAAAGGCTATCAGAGCCAGCGGAATCGCGACCGAGAATATTTCGACGCGCCGATTGACCGAGAACTGCGGCGGCAGCTCGTCCGAGCGCCGGCGCCACAGCACCAGCGGCGCCAGGATCAGGGCATAGACGACCACGCCGACGACGATCGAAGCCAGGATAAAGATCGCCCAGTCACCGCGCATCGTTTGAGCTTGCACCGTCGCAGGATCGAGCAGTGGCACGCTAGTACCCACCTTTCGCGCAGGTCTGCTACGATAGTCGCCGTACATCCTTTTTCTGGACGTCCGAAAGGAACCGAGCACGTTGTCGAGCCATCGCGTTGCCGCCGGAGTCAATGTCCGCGAGCCGTTCCCGATTCGCGCTCACCCGCTGGTATTCGGGGTGGTCGTCTTTCTGGCGAGCGAACTGATGTTCTTCGCGGCGCTCTTCGCATCGTACTATGAGTTGCGTAGCCAGGGCACGACCTGGCCGCCGCCCGGCGTGCACTTGGATCTGCTCCAGTCGTCGATCGGAACATTCTTGCTGTTCGCGTCCAGCATCGTGATGTTCCTGATGACCCGCGCCATGGATCGAAAAAGAACCAAGGCGGCGTACGGTTGGCTGGCCGCGGCGATCCTGTGCGGGATCGCGTTCGTGGCGATCGGCCTCGACGGATACGCCAAGAACACGTTTACGATCGCGTCCAACGCCTACGGCTCGCTCTTCTATGCGATGACCGGCTTCCATCTGTTGCACGTCGGCGTCGGCATCCTTTTGCTGATCGCGTTATTCTTCGGGTTGCGCAGCCCGGCGTTGCGCGCCAACCATCGGGCCGGTGCCGAGGCGATCATGTACTACTGGCACTTCGTGTTCGTCGTGTGGCTGGGTATCTGGGCCTCGATCTATTTGGTGCGATGAAAAAGACCGACCGCGCGATTGCCGCCGCCCTACTGCTCGCGATCGCCGGCAGTATCGGGTTCATGATCGCCTACGCGCTGCACGCGACTACTCAGGTGGAAGGATTGGCGCTCGCGATCGCCCTGTGCGGCTTCATGCTGGCCGCGCTCGGGTGGGCGCGCTGGATCGCCGGCGCAGAGCAAGTCGTCGATCTGCGCGATACGTATCCGTCGAGCTTACAGGATCGAGCCGGCGAGACGAGCGAGCTGAAGAACGACGCAGCCGAGGTTACGCGACACGGGGCGTTGGCGAAACTGCTGCTTGGTGCGCTCGGCATCTTCGGGCTCGCAAGTCTCTTTCCGTTCCGCTCGTGGGGACCGGCGCCCGGCCGTACGCTCTTGCAGACCAAATGGAAGCCCGGCGATCGGCTGGCGCACGAGAACGGCA
>JBBRTL010000081.1:0-11527 GCA_038244445.1 Vulcanimicrobiales bacterium
CGGAAAGCGTTCGTCAAGTTCGTGCAGGACCGAGGTCTGCGTCGGATCGCGGTGGACGATCGCGAGCGGCTCGAACTCGCCGCCGGTCAGCGCGAAGATCTGACAGTAGTCGGCCATCTGCGGCACGATCAACTGCGCGAGGTCTCGCGCGAGCCGAGCCGGCTCGAGCGACGCGGCCAGCCCGCGTCCCGCTTCGAGAAGAAAGCGCAACTGCAACTCGGCGCGCTTCTGTTGCTCGATGTCCGTGCAGGTGCCCATCCAGGCTGAGACCTCGCCCGTCGCGGTCCGCATCGGCAGCGCGCGCACGAGAAACCAGCGATATTCGCCGTTCGCACCGAGCAAGCGAAACTCGGTATCGAACATCTTGCCCGTACCGAACGTCGCCTCGCGGACGACGAGCGCCGTCGCGAGATCGTTCGGGTGCACCGCGCGAGCCCAGCCGTCGCCGATGCACTCGTCGGGATGCAAGCCGGTGTACTCGAACCAGCGCGCGTTGAAATATTCCGCCGATCCCTCGGCGTCCGATATCCAGACGATCTGCGGAATCGCCTCGGCGATGAGACGATACTCGAAGAGCTGACCGTGCATGGGCCTCCTTGAACCTACGGGACGGTCGCGTCGCCGAGGGCGCGTGCAACGGCGCGATAGGCGTCGACCCGGCCGCAGCCTTGTTTCGAATCACCGATATTCAAAGCCGTCGAGCAGAGATACTGCCGTACGGTCGCCGGCGCGAGCCCGGGATGGGCCCCGAGCATCAGCGCGACCAGGCCGGCGACGTGCGGCGCGGCCTGGGACGTGCCCGCGATCAGGATGCGGCAGTTGCCGATCTCCCCGAAGAGATCGACCCCGCAGGCGGTCGGGCTCGAGCCATCCGCGGCGGTGCTCGTCCACAGGCCCTCGATCCAATGGTAGAAGTCGGCATCCGAACTGCCCAGCGGATCGCCGCCCGGGGCCGAGACGCCCCATCCGTTCGGGTTGGTCACATCGATGTCGGAGTATGCGGCGATGTGCTCGCCGGTAACTGGGGTTCCGACGCCGGTATCCGTCAACGACGAGGCACCGACGGCGATCACGCCCGCGTCGCCGGCGGGACAATCGAGTTTGGAGTTGCCTTCGTTGCCGGCGGCCGCGACGACCACGACGCCTGCGTTGACCGCGTTCGAAATGACGGTTTGCTCGGGGGCCTCGCCCGGATCGGTCGCGCACGTTCCGCCCGGCGTGGATCCCAGGCTCAGACTGATGACGTTCGCACCGTGCGCGACCGCGTCGTTGATCGCAAGGTCGATGTCGGCCGTCGACGCGCTCGTATCGCAGGCGTTCCCGACGCAACCCGGCGCGGGATCGGCGAAGACCCGATACGCCATGATCTGCGCGTTGAAGCCGACCCCGACGAACCCGAAGCCGTTGTTGGTTGCGGCTGCCGCGATGCCGGCGACGTTCGTGCCGTGACCGGTATTGTCGTGGACGGTGTTGCCTTGAAATCCGTTCACGTAGGTCGCCTGGTAGACGACCTTACCTGAGAGATCCGGATGGGTGGCGTCGACGCCGGTGTCGATGATCGCGATCTTCACGCTGCCGGCGAGCACGCCCGGCACGGCGCCGAACGTGTTGCCGGCCGCCTGCGAGTAGCCCCACGCGCGGGAAGCGCAGATCAGGTGCATATCCCACTGACCGCCCTGTGCGTCAGTCTGGTAGAACGGCGGCGAGCCCGCGCCCGCATGGCTCCAATACTGATCGTTCGGCGAATACACGCTCGCGGTCTCGAGATGACGGTAGAGCGCTCGCGCGGCGACGCTAACTCCGGGCTTCGCGCGCAACATCGCGACGGCCGCGTCTTCCGTCCCGGCTGCTACGTGCTCGATCGTCAGACCTTCGCCGCCGGCGCGCATGACTTCCAAGACGCCGGGGACGAAGCGCGGGCCGGTCGACACCCGTGCGATCGCGCGCCGCACCATCGCGGACGGCGCGGCTACGACGACGCTCTGCGGACTCGCGCTATTGTACGTGCAGGCCGATTGGCTCGCCGGCAAGCCGGGCCCGGGGGTTGCGGTCGGAACGATGATGACGCCGCCACCGCCTCCGGAACTCGTGCCGCCGCCTCCGCCGCCACAAGCGACCGCCAGGCTTGAGATCGCTGCGAGCGCAAGTGCGGTGCGAAGTCTGCGGACGTTCACGAAGTCTCCAGTCGTCGTAGCCGCTTCCACAGCAGCCCGAGCGCAAACGTGGTGGCGCGTGCTTGCACGATCCCGCGGTCGCCTCGGAAGTCCATCCGCTCCGCCCGGACCGAGCCGTCCGCAAGCGCCAGCGCAAACCATACCAACCCGACCGGCTTCTCCGCCGTTCCGCCGTCCGGACCGGCGATCCCGGTCGTGGCAAACCCGATATCCGTCTTCAGGCGAGCGCGCACGCCCAGCGCCATCGCGCAGGCCGTCTCGGGACTGACGGCGCCATTCCTCGCGAGGACGTCGGAAGGCACGTCGAGTTCCGCAATTTTCACCGCATTATCATACGCCACGACCCCCCCGAGAAAGCTCCGGGAAGAGCCGGCGGTCGAGGTCAGTTCCGCGGCAATTCGTCCGCCCGTGCACGATTCGGCGACCGAGATCGTCTGTCCGCGCGCCTGCAAGATCCGATGCACCGCACTCGGGAGCGTTTCGTCGTCGAGTCCGTAGATGAACCCGTCGAGACGCCGCTCCAGCTCGGCCTGCACCGGAACGATCGCCGCTTCGGCCGCTGCCGTCGACGACGCCTTCGCCATGATCTTGACGTCGCACCGGTAGGCGTGCGCGAGGACCGCGAGCTTGGGGTTCTCGAGCGATGCGAACAGGTCGGCGATGCGATGATCGATTTCGGACTCGGCGATCCCGACCGTATGGATGATCCGGGTCGTGATCCGTTCGTGCAGCTCGAAGCGCTCGCGCAGATACGGGATCAGGCGTTCGGTCAGCATCGCCTTCATCTCGTATGGGACGCCCGGCATGCTTGCGACGAACTTGCCGCGCGCGTCGAACGCGACGAAGCCGGGCGCGCTGCCGTTCGGATTCTCGAGCACGAACGCGCCGGCCGGTACGTCGGCCTGTTTGAGATTGTTCTCGCGCATCTCCAGACCGAGCGCGCCGAACCGCTCGTGAAGCCACGCGACCAGCCGCTCGTCCCGCACCGGCGCGAGCCCGAGGGCATCGCAAGCCGCCTCGCGGGTGAGATCGTCGACGGTCGGGCCGAGCCCGCCGGTCGTCACCACGCCGTCGGCGCGCACCAGGGCGCCACGCATCGCTTCGGCGATCCGTTCGCGATTGTCGCCGACGGTATGACAGGCGAAGATATTGACGCCGACCTCGGCGAGATGCGAGGCGACGAAGGCCGTGTTCGTATCGACGAGTTGGCCGAGCAGCAGTTCCGTTCCGATGCCCAGCAGTTCGACGTTCACGTCGTCCTAAAAATCCACCGGTCGCAGGTAGAACTCGTTGATCGCGGTGTTGCTGAGCATGGCCGTCGTCGGCAGATGCCGCTTCCAGTGCGTCGCGTCGACGCGCCGGCGCACGATCGCTACGTCGTCTGCAGCAAAGCCGCGATGCGCCAGTTGCGCGTCGTTGTAGCCCATCAACATCACCCGCAGGATGGCATCGGCCTTGGCGTAGGTGATGCCGAGGTCGCCTTCATCCGTCTGACCCGCTTCGAGGTCGGCGCTCGGCGCTTTGTCGACCAACGCGCGAGGCACGCCCAAGTAGCGCGCCAAGTCCCAGACCTGCGTCTTGAAGAGATCGCCGAGCGGGTTGATCGGCGGTGTGTCGTCGGCGTGCCAGGTGAAGTAGCCGAGCATCCGCTCCGTCTTGTTGCCGGTTCCGACCGGCAGGCCGCCGAGCTTAGCGGATTGATCGAAGAGCACCAGCATACGCGTACGCGCCATCACGTTGCCGCGCCGGCGCGCGTCGGCGTCGGGCTCGTACTGCAGATAGCCGTCGACGGCTCCGCTGATGTCGATCGTGCGTAGATGAATGCCGAGCGCGCCCGCCACGATCTGCGCGTCGTCGAGACTGCTCGGGCTCGAGGTCGCGTACGGCAGGCGGAACGCATGCACGTTCTCGGGACCGAGAGCACGCGCGCAGAGGTATGCGGTCACCGCCGAGTCGATTCCGCCCGAGAGGCCGATCACCGCGCACTCCATCGACCGGCGGACGCGGATCTCATCGTGCACGAACTGCGTCAGCCACTCCGCCGCGACGCGACCGTTCAGGGAAGGCGGTGCGAGATCTGCGGCGTGGGTCTGCCTAAAGACGGTCAGCATCGCTACGCCGCGGGAGCGGAAGTTCGTCGTCGAGCAACAGATCCGGCAGCACGCCGCGCAGGTCACCGAGCAACGGCATGGACGCGCGCGCGATATCGATCTCCGCAAGATCGAGGACGCCTTCGACGATGCATGCATCGAGCGCGTTGCCCTGCACCACGATCTCGCCGAACGGATCCACGATCGCGGACGAGCCCGAGAGCCCCTTGCCGCCCTCGAAACCGGTCAGGCCGGCGTAGACGAGGTAGACGCCGTGTTCCGCGGCGGTCGAGGTGAGGATATTGCGCCAGCGCGTGACCGAGGTCAACTCGTCGCGCGTGCCGTCGACGCCGCGTCCCGGTGCCGCGCTCGGTACGATCAGGATGCGCGCGTCCTTGAGCGCCGCGATGGTCGGCACGATCGAATGCCAGACGTCTTCGCAGATCAGCATCGCCGCTCGCCCGTAGCGCGTATCGAAGGTCTTGAGGCTGCGGCCGCGCGAGAGAAAGCGTTCTTCGTCGAAGACGCCGTAGGTCGGCAAGAAGAGTTTGCGGTGGACGTGCACGATGCGCTCGCTCGCGCCCTCGACTTCGAGATAGATCGCGCTGTTGTAGTACGTTCCGCCGTCGTTCTCGTAGAAACCGCTGACCAGGTCGACGCGGCCGCCACCGGCGTCGCGCCACGTCTTCGCGAGATCGGCCGCGATCTGCGCGGCCGGTAGCGCGAGTTCGTAGACCGCGCCTTCGAGGAAGTAGCCGGTCAGCGCGCCCTCGGGAAGCACGACCAGGTCCGCTCCGCCGCCCGCGACGATCTGCGCGAACGCCTCGCCCGCCGCGCGCAGGTTCTCCGCATACGCGCCCTTGCGCGGTTTGAACTGGAGGAGCGCGACCTTAGCTGACGTGAGCACTGGTGGCGATCTCCATCTGTTGATCCATCGCGCCGCTCTTGTCGATCTGCGCGGCGCACTCTTCGGCCGGATACGTCCAGATCTCCGAAAGGGTCGGGTGGAGGTGCGGGATACGCATGAACTCCTGAACGGTCGAACCGTAGTTCATCGCCACGATCATCTCGTGAATCAACTCCGAACCATACGGCCCGATCACGGATGCGCCGAGGATCCGCCCGTCGTCCGGATCGGCCATCATCTTCACGAAGCCCTGCGTCTTCCCGAGCGTCATCGCCTTGCCGTGCTCGGCGAACTCATAGCGGCCGAGCACGTAGCGCGTCCCTTCGCGTTCGAGATCGCGCTCGGTCTTGCCGACCACCGCGACCTGCGGTTCGGAGAAGACGGTGTGTGCCTTGACCAGGTCGTAGACGGCTCTCTCGCAACCTTCCTCGCCCTTGAAGGCGTTGCGCGCGGCGATCTCGCCTTGGTAGATGGCCACGTGCACGAGCGCATACTCGCCGGTGACGTCGCCGACCGCGAAGATGTTCTCGTTCGAGGTCCGCATCGTGTCGTCGACCGTGATTCCGGTCTTTGCATGCACGTCCACGCCCGCGCGCTCCAGTCCGAGCCCCGCGACGTTCGGGACGCGCCCGAGCGCGAAGAAGATCTCGTCGGTCTCGATCGCGTAGGGCGCGCCGTCGATGGTCGCATGCACGGCCGTGCTGCCGTCCGCGTTCTTCTCGACGCGCGCGAGTTGCGCACCGGTGACGACCTCGATGCCTTCGGCACGAAAATACCCGGTCAGCGCCTCGCCGATATCGCGATCGGCGCCGGAGAGCAGGTGCGGCGCGCGCACGATCATGGTCGTCTCGGCGCCCATGCGCGCGAAATATTGGCCCAGTTCGCAGGCGACGTAGCCGCCGCCGAGCACGACCAGGCGTTTCGGGATCGTCTCGCGCTCGAGCGCTTGATCCGAATCGAAATATCCGGCCTCGACTAGCCCCGGGACGGCCGGCGGCGCGATGACGCTGCCGGTCGAAACGACGAACTTCTTGCCTTCGAGAATCGTATCGGTCCCCACCTGAAGTTCGAGCGGCGAGAGAAAGCTGGCGTCACCCATGTAGACCGGGAACGTTTCGATGCCCTCGATCCGGTAGTCCGCGAAGCCCTTTATCAACCGGCGCTTGCGCGCGACGATCTGCGCGACGTCGGTCGTGATGCCGCTTGCACGCACGCCGAGTTCCGCGGCCGCGCGCATATCGTGCACAGCGTCGCTCGATGCCAGCAGCGTCTTGCTCGGCATACAGCCCTGGAGGATGCAGAGGCCGCCGAGCGGCCCCCGGTCGACGAGCGCGACCGTTGCGCCCAGCTCGCGCGCGGTCCGCGCGGCCGCGTAGCCGCCGGATCCCGCTCCGACGACGACGAGGTCGTAGCTATGCCGGTTCATACGCCGCGGGGGCGTGCGCCGAGACGGTGGGTCGATTCGATAAAGCGCACCGTCCCGGCGGAGTTCACCAGGATCGAGTGCGTCTTCGCATGATTGCCGAAGAACCGCACGCCGCGCACCAGGTCGCCGTCGGTCACGCCGGTCGCGCAGAAGACCACCCGATCGCTCATCACCAGATCGTCGATCATCAGCACGCGATCGATATCGCCGAAGCCCATGTCGCGCGCGCGCTGCGCCTCTTCCGGGTTGCGCGGTTGGAGCCGACCCATGAAATTGCCGCCCAGGCATTTGATCGCGGCCGCCGCGAGGACGCCTTCGGGCGCGCCGCCGGTACCCATCGCCACGTGCACGCCGGTCGCTTCGATGGTGGTCGCGATGCATGCGTCCACGTCGCCGTCGGAGATCAGCTTGATGCGCGCGCCGGCTTCGCGAACGTCGCGGATCAGCTCCGCATGGCGCGGCCGGTCCAGGATCACGACACAGATCTCGTTCATCGGCTTCTCGAGGGCGTTGGCGACCGCTTCGAGATTGTCGCGCACCGGCGCGTCGATGTGGACGTAGGGCGCCGCTTTGGGGCCGACGGCCAGCTTCTTCATATACGAGTCGGGTGCGTGGAGCAGACCGCCGCGTTCGGCAATCGCCATGACGGCAATCGAGTTCGGCAGACCGTTCGCGACCAGGTTGGTGCCCTCGACCGGATCGACCGCGATGTCGACCTCGTGGCCGCCGCGACCGAGTTCTTCGCCGATGTAGAGCATCGGGGCTTCGTCGCGCTCGCCCTCGCCGATCACGATCCGACCCGAGATGTCCATCTCGTTGAGCGCCTCGCGCATCTTCTCGACGGCCGCGCCGTCGGCCTCATCGCGCTCGCCGCGACCCATCCAGCGGGAGGCGGCCAGCGCCGCGCTCTCGGTGACTTTGACGAAATCGAGTCCGTCGACGGGGTTGCTCGTGGTGCGGGATACGGTTGAAGCCATGGTGCTGGCTACCAGGCGGAAGGAGCGAATCCCTCGCGGGAGTCGGGGGACGCCCCGGTAAAGAGGAGCCGCCGTGTCTTCACACGCGACAGACGCTTCCGCCCCGCGCCGGCGGCCGCCGATCCTCGACGAACTCCTGACCGCAGGCTGGGCGCCGCTGGTGGCCGTCGCGTTGGCCGGACTAAGCCTCGGATTCTTCGGCTGGTACGCTGCGATCGTGCCTCGGCACGACGAACTGCTCTCGGATCTGATGCTCCCGCTCGGCATGCTCTTCGGGGCGGCCGCGGCGATCCGGCTCTGGCTCGGCTACGGCCACTACTTCGCCCGGCGCGGCGGCATCACGTTCAACCGCGCGCTGCAGTACGACGCGCTGACCTGGATCCCGTTCATCCTGCTCTGGTTCACGTTCGCGTTGCCGTCGCAGATGACGCACGGCGCGCGTGTGCTAGTGGTCTGTCTCGGGCTCTGCACGATCGCTAAGGTCTCGATCGCGGCCCGTTTCAATCAGACCGTGCGCGAGGTACTGCTCGACTTCACGGTGACTCGGATCGCGATCATCGTGATCGCGGAACTGGCCGCCGTCATCATCGGCCAACGCGCCGGTACGCACATCAGCGAATCGACCCACACCATGCTCGCGGTCTGGGGCCGCTGGGACGCCGTCCACTATCTCGACATCGCGACCAAGGGCTACGGCGGTACCGACATGGCGTTCTTCCCGCTCTACCCACTGCTCATCCGGATCCTCGGAGCACTGACCGGGAACCACCTGATCGCGGGTCTGCTGATCTCGAACGCCTCGTTCTTCTTCGGGCTGCTTTATCTGTACAAGCTGCTCGAGCACGAGTACGACCGCTCGGTCGCGCGTCGCGCGATCTTTTATGTCTCGATCTTCCCGTCGGCCGTCTTCTTCTCGGCCGTCTACACCGAATCGCTCTTCTTCTTCTTGACGGTCGCCTCGTTCTATTACATGCGCGAGCACAAGTGGTGGCATGCCGGCGCGATCGGTTTCCTCGCGGCGCTGACGCGCTCCGAGGGCGTGCTCTTGGTCGTCCCGTTCGCGATCGAGTGGTGGGGAACGTATCGCGCCCATCTCAAGGACGGCATCCGCAGCGCGATCGCAAGCGCTCTGATCCCGGCCGGACTCTTCGTCTACATGGCCTATCTCTGGGTGTTGCGCGGCGACCCGCTCTACTTCTCGCACGTGCAGATCCATTGGAACCGCCACTTCGCGCCGCCCTGGGTCGCGTTCGGGGATGCACTCTGGAAGGTGTTCCACGCGACCGCCGGCCAGGTCGTCGCGAACGAGATGCTGGAGATCGGGTTCACGCTCTTGATGATCGTGGTGCTGCTCGCAGGCTGGCGCCGCTTGCGGCCGTCCTACATCGCCTATATGGGGCTCTCGGTACTGATCCCGATGTCGACCTCGAGCCTGATGTCGATGCCGCGCTTCGCGCTCGTGCTCTTCCCGATGTTCGCGATCCTCGCACGCTGGGGCGATAAGCCTTGGATCAACAATGCGATCGTCGCGTTCTCGCTCCCGCTGCTCGGGCTCTTCACCGTGCTCTTCGCCGATTGGTATTGGGTGGCGTAGAACGTGATCGCATCGCTCGCCCAACGCCGCGGCGTCCGTCAGTTCGTGAAATTCGCGGTGGTCGGGCTCTCCGGCACGATCATCAACTTGATCATTTTCACGGTGCTGCAGCGCGTCGACCCGAAGCACGCACAGCCACTCCACTACAACGTGATCTATACGATCGGCTTCATGGCCGGCGGCGTCTCGAACTACTATCTCAACCGGATCTGGACGTTCCGCTCGACGGGTCATGCGGTCCGCGAAGGCGCGCAGTTCCTGACCGTCTCGGCAATTGCGCTCGGCGTCGCGCTCGGCCTCGGCGTGCTGCTCCACGGTTATCTCGGTTACGGACACAAGATGTGGCTGGTCGCCACCCTGGGCGGCATCTGCGTCAACTTCTTCCTGAACAAATATTGGACGTTCAAGCACGTGAACTAGTGCGCAAGCACTGGTTCGCCATCGGGATCGTCCTCGTGGCCCTGCTCGGGCTCGCGCTGCGTCTCAAGGGCATCCACAATCCGATCCTGGATCACCCCAATTGGCGTCAGGGCGATATGGCCTCGGTCGCGCGGAACTTCGCACAACTGCAGTTCAACCCGCTCTACCCGCAGACCAACTACAACGGCGCGCCGCCGAACTACGTCGAGCTGGAACTCCAGATCGTGCCGTTCCTGGCCGCGACGCTCTACAAGATCGTAGGGATCCACGAGATCTTCGGTCGGCTGATCACGCTCGGCTTCAGTCTCGCAACCGTCTGGGTGCTCGCGCTCTTCGGCCGCTGGCTCTTCTCGAATCCGTGGGCCGGCTTCGTCGCGGCGCTCGCGTATGCGATCGTACCGGGCTCCGTCTACTACGGCCGGACGTTCACGCCCGATGCGACGATGGTCTGCTTCCTGACCGTCGCGCTCTACATCGGCTCGCGCATGCTCGTCGAAGACGAAGCGCTCGGCTGGCGGAACGTCGGCCGCGCGACCGCACTCGTCACGCTCGCCTACCTGGCGAAGTCGGTCGCGGTCGTGGCCGCATTGCCGCTCCTCGCGATCGCGGTCGCCCGATGGCGCGCCGGTCGCACCATGCCGGTGCTGCAACTCGCGACGTTCTTCGTCGTCCCGTTCCTGGTGCTCGGCGCCTATGACCGGGCCGTCTCGTCGCACGCCGAATGGCATTGGGCGAGCGGCATCATGACGCTCCACGTGATCCCCGAACTCCAAACGGCCTTTGCGTCGGGTGACGGACTCGGGAACAAATTGCGGCAGTTCTGGACCATGCTCGATTCGCTGCGCGCGACCATGCTCGGGACGACGGCGTTGATTCTCGCGGTGCTCGGGTTCGTGGCGCTCCCGTTCGTCCAGGTGCGCAGTCGATCGCTTCTATGGGCATGGCTCGCCGGCGGCCTGGCCTATACGTTCGTCGTCGTCACCGTGGAGCGCGTCGACTACTACATGTTCTTGCTGCTCCCGCTGGCTGCGCTTGCGATTGCAGCCCTTGCGGTCTTCCTCTGCGAACTGCTCGCGTCGCGGGCTCCCCGTCTCGCACCGGCGCTCGTCGCCTTGGCCGTCGTTCTCGCGATCTGGTGCACGATCGACGGCATCAACGCCGTTGCGCCCTACTACGCGTACAACAAGCAGGCGTATCGCGACGCCATCGCCCTCAACAAGACGCTCGATCCGCACGCGCTCGTCGTGATGGCGCACTACGGACCCGACGTGCTCTACTACATGAACCGGTTCGGCTGGGAAGAGGATCCGCTGCTCTGGCGTCCGTTCGACCAGAAGAGCGCGATCCGTAAAGGCGCGCGTTACTTCATCTCAATCGAGGACCGCCGCATGCGCCGCAACCTCGCGCTCTGCACCTGGCTCCAACAGTTCCCGCTGCTCCCGAAGAGCGGCGCGAGCTGGCCCGTCTACGAGACCGACTTCGCGAAGCGCCTGCCCAAGCCGGGATCGTGCGGCTAGGTTCCTAACGGCGTTGGGGTGGGGCCGTTCTTCCGGTTGGGAGATTGTTCGCTCGCCACCTCGCGGTACAGGTAGCGGGTGGCTTTCGTGAGCAGTTCGGCGACCCGGAAAAGACCGTCGCCGGAGATCGTGATCGCCTGCCACTCGATCGCCTCATGGCGATGGACCAGCGTATAGGTGTCGTTTCCGACGGCATAAATCGCGAACTCGTTGGAATCCGCGACGAGCGTTGCGCCCTCGAGCAGTTCGGCATCGATACGTTGGACAAGTTTCATGAGGATCTCCAGAGGCACGAGAAGTACACGAGCTTCGTACCCCTACGGTGCGCGGCCCAACCGGATCGTGCAAGCCTCGCCCGCCGGCTATTTCAGAACACTTGCTTCAGATGACGACTCCCGCAACGCTTCCCGGGCCTGACATGC
>JBBRTL010000082.1:0-11443 GCA_038244445.1 Vulcanimicrobiales bacterium
CGGGTACACGGACTTCTCGGCGCCGTCGGCCCCGATCGGGCCGACCATCCTAAAGGCGACCAGCGGCAACGGGTATCCCGGCGGCGACGTCGCGATGGGCGCGCCCGGTAACGCCGGCGGCGGCGGCAGCGACATGAACCCGTCGACCAACGATTCGAATACGGGTGGCGGCGGCGGCTCGAACGGCGGTGACGGCGGCATCGGCGGTTGGCCCTGGTCGAAGAGCGAGCCGAACTACGCCCAGACGAATCCGGCGACGCACACGGCGGCGAACTACGGACCGGTCGACGCGAATCACAATCCGGATCTGGGCGGCCGAGGCGCGAGCGCGGTGGCGACCGGCATCCGGGCCATCATGGGCGGCGGCGGCGGCGCCGGTTCGAACAACAACGCTTCGAACAACAATACGTACAACAACTACGGCGGCTCCGGTGGTACCGGCGGTGGCATCATCTTGATGCGCATCGCCAATACGAGCGGAAGTGCGGCTACCATCTTCGCCGACGGTACGACCGGCCTTGCGCCGGACAACGACGGTGGTGGCGGCGGCGGCGCGGGCGGCACCGTCATCATCACCTCGCCGAACGTCTTCACCGGTCTGACGGTCTACGCGCGCGGCGCGGCGGGCACATCGGCATATTTCGCATCGGGCGACACCAGCACTACGACGGCGCACGGTCCGGGTGGCGGCGGCGGGGGCGGCGCCGTCTATTCGAGCAGCTCGGTCGGCGCCAACACCAACGGTGGGCAGAACGGCGCCACCGTCAACGGCGTCGCAGAGGCGTACGGTTCGACCTCGGGCACGGGCGGCACGTCCGGCCTCATCTCCTACTCGTCGATTCCGGGCGCGCCGTCCGGCGCGGAATGCTACTCGAGCAGCGGCGCAAATACGCCGTGGATCGGACCGATCGACGGCGGTGAAGCCACGTTTTTCGGTGCGGATCGAACCGGCTCGTATGACGGCTCCGTCTCGGCGACCAATAACAACGACTTTACCGCGACGAGCATGGACCTCGCCAACGCATCCGCCACGCCGACCAACACCGGCACGGTTGCAGGCATCTGGTTTGGTTCGACGTTCACGTTTTCAAGCGCCCCGACGGTACAGATACCGCACGAATTGTACTATGCCGCTTCGGGAGCAGGCGCCACAAACGTAACGTTTACGGCGACGGCGCCGCAGACGCCGGGCAGTTGGACCGTGCAGATCTGCCCGGACAGTACGCCGACCGGTCAGGCAGCGACGTCGCCCAACTGCACGACTAAGAACGTCGGCTGCACCAACGCCAACAACAGCACGTTTAGAATCGTGACGGCGGCGTCCGTGAGTACGAATACGGCGACATTCTGCTCGAAGAGCGCGACGCCGCGTGCGAGAGTCTTTTGGACGGTCTACACGCCTGCGGCCGGAACCTACACGACCTTCGGGCGCTACGACGGGACCGTCGTGGCGGACGACGGGACGCTCAACAATATCACCCACGACGAGATCTATGCCGGCTTCGTGCCGATCACCAAGACGTCGACGGTGGTGACCAACGGCTGTCCTGCCGGCGTCAGTCCGCCGACCGGTGGGCTCTGCCCGGGCGGCGTTATCCGGTACACGCTGGACTTCCGCAACATCATGGCCGGCGGCGGCCTCGGGTCGGAAGGCCAGCTCCTTAGCGCTTTCGTCGCGACCAAAGCAGGGTCGCTCGTCATCGCAGATAACGGCGCCGCCGCGTTCACCAACGGCGCCGCCACCAACAACACGGCGACATACAGCAACGGCCTTGCGAGCCTGTTGATCTCCGCCAACAACAGCGGGTACACCACCTGCTCGGCGACTGCGAATACGTGTGGTACGTCGATCGCGAGCACGACCTACGCAGGCAACGTCCTAGCATCGACCTCGTGGACCGCGACCGTCGGCGGCGCGTTGTTCCAGCTGACGCCGAGTGGATACACGGTTGGAACGCACAACAATAGTCAGGGAACGATCACGTTCGCCGAAACGGTGAAGTGACGATCAGGTAACCCGGCGGACCATCCAGCCGAAGAAGAGATACCCGAGCACGATCGGGATCGGCGCCGCGAGCAACCCGCTCTCGGTCGCCCGCATGACGCCCGCATCGATCTCCGGAAAGCGCGCCGAACTCGCGATCAGCAACATCACTAGCAACGGGATGAACGCCAGCGCTCGCCACATTCCGCGATGCTCGCCGCCGCGCGCGCGCGCGATCTGCCAGCCGGTCAACGCCGCGAAGATGAAGACCGCCGGATCGCTGAAGTTCGCATACTCGGGGAAGGCGCGCTCGGCGAGGAACACGATGAACAGCCCGATCACGAACCACGGATGCGTGAGCGCCGGCGCCTTCCAGCGCCCGAACAGGATCGCTGCGGCCGCCGCGAAGTAGGCGCCGGCACCGGCCACTTGCAGAAACGGCGACAGGTTCACGCCGGTGGCGAGCCGATCACCGGCTTGACGGTATCTCCGAGTGCGTGGTGAATGGCCGCGAGCATCTCCGGATCGGTCTCTTGCTCGCGCGCACAGAGCAGGATAGGCAGGCGCCAGTCCTTATCCGCGGTGGCAAGCTGCCGGATGATCGCCAGGCGCATCGGGCGATCGAAGTCCCGTTGCCCGGTACCGAGGAGCGCCGGCCAATAGATCTCGGCGGGCGCGTCGTCCACCAAAGCAGGCTCCGGCCGGCGTCGAAGCGCGGCCAAGAGAAACAGGGCGCCGGCGAAGAGGCTGACGGCGAGCCCTATTTCCGTAATCGGCATTAGCAGAGGGGTTCCACGATTCTCGCTCCGCTCCATGCCGCGGGCCGTCACGCCGGACCCACCGAATGCGTTAAGATGTTGCCCTGAGGAGGCATTGAACATGCGGCGTCTCGGTATGCTTATTCCGTGTCTGGTGCTGGCGCTCTTGAGCGCCGGCGTCTCCGCGTCCGCGCAAGAGAAGATCATTCTCAATCCCAACGCAGCCCGCGAGAACCTCAACTTCGATTCCGACCCGCAGGGGGCGATGAAGACCGCCCGCGAGCGCGTCGCCGCCGGCGACCTGCCCGGAGCCATCCGCGGCCTGGCCGTCTACGCCGCCGCCCACCCGACCGAAGCCGCCCCGTCCCGACTCCTCGGCGATCTCTACTACCGGAACGGCGACCTCGGCAAGGCCGAGAGCATCTATCGCGGCATCCTCTCACTCTTCCCGAAGGACAAAGAGACCCACAACCGCCTCGGCACCGTGCTCGCGACGGAGAACCGCGTCGATGACGCCATCTCGGAGTTCAACGCCTCGCTCCCCGGCACGGACAGCGTCGGCGACCTGGTTGCGCTTCACAAAGTCAAGGGCGATCTTCAGAAGTATCGCGCCAAACTCGAACTGCTGGCCGAGACCTACCCGACCTACGCGGCCGCCCAGAGCGAACTCGGCGAAGCCTATGCCGCGCTCCATCGCCCGAGCGAAGCCGCGCGCATGTTCCGCCGTGCGCTCGACAACGATGCGACGGACCTAACGGCCCTGAACGGCCTCGGCCTCGCTATGCTCGACCTGCGCGCCTTCGACCTCGCCAGCGGCAACTTCAAACGTTGCCTCGCGATCGACCCGACCAGCTATCCATGTGCGGATAATCTCGGCGCGACGTATCTCGAGATGGGCAAAGACGACGAGGCCCAAGCGATCCTCACCCGGGCCACCGCGCTCGCGCCCGAACGAGCGGAAGCTCTCGTCAACTTCGGCTTCCTGGCCGATAGCCGAGGCGATTGGAAAGGCGCCGTGGCGTGGTACGTGAAAGCGCTCGCGCTCTCACCCTTCGCACGAGACGCGTACTTCGATCTCGGCTTGGAATACGAACAACATCAGCTCTTCGATCAAGCCGAAGCCGTTCTCGTAAAGGGCATCGCGATCAATCCGCACGACGGTCCATTGCACGTCGTGCTCGGCCAGACGTATCAGGATGCCGGCAAGAACGATCTCGCGATGGAACAGTTCCGATTGGCCGCCGCATCCCTAGATCCGACGATTGTATCCCTCGCCCGCATGCGCTTCGCCGCCCTCGACGGCGGACACACTCCGGCGCCGTAGTTCTCGCGCCGCACGTGAGAGTTTAGCGGAGCAGCGCGAGGACTTCGACTTCTACGTTGCAGTGTTTGGGGAGCGTTTTGACGGCTACAGTCGAGCGGGCCGGTTTGGTCTCGCCGAAGTAGCTTCCGTAGACTTCGTTGACGGCGGCGAAGTCCGACATCTCGGCAAGAAAGATCGTCGTCTTTACGACATCGCCGTAATCCAGGCCGGCTGCGCTCAGGACGGCGCCGACGTTTTTCATGACTTGCGTGGTTTGGGCTTGGATGTCGCCTTGGACGAGTTCGTTGGTGGCGGGGTCGATCGGCGTCTGGCCGCTGCAGAAGAGGAAGCCGTTGGCGGCGACGGCATGGCTGTACGGGCCGATCGGCGCGGGGGCTCCGGGGGCGGTTATCGATTTTGCGTTGCTCATTGTAGAGGAACCTTAGGCGTCGGCGCGCAGAGTCTTTGCGACAATGCTCGCATTTGAGTTGGATGTCTTAGGAGCGGTCTATTCGGCTGTTGTTCCGGACGGTGCGCCTCGCGATGGGGCGGCGCAGATGGCGCAGGCTGTTGACCGTCTGGTTCCGGCTCGGGCTGCGAAGTTGCGGTTGTTACTGCGTGGGTTGTATGCGCTTGGATTCTCGCGGCGATCGTCGGCGGCGCGGGAGCGCATGTTACGGTCGATGGCGATGAGTCCGATTCCGGATCTACGGACGGGGTTTGCGGCGCTGGTTCGACTGGCGTTGTTTCTGGCGTATTCGTCGGACGATGCGGGTGAGCGGAACGCGCTGTGGGCGCGGATCGATTATCCGGGTCCGTTGCATGATCTTCCGATAGGTTCGGCTCCGCATCCGCGAACCGACGAGGTCCCGCCGGATCGCGTTGACGTCATCGTCATCGGATCGGGTGCGGGCGGTGGGGCGGCGGCGAGCGCGTTTGCGCGGGCGGGGTTGCGGGTGGCCGTATTCGAGGCCGGACCGTGGCCGGATGCGGTGGCTCGGCGGCAGAGCGAGCGGGATGCGTTTGCGGAGCTGTATCTCGAGTCGGGGTTGAGCGCGAGCGACGATCTCGGGGTCTCGATCTTGGCGGGGGCGTGTGTCGGTGGCGGGACGGCGGTGAACTGGACGACGTCGTTGCGGTTGAGCGATGCGGTCGCGGCGCAGTGGGAGCGGGAGAGCGGCGTCGAGTTCGCGGAGTCGTTGCGGCCGCACTACGATGTGCTCGAACGAGAGTTGGATCTCGTCCCGGCGGCGCGGCATAACCGCAACAACGGTGCGATCCTGCGCGGCGCGGCGGCCCTTGGGTGGCATGCGGTCGCCCAACCACGGAATGCGGCGTGTACGAACGATGGATGCGGTTATTGCGGATTCGGGTGCGCGTACGAGACGAAACGGTCGGGCGATCGGACGTTCTTGCGCGAGGTACTCGATCGGGATGGGTGGGTGGTCGCGAACGCTCCGGTCGAACGGATACTGGTCCAGGATGGCGTGGCCGTCGGCGTGCGGGTCGCGATCGCGGGTGCGCCGTGCGAGATCCGCGCGGCGACGATCGTCTGTGCGGCCGGGACGTTGCGGACGCCGGCGTTGCTCGCGACGGCGGGGGTGCGTTCGCCGCATCTAGGTGCGCATCTGCGCGTGCATCCGACGAGCGCGATCCTGGCGGAGTTCGACGAGCCGATCGAACCCTGGCGCGGTCCGACCCAGTCGGCGCTCTGCGACGAGTTCGCGACGCTCGACGACGCCTACGGCGTCGTATTGGAGGTCGCGCCGGCACATCCGGGGCTGGCGGCGCTCGCGGTGCCGTGGCTCGGGCGCGACGAGCACGCCGGCGACATGACGAGGATCGCGCGGACGGCCGCGCTGATCGCGATCGTGCGGGATCGCGGCGCGGGTCGGGTCGGCACGGACGATGCGCCGGGGATCCGCTACCGTCTCGATCGCTACGACGCCGGGCATCTCACGTTCGGCCTGACCCGCCTGGCCGAACTGGGCTTGGCCGCGGGCGCGACCCGGGTGCGCACGCTCCACGGGGCTCCGCTGGAACTGCGGGCCGACGCGAACTCGGCGGAACGCGCGCGCTTCGGGCGCGGCCTCGCAGCGACCTCGACCGCGCCGAATCGGATCGGGCTCTTCTCCGCGCACCAGATGGGGACTGCGCGAATGGATGCCGAGTTCGCGCGCGGCGCGATCGACGGGGCCGGTCGGGTCGGCGGGTGCCGGAATCTGCTGGTCGCCGACGCGAGCGCCTTTCCGCTGGCCTCCGGGGTCAATCCGATGCTGACCATCTGCGCGCTCGCGCGTCGCACGGCCACGCAGGCGCTGGAACGGCTGGCGTAGGACAACGAACCCGGATGGAGATCTTGCAAGCCGAGTTCGCGCGCGTCGGCCGATTCATCGACGACTACCTCGAACACCCCGAGCGCTTCCCGGTGCTCGCGCAGACGAAGCCCGGAGAGATCGTCGCGGCGTTGCCGGAGTCCGCACCCGAGGCGGGCGAGTCGTTCGATGCGCTGATGGACGACTTCGAGCGGATCATCCTTCCCGGGATCACGCACTGGAACCATCCGCGGTTCTTCGCCTATTTCGCGACCAGTGCGGCGCCGGTCGCGATCGCGGCGGAGGCGCTTGCAGCGACGTTGGATGTGAAGGCGATGCTGTGGCGTACGTCGCCGGCCGCGAGCGAACTCGAGGCGGTCGTGATGCGCTGGCTCGGACGCTTGCTCGGCTTGCCGGATGCGTTTACGGGGATCATCTACGATACGGCGTCGATCGCCGGGTTTACGGCGCTGGCGGCGGCGCGCGAGGCGCTCGACCTGGATATCCGGCGCAAGGGTATGACCGGTCGGGATCTTCCGCAGCTGCGTATCTATATCACGGCGCACACGCACTCGCATGTCGAGAAGGCGGCGATCGCGCTCGGAATCGGGCAAGAAAATGTGGTCAAGGTCGCATGCGACGATGCGTTTCGGATGCTTCCAACCGCGCTCGAAGCCGCGATCGCGGCGGATAGAGCCGCCGGCCATCGTCCGATGGCGGTTGTCGCGACGGTCGGCACGACGTCTACGACATCGATCGATCCGGTGCCGGAGATCGGCAAGATCGCGCGGGCGCACGGCGTCTGGCTGCACGTCGATGCGGCCTATGCGGGAGCGGCCGCGATCGTGCCGGAGTTCCGCCACATCCTCGACGGCGCCGACGCGGCCGATTCGCTGGTCTTCAATCCGCACAAGTGGCTATTCGTTCCGATGGACCTCTCGGTGCTCTACATCCGCGACGAAGCGCTCCTGCGTCGGGCGTTCAGTCTGGTCCCGGCCTATCTCGAGACGACCGACGGCGACGTCCGCAACTACATGGACTACGGCTTGCAGTTGGGTCGACGCTTTCGCGCGCTCAAACTCTGGTTCGTCCTGCGCTACTACGGCGCCGAAGGTCTGCGCGCGCATCTCCGCTCGCACATCGCGCTCGCCGCGGAGTTCGCGGGCTGGGTTGCAGCCGAGCCGGGCTGGAGCGTGGTCGCACCGCACCCGTTCTCGGTCGTCTGTTTCCGCTTCGAACCGCCGGGAACGTCGCCGGAGGCGACCGATGCCGCCAATCGCGAGATCCTGGCGCGCGTGAACGCGGACGGCACGGCCTTTCTCTCGCATACCGAGATCGACGGCCGCTACGTCCTGCGTCTGGCGATCGGGAATCTGCGGACCACCCGCGACGACGTCGCGGTGGTCTGGGCCGCCCTGCGAGCTGCGCGTTGAAGCGGCTACGCGCCCGCTTCGAGCCGAGCACGATGGCGCTCGGAGCGATCGTCCTTGGAACGATGTTGGTCGGTATCATCGCCTATCTCGTCATCGCGAATATCCGCGCCGATCTGCGGACGGCCAACAACACGCGCCTGGATCTGCAGACCATGCTGGTCATCGTGAGCGACGAAGAGACGGGGATCCGCGGCTATGTCGCGACCGGCTCTCCCCTGTTTCTCAAGCCGTATCGGGATGTCGGCGCGCGCTACCCGAAGGCGTTTGCGGACCTGGAGAAGGCGGCCAGAAATCCGAGCCTGTCCAGCATCCGGGACGATCTAGATGCGCTGCGGACGGGTCATAGCTCGTGGGAGAGCGAGGTTGCGCGGCCGATCGAAAGCGGGACGTCGCCGTCCGATTCCGATCGGCGTCTGCGTCTCGGAAAGACGATGATGGACCGCATCCGCGGCCATATCTCCGAAGCGCGAACCGAGACCGATGCGGTCGCGAATCGGCTGAGTCTCGAGGTTCAGGAAGCGATTATCGTATCGATTCTGACGATCGTTCTGATGACGATCGTCCTGGCTGTCGTCGCGATCCGATTCGAGCACCGGCGTTTGGCCGAGGAGCAGCGCTTGCGCGAGCAGGTCGACGAGCGCAATATGGCGCTCATGCGGAGCAACGAATCCTTGCGCGAGTTCGCCTACGTCGCGTCGCACGATCTTCAGGAGCCACTCCGGACGATCGCTTCGTTCACCGAACTGTTGCAGAAGCGCTATGCCGGCCGGCTGGACGCGGATGCGGATGAGTTCATCGGCTTCGTGGTCGACGGTGCGAAGCGCATGCAACAGCTGATCGACGACGTGCTCGAATACTCGCGCGTCTCGACCCACGGTAAGCCGTTGGTGCCGGTCGACCTGGATGCGGTCGCCCGCCGAGCGGTCGCGAACCTGCGCGCTTCGATCGAGGAACGCGGCGCCGAGGTGGTCATCGGTCCGCTGCCGCGCGTGACGGGCGACGAGATCCAGCTCGGACAGCTCCTCCAGAACCTTATCGGCAACGCGCTCAAGTACAACCGGTCGGCGCGCCCGCGCGTCGACGTCACGGCACGCCGGGTCGGGCGGGACGTCTGGACGGTCGCCGTCAAGGACAACGGTATCGGCATCGCGCCCGAGTATCACGAGCGGATATTCCGGATCTTCTCGCGCCTCCACACTCGTGGCGAGTACGGCGGGACGGGCATCGGTCTGGCCATCTGCAAGCGGATCGTCGACCGCCACGGCGGGCGAATGGAGGTGGAGTCAGAAGAAGGCCGGGGGGCGTCGTTCGCGTTTACGCTGGCGGGCACCGAGGAGGCGATGTGGTCGAGTCCGATAACGTGATCGAGGTTCTATTGGTCGAAGATAGCCCGTCGGACGCGCGTCTGACCGAGGAAGCGTTTCGCGACGGCAAGATCGCCAATCGTCTGACGATCGTGACCGACGGATTAGAAGCGCTCGCGTACCTGAGGCGGACCGGTGCGTATGCGAAGGCCCCTCGACCTGACCTGATCCTGCTCGATCTGAACCTGCCCAAGATGGACGGGCGTGAAGTGTTGCGCCTGATCAAGACCGACGACGCGCTCAAGACCATCCCGGTCGTCGTGCTGACGACTTCGGAGGCCGATCAGGACGTCCTCAAGGCTTATGAGTACCACGCCAATTGCTACATCCGAAAGCCGGTCGATCTGGCCCGCTTCCTGCAGATCGTCAGCATGATCGAAGACTTCTGGCTGACCGTCGTCAAGTTGCCGTCGGACGTGGAAGCCTGAGATGCACGCACCGATGCGCGTGCTGGTCGTCGAAGATAGTCCTGCCGATGCGGCGCTCGTGCGCGCACTCCTCGACGATTCGTACGCGACCTCGGTAGCACAACGCGTCTCGGAGGCCGAAAGCAAGCTCCGTACCGAGACGTACGACGTCGCACTGCTCGATATGTCGCTGCCGGACGCCGAGGGTGTCGACGCCCTTCTTCGCGTACGCGAAGCCGCTCCGTCCATGCCGATCGTCATTCTCAGCGGCCAGGACGACGAAGCCCTCGCGACCACAGCGGTCGCCGCCGGTGCTCAGGACTACCTGCTCAAAGGGCACGTCAGCGAGCTGACCTTGCGTCGCGCGCTCGGCTACGCGATCGAACGGCAGGAGATGCACGAACGCTTGACTGCAAGCATCGACGAACTCGAAGGTCAACGCGCCTCGGTCATCCGTCTCAACCAGCTCAAGAACGACCTGATCACGATCCTCGCCCACGACTTCAAAGGACCGCTCACGACGATCCTCGGCTTTGCCGAGTTGATCGAAGAAGGCGCCCTCGAAGGTGACGACGCTCGCGACGCCGCCGGCACGATCCGGCGCAACGTCTTCCGCCTGACGACGCTCGCCAACGACACGCTCGCCCTCTCGCGGATCGAGCACGGCGAACTCGAGATCGCGGAAGAGCCGGTCGACCTGCAAGCGCTGCTCGGCGAGATCATCGACCGGACCGACGAGCCGGAACGCTTCCAGGTGACGAGCACAGCGAACGGCGTGACCGTTCCGGGCGATCGCGAGCGCCTTCGTCAGGTCTTCGAGAATCTATTGCGTAACGCCGTGAAGTACTCGGGCGACGAAGCACCGGTCTCGGTCGCGGTACGCGACGACGAAGGCGGCTTCGTGCGCGTCGATATCACCGATCGCGGGATCGGCATCCCGCCCGAAGAACTCCCCGCGCTCTTTCGTCGCTTCGCACGCGCGTCCAACGCGAAGAAGGCGCGCATCCCCGGCACCGGGCTGGGCTTGTTCGTCGTCAAGACGCTGGTCGAGAAACATGGCGGTAAACTGACCGTCCACAGCGAAGTCGATCGGGGCAGCACCTTCTCCGTCGCCTTACCGCGCACGGGCGCGATCGCACGCGCACCGCACGTCGCGGTCGTCGTCGGCGACGCAACCCTCGGCCCGTTCATCGCCTACGAACTCCGCTCCAAAGGCTATCGCGTCCGCGAGTACCAGAACCTCGAAGAACTCCAAGAACGCTTCGCGGTCGAGCCGAGCGACGCCGTCATCATCGATCGCGATCGCGTACCCGACGACTGCGCCGCGATCCACGCCTCGCTCTTGGGCGCGAATCCGCGCTTCATCGGCATCGGCGGCACTCGGCAACCCGGCTGGGACGCATCGCTCCCGAAGACCTTCCTAGCGGCAGATCTCTTCGCGGCACTTTCCTCCGCACGGTAGGTACCATGACGATTGCAGTTCGCCGCTTGTTCTTCTTCCTCGTCGTCGTTCCTTAGTACAAGCGCAAGTACGCGCGGTGTTCCCACTCGTGGACGGCTTTCCGGTAGGTTTCGTACTCCGAGAGCTTCGCGTCTTTGAATGCGTGATAGATATGGTCGCCGATCGTCGCGCGCACCACGGCGTCCGCGTCGAGCGCGTCGATCGCCTGGCGGAGCGATTTCGGCAGCGTGCCGATGCCTCGTTCGTGACGTTCTTTTTCGGATAGGGCGTAGGTCGATCCGACGAGCGCGTTGCCGGGGACGGTTCGTTTCTCCCCGCCGTCGCTCGCGGCCCCGACCAGTGCCGCGATCGCGAGGTCAGGCTTGCAGGCGGGGTCGGGGCTGCGCATATCGATGAGGCGTTGGGCGATCGCGGGGC
>JBBRTL010000083.1:0-11274 GCA_038244445.1 Vulcanimicrobiales bacterium
ACCACGATGCCGCCGTCGCCGATGCGCCGCGCCGCGGCCTTGGTGACGGTCCCGGGCCCGCAGGCGATATCCAGTAAGGCCTCGCCCTGGCGCACGTCGAGCGCGTCGATGAGCGTCTCGGCCCACGGCCCGAAGATGCGCGGCACCAAGTATTGCTCGTACGCTCCGGCAACGCCGAGACTCGAGAAGTTGAAAGCCGTCGCGTCGGTCATCGGTACCTCCGCGAGCAAGCATACTCCCGGTCGGCGCATGCGGACAATGATGCAAAACAACTATCGGGCGTCGCCTCACGAGCGGAGGCGGAACTCTTCGTCGCCTTCGACCAGGCCGTCGCGTACCAGCGCGCCGACGATCGTCGCGAGCGCCTCCGGATCCCGGCCCGGAAGCGTGGCGGCCAGATCGCGGTGCAGATCGAGCAACGAGATCGCCCGCTCCGGCGGGAGTTCCCGCAGGCGGTCGACGATCCGGCCGCGCGCGTAGCGGGCCGTCTCTTCGAAACGGAGCGCTGCCTGCGGCGAACCCGGGCGCGCGTTCGCCTTCCGCGCCGCTTCGAGCGCGGCCGGATCGATCGGGGCGGCGACGCAGAACGCTGCGAGCGGACAGATCCCGCATTTCGGTGCGCGTGCCGTGCAGATCGTCGCGCCCAGATCCATCATCGCGGAGTTCCAGTCGTGCGCGAGACCGGGCGGCACGAGCGCGAGCGCGCGCGCGTCGAGTTCGCTCGCCGTCGCCCGCGGCGGAAACTCGATGCCGAACGCAAGCCGGTGCACGACGCGGCGGACGTTGACGTCGCAGGCCGCGGTATCTTCGTCGAATGCAAACGCGCGGACCGCTTCGGCCGTATACGGGCCGATGCCCGGCAGTGTCCGCAATCGCGCCGTATCCCGCGGCATCGCGCCGCCATATTCGGCGATGACCGCATCTGCCAACCGCTTCAGCCGTACGGCGCGCGAGTTGTACCCGAGCCCCTTCCACGCGCGCAAGACGTCCGCGATGCTCGCACGCGCGAGCATCGCGAAATCCGGAAACGACGCGACGAACGCGGCGAACTTCGGCACGACCCGATCCACCTGTGTCTGCTGCAGCATGAACTCGCTCACGACCGTGAAGTACGGATCTCGCTCGACGCGCCACGGCAGCGTCGCCCGTCCGTCGCGCGCGTACCAATCCAGGAGAGCGCGCCGAAGCTCGTTCACGTGCGCAGGGACGCGATCGCTTTGCCGATCCGCGCGATCCCTTCCGATATCTCGGTGCGGGTCGCGGCGGTCAGCGCCAAGCGAAAGTTGTGATCTCCGCCCTGCCCGGGATAGAACGCTTCGCCGAACAGGAACGACGCGCCTAAACGCTCCGAGGCATCCAGGAGCGGGCGGGCGCGCAACTCGCGCGGCGTCGTCGCCCACAGGTAGAATCCGCCGGCGGGTTTGCTGATCCGTACGGTGGCCGGCCAGTTCGCAGCGATCGCTTCATCCGCGATTTTGCGGCGCGTCAGCAACTCCTCGCGCAACTGCGCGACGTGCGCGTCGTACCCGCGTTCGAGGTAGTCGTGGACGGCCGCCTGCACGTAGAGACTGGTCGCCATGTCGTGCGCCTGTTTGCGCATCAGAAGACGTTCGAGAATCGTGCGCGGAGCGGCCAGCCATCCGATGCGCAAGCTCGGCGCGATCGTCTTGGAGAAGGTCGAAAGATAGACCACGTGATCCGGCGCGAGCGCGACGAGGGGCGGGAGATCGCGCGAGAGCAGCGGGCCGTACGGATCGTCCTCCACGATCGGGACGCCGGCGCGGCGCGCGATCGTGACCAAGCGTTCGCGCCGGTCGAGGTTCATGGTCGCATTGGTCGGATTGTGCAACGACGGCATCGTGTAGATGAAGCGCGGCTTGCGCGTACGCAGGATCGCCTCGACGTGATCGACACGCATACCCTCGTCGTCGACCGGCACGGCGATCGCGCGCAGGCCGCAGATCTGGAAGATCTGCAACGCACCCGGATAGGACGGCTGTTCGACCACGATCTCGTCGCCGGGCTCCGCCAAGCTCTGCGCGACGATCATGATGCCCTGGGTCGAGCCGGTCAACACGATCACGTTCTTGGGCTCGACCGTACGCGCACCGCGCGCGCGCATCCGTTCGGCGATCGCGCCGCGCAACGGCTCGTAGCCCTCGGAATCGCCGTAAGAAAGGATGAAGCGCGGATCGCGCGCGACCCGTTCGAACGAGGTCGCGAGTTCGACCAACGGCGAGGGTTCGTCGGGCGCAACCCCTTGGACGAACGAGATCCGGCCGGGCTCCTGTTTGGCGGCCAACTCGCCGAGCACCATCGGGAACTCGCCGACCCGCCACGGCGGCAGCGTGACCCACCATGGTACGGTCGGCGATCGTTCCGGCTGACCCGCGCGCAAGGGTGCGACCCGGGAACCCGAACCGACTCGCTGCTCGATCAAACCGCCGGTCACCAGTTCGCGGTAGGCCCGGACGACCGTGCTCCGGTTCACGTGCAGTTCGTCGGCCATCGTCCGCTCGGGTGGAAGGCGCGTCGACTCGGGAAGCGTGCCGGCCAGGATCGCCTCACGCAGGTGCTCGTGGATCTGCTGGTAGAGAGGGACGATCGAGGCCCTGTCCAGGCGCGGAAGGAGCCCGGCCCATCCAATTTTGGCCATGGTCCGGTCCATTTTCGCCGCCACCGAGGTCGAGGCTTGCCCCAAACCAAAAGTACATTGTCGAACATATGAGCACACTTCGAGAAGTCGACGTTCGCGTGCCGTTCGTCGGGCGTAAGCGCGAGCTTGGCCTGATCGCGGACGTCCTGACCGAAGGGCGCGTGGTCACCCTGGTCGGAGCCGGCGGTTCCGGCAAGTCGCGTCTTTCTCTCGAAGCCGCCGCTCAAGATGGCGGCGATTTCGCCTTCGCGTCGCTCGCCGGAACGGCCGAGGGCGCGGTCGCAAATGCGATCGCCGTCGCCTTGAACGCCCGCGAATCGCCGGGGATCGACGCCGCCGCGGCGATCGAGGCGAGCCTGCGCGCGAAGCCGCGTCCACTGCTCATCGACAACTGCGAGCACGTCCTCGTAGAAGCGCGCGCGCTCTGCGCGAGAATCGCCGCGATTCCGGGCGCGCGCGTCCTCACCACCAGTCGTCATCGGCTCGGCCTCGAGAACGAGACGATCGTCGAAGTCGGGCCGCTTCCGCACGGCGACGCGCGTGCGTTCGTACTCGCCTGCCTGCGCGCCAAACAGGCCGGGTTCGTTCCGGACCATCTCGACGAAGATCGGATCTCCGCGATCGCGACGGCGCTCGACGGTCTTCCGATCGCGATCGACCTGGCGATCGCGCGTTACCCGACGATCACGCTCGCGCAACTCGCGCGCGAGCTGCGGCGCATCGTACCGTCCCAGTTCCGGACGACCGAACACGCGACCGACCCGCGACACCAGACCTTGGAACGGACCGTCGAGTGGAGTGCATCCCTCCTGAGTCCGGCCGCGCGGACCCTGTTCTCGGCCTGCGCGACGTTCAGCAACTGGTTCGATGCCGACGACGCGCGCGTGCTCGGCGACGCGAAACTCAAGCCGGAACAGGCGCGCGCCGCGCTCGACGAATTGGCCGCACATTCGCTGATCGTCGCGCGAGGCGACGATCGCTTCTCGGTGCTCGCACCCGTTCGCGCAGTCGCGCGCCGGCGCGAGGAAGCCGTTCGCGCTGGTGCATCTCTCGCACAACGCCACGCCATTCGCATGCGCGACAATGCAGTTCGTCTGCACGAGGCATATGCGTCGTCGGACCTGCTCGAGTTGGTGGCATCGGCAAGCGAACGATATGACGACTACCGTTCGGCGCTGGATTGGGCCCTGCATCATCCCGAACGCCTTCACATCGGCATCGAGATCGTCCGAGTCCTAACCTCGTACTGGGGCGACCGCGGGCGTCTCGCCGAGGGGTTACGCTGGACGCGTCGCACGCTCGACGTCGCGCAGAACGCCGGCATCCTCGAGCCCGCCGATATCGCTCTTCTCACCTACGCTTACCTGCGTCTCTGCTACGCGTCGGGCGACTACGTCTCGATGCTCCAGCAGGGTCCGTCGATGATCGGCGCCTTCACCCAGGTCGGCGACCGGCTCTCGCTCGGCCGCGCCTACAACCTGCTCTCGGTCGCGTCGCTCGGTGTCGGCGAGATCGACGAGGCGGAGAAGTTCGGCGAGACTGCCGTCGCGCTGCATCGTGCCATCGACCATCACCGCGGCGTCGCCTCGGGACTCTGCAATCTCGGCAACGTCGCGCTCGAAGGGCGCTTGGATCCGGATGCGGCGCTCGTTCACTACGAACGCGCTCTCGAACTCGCGCTCGAACCCGGTGGCGAAGCGATCCGCATCCTGGTCCACGGCAACATGGCCGAGGCGCATTACGCAGCCCGCCACCTCGAAGCGGCCGAGCGTTCGTGCGCGCTCTCGCTGGCGGCCTCGGAGCTTCTCGGCAACGAAGCGTACCGGGCCTGGGGATTCCAGATCATGGCCCGCATCGAGTTGGCGCGCGGGGAGGTCGTGGAAGCCTCGCTTGCCCTGCGGACCGCCATCGAGTATCTGATGATCGAGGCCAGCCCCGAGTACGTCGCCGCCGCCGCCGAGATCGCCGGGCGGATCGCCCTCGCGCGCGGCAATAGAGGCCTCGCCGTCCGCCTGTTCTTCGCCGCTCGCGCGTTCCGGTTGCGGAACTTCCTGATGCAGGTCGGCCCGGCCATCGCCGAAGCGGTCCGGGCCTTCTCACAAGCCGCCGATGCCCTCAACCCACAGGAGCGGGATGCGGCCGAATGCGAGAGTCGCTTCGCGGAGTCCTCGCCCGAACTGCTGGCTGCCGCCCGGGCCTCGCTCGAAGTCGGAGTCGGCGCTTCTGCCGCCTGGTATGATGACGGTCGGAGCCCTATGCCGGACACTATCAATCAGGAGCAAGAAATTGGCTGAGCACAAAGTCGACGCGGTCGTTATCGGAGCCGGACCGGGCGGATACCACGCCGCCATCCGCCTCGGGCAACTCGGTAAGAGCGTCATCTGCGTCGATCGCGACGAAGTCGGCGGCGTCTGCCTCAACTGGGGCTGCATCCCGACCAAGGCCTTGCTCCACGTCGGCGAAGTCGTACGCCACATCGACCACGCCGCCGCGATCGGGCTGAAGGTCCCGAAGGCCGAAGTCGACCGCGAGGGCGTCGCCAAATTCAAGAGCGATGTCGTGAACTCCAACGTCGGCGGGGTCAAGACGCTCTTCAAAGCCAACGGCGTCCAGTCCTTATACGGCGAAGCGTCGTTCAAGAGCCCGACCGAGGTCGTCGTCAAGAAGAACGACGGCGGCGAGGATACGATCGTCGCGCAGACCGTCGTGATCGCGACCGGCTCGGCACCGATCGACGTGAAGGCCTGGCCGCGAGACGGCGAGAGCATCATCAACTCCGACGACGCCGTGCAGATGAAGCGCATCCCGAAAACGATGCTGGTGATCGGCGGCGGCGTGATCGGCCTCGAGTTCGCGACCGTCTACACGCGTCTCGGCGCGCAGGTCCTGGTGATCGAAGCGCTCCCGCAGATCCTGACCGGCACCGACGCCGATATCTCGAAGACGCTCGGACGCATCCTCAAGAAGCAGGGCGTCGAGATCATGCTCGACACCAAGGTCGGCGCGATCGAGAAGAGCGGCAACGTCGTCAAGGCGACCTTCAACGGCGCCGGCACGAACGGCAAAGACGAGACCCGCGAGTTCGACATGGTGCTGGTCGCGGTCGGACGTCGTCCGATCACCGACAATCTCAATCTCGCGGCCGCCGGTCTGGCGACCGACGATAAGGGCTTCATCGTGGTCGACCAACAGTTGCGCACGAAGGTCGCCAGCGTGTTCGCGATCGGCGACGTGACCGGTCAGCCGATGCTCGCGCATCGCGCTATGAAGCAAGGCGTGATCGCCGCCGAAGTGATCTCCGGCGATAAGTCGGCCGCGTTCGATCCGATCGCGATCCCGAACTGCGTCTACACCGATCCGGAAGTCGCGACCATCGGACTCTCCGAGGAAGAGGCGAAAGCCAAAGGCTACGAAGTCCGCATCGGCAAGTTCCCGCTCGCCGCGAGCGGTCGCGCGCGCACGATGAACGAGTCGGACGGAGTGATCAAACTGGTCGGCGATGCGAAGACGGATCTGCTGCTCGGCATGCACATCGTCGCACCGCAGGCCGAGTCGCTGATCGGCGAAGGCGTTATCGCGCTCGAGATGGGCGCGACCCTCGAAGACATCGGGCTCTCGATCCACCCGCATCCGACCTTGACCGAAGGCATCATGGACGCCGCCGAAGCCGCCCATGGCAAAGCCATCCACATCGTCAACCCGAAACCGAAGACTCCGGTCGCGCATTAGGTGGATGGTGGTGTGATCGATTGGGGCGTGGATGCGCTGCGCATTCTTGGGCGGACGTTCGTCGCGACCATCGTGGTCGCTCCTACTCGTCCGTTTTTTCGCAACTTTCAAAGGAAGTCGCCATCCATGGCGATTGCGAAAAAATCGGAACGCCGCCCAAGAACGCGCAACGCAACCACGCCCCAATCGATCGCGATGCTGTCGACGGGCACATGCGCTCGCTACGCTATCGATGGCGCCGGCGGCGTTGCTCAGTCCCTTTCATTACCGTTCTTCGTCCTTGTCATCCCGAGCGTAGCGCCGCAGGCGCGTAGTCGAGGGACGGCCGCATAGCATGGCATCGAGACAGGCGCGCATGCTCGATCTCGGGCTTCGCGGATATCGCGAGGTCTGGGATATCCAGCATGCGGTGCACGAGCGCGTGCGAACCGGCGAGGTTCCGGATACCTGGATCTTCGTCGAGCATCCGCCGGTGGTGACGCTCGGGCGGAATGTGAAAGGCGATGCGAATCTCCTTCTCTCGCGCGAAACATTGGCGGCACGCGGTGTGGACGTCGTCAACATCGAGCGTGGTGGGGACGTTACCTATCACGGACCCGGGCAGCTGGTGGTCTATCCGATCCGACGCTTGGAGAGATTTCGCGAGGTCGTGCCGTTGGTCCGAGCGCTCGAGGGCGCGGTGATCGATGCGTGCGCCTCGTTCGGCGTTGTCGGCGAGCGTTGGAGCGAGCATGCCGGCGTATGGGTCGGGCGGGATCAGATCTGTGCGATCGGGCTGGCGGTTCAGAAGATGACGTCGTTGCACGGGATCGCGCTCAATGTCAGTACGGCGCTGGACTACGACCGGTTGATCAATCCGTGCGGATTGACGGATCGGGGCCTGACGTCGCTTTCGGTGCAGACCGGTCGCGATGTGACGATCGGCGAGGCTAAGGATGCGATCGTGAGGGCGGTTGAAACCGTTTTCGATATGCAGCTTGTTTCAGAGAGTATGGGGAAGACCGCGTAGTGGCCATCGAGATCAGCCTGTTGGATTCTGCGGAGAAACCGCGCGTGCGTAAGCCGGATTGGTTGCGCGTGCAACTGCCGCATGGCGAGGACTACGAGCGGGTCAAGGCCGAGGTCAACTCGTTGCAACTCAATACGGTCTGTAAAGAGGCGGCTTGTCCGAACATCGCCGAGTGCTGGGGTGCGGGCACGGCGACGATCATGATCCTGGGCGACACGTGTACGCGCGGCTGCCGTTTCTGCAACGTGAAGACCGGGAACCCGCGGGGCGTCGTGGATTGGGGAGAACCGATCCGCGTGGCCGAAGCGGTCCGGGATCTCGGCTGGAAGTATCTAGTGCTGACGGCCGTCGATCGCGACGATCTGGCCGACGGCGGAGCCTTGATCTTCGCGAACACGATCCGCGCGATCCACGAGAAGGCACCCGGGAGCAAGGTCGAGATCCTGAGCGGCGACTATCGCGGCGATCTGGCCGCCCTCGACATCGTGATGGATGCCGAGCCGGACGTCTTCGCGCACAATCTCGAGACGGTTCGCCGGCTCTCGCCGGGCGTTCGCGACAAGCGCGCCAAGTACGACCAGTCGCTCGCGATCCTCGGCCACGCCAAACGCCGCGCGCCCGAGCGCTACACGAAGACGTCGCTCATGCTCGGCCTCGGCGAGACCGACGACGAACTCGAGCAGACGATGGACGACGCGCGCGCGGTCGGCGTCGACATCTTCACCTTGGGCCAATATCTGCAGCCCTCCAAGAAACATCTGCCGGTCGTCGAGTTCATCACCCCTGCCAAGTTCGAGGCACTCGGGGCTCTGGCCAAGACCAAGGGCTTCCATCAGGTCGTCAGCAGCCCGCTCTCCCGCTCGTCCTACCACGCGGAGCAGGCCTTCCACTAACCGCCTCGGCCCGACGGGCGCTTCGAGGAAACAGAACGGTAATGTCCAAGGCGTAGAATCCGCTCATGGCTATGAACGAACCGTCCACCCGCGAAATCCTCGACGCGCTCCTGAGCTTCAGGGACGCCGTCGAAATGCGCTTCGGCTCCATCGACAAGCGCTTCGACGGCATCGACGAGCGTTTCGTCTCTATCGACAAGCGCTTCGACGGCATCGACAGGCGCTTTGAGGACTTTGAGATGCGGATGAACCGGCGGTTCGACCGCCTCGATGTCCGGTTCGATGGGTTGGACCGGCGAGTCTCGGCACTCGAAACCCGGTAGCGGTATTTTCTGCAACGCCTCTGGACGGGGGTGTGTCTAGGGGTTTCGACGTGACGAATATATTTTTACGCCGACCGATCTTCTCGATCGTCTGCTCGCTGGTCATCCTGATCGCGGGCGTGATCGCCATCCCGACCCTTCCGATCGCGCAGTACCCGGACATCGCGCCGCCGGTCGTGACCATCACGACCGTCTACATCGGGGCGAGCCCCCAGGCCGTCGAGAGCGGCGTTACCACCCCGCTCGAGCAGGCGGTCAACGGCGTCGAAGGCCTGCGCTACATCACCTCGCAAAGTTCGCAGGGCATCTCGGTGATCACGTGTACGTTCGAACTGGGACGTAACCTCGATATCGCCGCCGCCGACGTCCAGAACACGGTCCAGTCCGCTCTCGGAAGCCTTCCAGCCTCGGTCCGTCAGACCGGTATCTCGGTGAGCAAGAACTCCGGTTCGTTCGTGATGGCGCTCGCGCTGACGTCGGACTCGAGCAAATACGGCGCCCAGTTCCTCAGCAACTACGCCGAACTCAACGTCGTCAACGATCTCAAGCGCGTTCAGGGCGTCTCGAACGTCCAGATCTTCGGCCAGCGCCGCTACGCGATGCGCATCTGGCTCAACCCGGTCCAGCTCGCGGGACGCGGACTCGCGGTCAGCGACGTCGTCAACGCGCTGCAGGAGCAGAACGTCCAGGTCGCGGCCGGCAGCATCGGCTCCGCGCCGGAGGCGGCCGATCAGCCGTACACGATGTCGGTCAACGCCGTCGGACGCCTGACCGATCCTAGCCAGTTCGCGAACATCATCGTTCGCACCAACCCGAACGGCGGCTTCACCAAGCTCGGCGAGGTGGCGCGCATCGAACTCGGCGCGGAGGACTACTCGTCGTTCGTGCGCTTCGACGGCAACCCCAACGTGATCGGCCTTGGCGTCCTACAGCTCCCGACGGCGAACGCGCTCTCCGTCTCGCAAGGCGTGCTCGGACGACTGGACGCCCTCTCCAAAACGTTTCCGCCCGGCGTCCATTATCGCGTCGCATTTGACAGCACGACCTTCATCCACGAATCGATGAAGGACGTGATCATCACGCTGATCATCGCGATCCTGCTCGTCATCCTGGTGATCTTCGTCTTCCTCCAAGACGCGCGTTCGACGATCATCCCGGCCGTCACCATCCCGGTCTCGTTGATCGGCACGTTCTTCGTGATGAAGCTGTTCGGGTTCACCATCAACACGATTACGCTCTTCGGCCTCACGCTCGCCACCGGTCTCGTGGTCGATGATGCCATCGTCGTGCTCGAGAACATCGCGCGTTACGCCCACGAACATCATCGGAGCGGCGTCGAAGGCGCGGCGGCGGCCATGAACGAGGTCCGCAGCGCGGTCGTCGCCTCCTCGCTCGTGCTTCTAGCGGTCTTCGTGCCGGTCGCCTTCTTCCCGGGACCGACGGGCCAGGTCTACAAGCAGTTCGCCCTCACGATCGCCGCCTCGATCACGATCTCGCTCTTCACCGCGCTGACGCTCGCGCCGTCGCTCTCGGCGTTGCTGCTACGCGACTTTCCCGAATCGACGCGCGGTTTCTTCGGCTGGTTCAACCGCAAGTTCCACGCCTTCAAAGACGGCTACTCGCAACGTCTGCCCGGCATGTTCAAGCGTCGTTGGCTCGTGCTCGGCATCTTCGCGATCGCGCTGTTGCTCACGGCGTTTCTGTTCAAGACGACCCCGACCGGTTTCATCCCGACCGAAGACCAGGGCTATTTCATCACGCTCGTGCAGGCTCCCCAAGGCACGTCGCTCTCCGGCGAGCGTAAGGTCGCGATCAAGGCGGAGAACATCATCCGGGCGCAGCCGGGCGTGGTCGACGTCTTCGACATCGGCGGATTCAGCTTCTCCGGTTCGTCACCGAACGGCGGCCTGATGTTCACCCTGCTCGAGCCGTGGAAGGATCGGACCTCGTTCGACAAATCGGTCACCGGCATTCTCTACGGTCCGAACGGGTTGATGGGCAAGTTCCAGAAGCAGATCCCGGAAGCGGCCGTCTACGCATTCAATCCGCCCGCGATCGCCGGCGTCGGCAGCATCGGCGGATTTTCGTACGAACTCGAGGATCGCGGCAACGTCGGCCTGCAAAAGCTCTCGGACACCGCCAACAAGTACATCGCCCTCGGCAATCAGCCGGGTGGCGCGACCCAACAGGTGCTCACCCAGTTCCACATCGACGCGCCGCAGTTGCAGGTCGAGATCGATCGCAACAAAGCCAAGGCGATCGGCGTGAACCTGAGCGACCTGTTCGGAACGATGCAGGTCGATCTGGGTTCGGCCTACGTCAACGACTTCGACTATCTCAACCGCTCGTATCGCGTTTACGTCCAGGCCGATACGCCGTACCGCGACCGCGTCTCGTCGCTGAACGGTCTCTACGTGCGCTCGGCAGCCGGCGGCATCGTGCCGGTCAGCGACCTGGTCCACGCGACGGTCGGCAAGTCGCCGCCGACGATCACCCACTACAACCTGTTCCGTTCGATCGAGATCGACGGTAGTGCCGCCCAAGGGTACGGCAGCGGACAGGCCATCGACCGGATGCAACAGATCGCAAAACAAGTCGATCCGTCGGGCGTCAGCTACGAGTGGTCGGGCCTCTCGCTCGAGGAGATCCAGGGCGGCTCGCTCG
>JBBRTL010000084.1:0-11263 GCA_038244445.1 Vulcanimicrobiales bacterium
GCGATCGCCGGCGTCGCGGTACTCGTGGCGTTCTTCATGCTGATCCAGCCGCACGCGAACCCCTCACCGACCTGGCAGCCCAATCGCTTCTATGCGTGGACCGGCGAGGACGTGCGCGCGCTGTTCTTCGGCGGTATCCTCGCGCGCCTCGGCTTCTTCGCGCTCGCCTTCGCGCCGCTCGCCTTCGTCCCGTTCCGTTCGCGTTGGATGTGGCTGGCCGCACTCCCGCTCGCCGAAGTGCTCTTCTCGCGGATGTCGACCACGTTCACGATGGGCACGCACTATGCCGGCGCATGGGCAGGCTACGTCCTGATGGCCTTCGCCTTCGGCATCGCCGCACTCCCTAAGCCGCGGCGCGTGCTGTGGTGGTCGCTCGCGCTGACGCTCGTCGTCTTCGTCGCCGCGAACCCCTTGCACCCTGGGTTGAATCTGCGCGCGGTAGAGCCGAGGGATATTCGATTGGACGCATATCTGAAGACGCTTCAATCGTTCCGTCAAATCGCCACGCAGGAAGAGGCCTATACTCATCTGGCTCTGACGCATCCGTTCGCAACGGTATTACCGGAGCGACTCGGCCAGCCCTTACCGGGATGCGCACAACCACTCATCGATCGCGATTTCGCTTCGTCCCCTCGGCTCCGGGAATACGGACCGAAGATCGTCGGCTTGGTGCCGCAGCGCAGGGTGGGAGCGATCACGCTCTTCTACAACCCTTCCTGCCGCGATTGAAATCGGGAGAATGCGAAGGAGTCGAAATTGTTGCGTCGCTATGAACCTTGCAGATCATGAAGCGCGTGATTCGCTTTGATCGGCCAACCTGATGTGGCTTCGACGATGCGATAGGAGGCGGCCCAGGGGTGCCAGCGGGCGGTCTGGAGTGCGAGGTTCGGTTGGGGCGGGAAGATCGCGATCGTCGGCGTGCCGGTCATTCCGGCGACGTGTAATGCTCCCGAATCGGGCGCGACGAGCGCGCGCGATGCGGCGATCGTTTCTTTCCACGATTCGAGGGTGTCGAAATATTCAACGTTCGTGCCGACCGCGGTTGCGAAGCGTTGCGCGTACTCGCGTTCGCTCGACGCTGCGATGTAACGCGCGGCCGGCATCGCGGTCGCGCTCGCGACGATATCGTCAAACGCTATGCCGAGGCGCTCCCACTTGTCCGTCACCTGAAATGCGACGCGCGCGTCGGGGGTCGGCTCGCAGTCGAGGACCATCGGTCGGAGTTGCGCGAGATCGCGCGTCGGGGTCGCGTCCGGTTCGAGCAAGGAGCGGCCTAACTCGAAGAGCACCTCGCACTCATGCGGGGCGTTCTCGTCCATGCCCGCGGTCCGGACGATCGTCTTGGAGAGCAGCGAGCGGATCCAGAGCGTCTTGAGCGGCTTGCCCCAGCCGTTCTCGAAGCCGATGCGATGCTTTGCTCGGATGCTGCGGGCCAGGCGATAGCCGGCCGGGTCCTCGGTCGCGACCAACACGTGCGTGTACCCGTTCGCCCGAAGCTCACTGCCGAATGCGGAGACGACGGCGCGGTTGATCTTCGATCCGTCACGCAAGGTGAACGGCGCGACGTAGCGCCGCCGCGCGGCGGCACTCGCCAACGCGTCGCGGTTGCGCTCGGTCAGGACCAGGTCGACCGGCACCGCGCGTTCGCGCAGGGCGGCGAGCAGCGGCGCGAGGGCGAGCGCATCGCCGATGGCGTCGAGGCGGATGACGAGAACCGACGGTGAAATGTGCGCCATGGTTTCAGCCCGTCTTTCCGGCTTTTCTCTGGGAAGCGCCTGCCGATGAGTTTGGCGGAGCGCGCCGGCCGCGAGCGTCTGCTCGAGAAGGCGGCCTCGTCGGCGAACGCCTGTCGGCTCTGCGTGATGGGTTCCGAACGCCGCAACAACGTCTACGGCGAGGGCGATCCGTGCGCGCGGCTGATGCTGGTCGGCGAGGGCCCGGGGGAGACCGAGGACCTGACCGGCCGCCCGTTCGTCGGCCGCTCCGGCCAGCTCTTGGAGAAGATGCTGGGTGCCATCGGTCTGGCCCGCGAGGACGTCTACATCTGCAATACCGTCAAATGCCGGCCGACGTCGCCCGGGCCGCGCGGCCCCAAGAACCGGGCACCGGAGCCATCCGAGATGGCTAACTGCCGGCCGTTCCTGGATCAGCAGATCGACATCATCCGCCCAACGGCCATCCTGGCATTAGGAGCCCCGGCGGCCAAGTCGTTCCTGGGTAAAGATTTCCAGATCACCAAGCAGCGGGGCCGCTGGTTCGAAGGACCCGAGGGCATCGCGCTGATGGCGACGTTCCACCCGGCCTACGTCCTCCGGCAGACCGGCGGCGAACTCGAGGGGGTCAAGCGGATGGTATGGGCAGACCTCAAGGCCGTCAGAGACCGGCTCGCCGAGCCGCCCCCGGGCCAGGTCGACCAGGCCTCCGAACAAGTCGGACTCTTCCGATTATGAGCCTGTCCCGAGCTTGGCGAAGGATGATACAATGTCCGCCGTGACCCGCGACGCCCTGACTATCTGGACCGATGATCTAGCACGCCGAGCCGGCTTTGCCGATGGCGCGGCGTTGGCCGCGCAATTCGGCATGAAGCCGTTCCGCCTGCGCCAGCTCTATCGCGCCTACGCAAAAGAGCTGCTGGGCTCGGTCGACGACGTCACCACCCTCTCGACCGAACTCCGCGCCGACCTCACGGCCGCCGGCGTCACGTTTTCATCGGTCACGCCGGTCGTGATCAATCGCTCCGCCGACAAGCAGACCAGCAAGGGTCTCTTCCGCCTGCACGACGGGAACGAAGTCGAAGCGGTCCTGATGGAGCACTACGGCGATCGCAACACGGTCTGCATCTCCTCGCAGGCGGGCTGTGCGTTCGCGTGCGCGTTCTGCTCGACCGGGCAGGCCGGCTTCACCCGCAACCTGACCTCGACCGAGATCTTCGACCAGGCCCGCCACTTCGCGCGCGAACTCGCCGAACGCGGCAAGCGCATCACCAATATCGTCTTCATGGGCATGGGCGAGCCGTTTCACAACTACGACGCGGTGATGGGCGCCGTCGCGCTGCTCAACGACGGACAAGGCTTCGGTCTCGGCCATCGCCACATCACGATCTCGACGGTCGGTCTGGTCGATAAGATCGATCGCTTCGGCGACGAGCATCTGCAGGTCAACCTCGCGATCTCGCTACACGCGCCGAACGACGAAGTCCGCTCGCGGATCATGCCGGTCAACCGCAAGTTCTCGACCGGCGACCTCCTCGCAGCATGCGAACGCTACGTAGCCAAGACCAAACGCAAGGTCTTCTTCGAATACGTCATGTTGGCGGGCTTCAACGACTCCGAGCCGCACGCCGACGAACTCGCCGACCTGATGCGCGGTCACCTCTACCACGTGAACTTGATCCCGTACAACACCACGCCGGACGGCCCGTTCCAGGGCACCGAAGACGTCGCCATTTGGCGCTTTGCCAAGATCCTCGACGAGGCCGGCGTTCCGACCACGGTCCGCAAGAATATGGGCCGGGATATCGCCGCCGCTTGCGGCCAGCTCCGCGCCGAGACGCAACCTCGTGCCCACCACGCGGTAGGAGCCTAGAGATGCTGCTCTACATCGCGATCGCGCTCTTCGCGCTCAATATCGTCTACTCGATCCGCGCGCTCTACATCTGGGCGGGCTCCGGCGAACGCGTCCCGACGGTCGCGCCGGTGGCGGACTCGCCGCTCGTCTCGATCGTGGTGCCCGCGCGCAACGAAGAACGTCAGATCGAGAAGTGCCTGGACTCGCTGCTCGCCCAGGACTATCCGAACTTCGAAGTGATCGTGATCGACGACCGCTCGGAGGATGCGACCCACGCGATCGTCGAGCGCATCGCCAAGCGCGATCCACGCGTCAAACTCATCAGTGGCGTCGATCTCCCGGAAGGCTGGGTCGGCAAGCCGTGGGCCGTGACGCAGGGCGTCAAGCACGCGCGTGGCGAGTGGTTCGTCTTCACCGATGCCGACACGATCCACCGGCCGGCCGCGACCACCTCGGCGATCGCCTACGCGCGCAAGCGTGGTCTGGGGGCGGTCAGCCTGCTGCCGGATCAGAAACTGGTCACGCTGCCCGAGCGGATCCTGATGCCCGGTATCATCTGGTCGATCGCATTCGCGCTCGGTCCGACCGACGACATCCACGATCCGACCAAGCTCGAGAACGCGCTCTTCAACGGGCAGTACATCGCGATCCGTCGGGATGCATACGACGGCGTCGGCGGTCACGAAGTCGTCAAGAACGAGATCGCGGAAGACTACGAACTTGCGCTTGCGTTCAAGCGCGACGGTCGTTTCCCGATCGCGTTGGTCGGCGCGAACGGTTTGGTGCGGACGCGGATGTATCAATCGTCGAGCGAGATATGGGAAGGCTTCAGCAAGAACTTCGCGCTCGGCGTCCGCGGCAAACCGTGGCTATCGGCGCTCGGGATCGCCTTCATGCTGTGCGTCTCGCCACTGCCGGAGATCATCGCGATCTGGGGTCTCGTCTCGGGCGACTATCTCTCGTTCGCCGTATGTCTTATCGCGATCGCGCAGACGATCGCGATCACGGAACTTGCGATGATGCGCATGCGCTTCCCGCGCTGGTCCTCGCTCTGGGCGCCCGTCGGCGGCTGCTACGCGATCGCCGTCTTTATGAACTCGCTCTTCCGGCATAGCGCCGGCGGTGGCGTCACCTGGCGCGGCCGGACCTACGGACCGAGCGGCGCGCCCCGCAGATAACGCGAGACCCCCGAACGCACACGAGAAGGAGCCCGATGGAACCCGCGACCGAAAAACGCGTGACGATGGAAGAGATCACGGCGCTTGCGAAGCGCCGCGGCTTTATCTTCCCTTCGAGCGAGATCTACGGCGGGATCGGCGGCTTCTACGACTACGGTCCGCTCGGCGCGGTCCTCAAGCGGAACGTCAAGGATGCCTGGTGGCGCGAGAACGTCGAGATGCGCGACGACGTGGTCGCCTTCGACTCGTCGATCGTGATGAATCCGCTCGTCTGGAAGGCCTCCGGCCACGTGGATGCGTTCAACGACATGATGGTCGACTGCACGAACTGCAAGCATCGCTTCCGGAGCGATCATCTCAAGGACGCGACCAAGTGTCCGGACTGCGGCACCAAGGACTCGCTCACCGCGCCGCGCGCGTTCAACCTGATGCTCAAGACGTACGTCGGTCCGATGGAAGATACCGCGGCCGTCGCCTACCTGCGTCCCGAGACCGCTCAGGGCATGTTCGTCAACTTCAAGAACGTCTATCAGAGCGCGCGCAAGCGTCCGCCCTTCGGGATCGCGCAGATCGGCAAGTCGTTCCGTAACGAGATCACGCCCGGAAACTTCACGTTCCGGATGCGCGAGTTCGAACAGGCCGAACTCGAATATTTCGTGCCGGACGACGGCAAGGATCTCGAAGCGTTCCAGGAGTGGGTCGCGCGCCGCAAGCAGTGGTACTCGGACTATGGCGTCAGGGCGGATCGTCTGCGCTTCTACGAGTTGACCGAGAAGGAACGTCCGCATTACGCGAAGGCCGGCATCGACGTCGAGTATCTGTTCCCGTGGGGCTGGGGCGAACTCGAGTCGATCGCGCATCGCGGTACCTACGACCTGGACGCGCATATGGCGCTCTCGGGCAAAGACCTGCGGTTCTTCGACGAAGCCAACAAGGCGCACTACACGCCACTGCTGATCGAGAGTTCGGCCGGCATGGACCGTACCACCCTCACGATGCTGATCGACGCCTACGAGAAGCAGAAGTGGACGGATGAGAGCGGCAAAGAGTCCGAGCGCGTCGTCCTGCACTTCCATCCGAAGATCGCGCCGGTCCAGGTGGCCGTCTTCGCGCTTGCGCGCAACAAGCCGGAGCTGGTCGAACGCGCCCGCGCGATCGAACTGGACCTACGCAGGCGCGGCGTACGCACGCAGTACGACGAAGGCAACATCGGCCAGCTCTATCGTCGCCAGGACGAGATCGGCACGCCGTTCTGCACCGTCTTCGACTTCGACTCGCTCGAGGACGGCAAGGTCACCGTCCGCGACCGCGACTCCATGAAACAAGAGCGCATCGCCGTCGACGCGCTCGCGGGATACCTGGACGAGAGGCTTTAACTGCATGCGAAATGCACGCACCGGAGGTTGAAGTGAAGACTCCCTTAGCGTTTCGTTTGTTGGTCTTGGGCGCGATTCTTCTACTCGGTGCGGCTCCCGCACGGCAGCCAAGTCATTACTTGTTCGTGTGGGCGATGGAGGTTCGCAACCCCAATGCTTCGATGCCGATGCCGAGCAACATGGGGAAGGATTTCCTCGCGGTCTTCGACGTCGGGCCGGACGCAACGCCGTTCGGAAAGCTGCTGAGCATGCTTCCCGTCGGCAATGGAGCGAAGATGGCGCATCACACCAACTACGCGATGCCGGCTAACGGTGTGCTCTTCGCCAACGATTGGCTGGCAAATCGCACGTATGGTTTCAACCTGCAGGACCCGTTGCATCCGCGGCTAGTGCGACAATTCGGGAGCGTGGGTCGGTACATGTATCCCCATTCGTTCGTCTATCTATCTAACGGGAATACGCTGGCGACGTTTCAGTATACCGGAGGTTTCAATCGCGGCCCCGGTGGGTTAGTGGAATTCGACAGCCACGGAAACGCGGTGAAGAGCAGATCCGCGGCCGATCCGCGCATAGACCGCAATATCCGTCCCTACAGCCTCGCCGTGGTCGCTAAGCTCGATCGCGTGGTGACCAGCAGCGCCGATATGATGGGCGCGCAGAGGAGCCACGTCGTGCAGGTGTGGCGTCTTTCCGATCTCAAACTGCTCGATACGATCGTGCTGCCGAAGGCGCCGCAGTGGTATAACGATGACGCCTCCGACTCCTCGGAGCCGCGCCTACTCGGCGACGGCGAAACGGTCGTGGTCCCGACGTTCAACTGCGGACTGTTCCTGATGCACAACCTCGTGGGGACCAAACCGACGTTGCAACACGTGTACGACTTCGGCTACCGCGGCTGCGAGGTTCCGGTGGTTGCCGGAAATTATCTCGTAGAGGCGATGCAGAGCGGCCACGCCGTCGTGAGCCTCGACATGCACGATCCGACGCATCCGCACGAGGCCGGGCGCATCCTGCTCAAGCCCGACGAATACCCGCACTGGCTCGCGATCGAGCCGCACGGCGATCGAATCGTGATTACGGGGCCGGGCACCCTGCAAACGCACGCGCTCTTCGCCACTATCGATCGCCTAACCGGGCGGCTTACGCTCGAGCCCGAATCGATCGATTTCACGCGCGCGTGGCCGGACGGCTGGAACGGGAGCGCGATTCCCCACGGGTCGGTCTTCAGCAACGAATAGCGCGCTGTTCTCATCGCCTGGGCGTGGAGGCCGACCTTGCGCCCGCACCAGGGAGAACCCGCCCGCTCGCTAATCGTGGCTGGGATGCTTCGGCGCAGACGGTTCATCGCGCTCCTAGGGGCGGTCGCTTCGGCCGGCGTTCTCGCGGCGTGTGCGAAAGGCGGCGCGCCGAGCGCAACGCCCGATCCCGAAGACTCCCGGCGCTTTCTCTCGCTCTCGTCGCTGCTGACCGGCTTCGACGATCTCGACGCGACGGCCGGGGCCCTCTACCTCGGCTCGATCCGTAGCGATGCCAAGCAATCGGCGACCCTTGACGCGGTCTATGCCAAGGCCGGATACGCGAAAGGCGCGGAGCCGGCGACCCTTGCGGATCTCGAAAAGGCGGGCATCTTCCAGAAGCTCGCCATGCTCGACCTGACCAACGAAATCTTGCAGAACTGGTACGCCGGAATGTATCTGGTGAACGGCACGCTGACGAGCGCGGCCTGGGCGGATGCCCTCGGGTGGCGCTCGTGCACCTTCACGAAGCCGCCCAGCTATTGCGGAGGCCCGGCCTACTGGGCCAAGCTTCCGGCACCGGCATAACCGTGGCGAGCGGACTTTCCGCCGACGTTCTGATCGTCGGCGCCGGCGTGGCCGGCAATCTTGCCGCCTTCGACCTCGCCAAGGCGGGTTTGCGTGTGCTGGTGCTCGAGTCGGGACCGCCGGTCGATCGTGGCGCCTCGACGGGGCTGTTCCGTACGTCCGTCACGAAGTTCGTCGGTTCTCCCTATCCGGAGGTGCCCTACGCCCCGACGCCGTCGTTCGTGGATCTGAACGCGTACTACGTGCAGGCGGGGCCCGAAACGTTTTCGGCCACCTACGAACGCCGCGTCGGCGGCACGACCTGGCACTGGCTCGGGACGGCGCTGCGGCTGCTGCCGAGCGATTTCAAACTCCGGTCGACCTACGGCGTCGGGATGGATTGGCCGCTCTCGTACGGGGACATCGCGCCTTGGTACTACGAGGCCGAAAAGGCGATGGGCGTTTCGGGCGACGCCAAGGCGAATCTGGGCGGCGCGCCGCGTGACGGCGCCTATCCACTGCCGCCGATCCCACAATCGTATCTCGACCAGCGTCTCAAGCGCGCGGTCGCGCCGCTCGGCCTCGACGTTGCGTCGACTCCGCAGGCACGCAACTCGGAGCCGTTCGACGACCGGCCGGCATGCTGCGGCAACGCGAGTTGCATTCCGATCTGTCCGATCGGTGCCAAATACGACGGTGCCGTACACGCGCAGAAGGCCACCGCGGCCGGCGCGCAGATCGAGGATTCGGCGATCGCGTATTCGGTCGAACTCGGATCGGACGGGCGCGTGACCGGCGTTCGCTACAAGAAGCCCGACGGCAGCTCGCATCTGGCGACCGCAAAGATCTTCGTCATCGCGGCGCACGCGATCGAGACGCCGAAACTGCTGCTGATGTCGCGCACCGCGGCGCTGCCGAACGGGATCGCCAACGCAAGCGGTCAGGTCGGACGCAACCTGAGCGACCATCCGACGCAGTTGAGTTGGGCGCTCGCGAAGGAGCCGCTCTATCCGTATCGCGGACCGCTCTCGACCTCGGGGATCGAAAATTTGCGCGACGGTACGTTCCGCTCGACGCGGGCCGCCTTCCGGATCGAGATCGGTAACGACGGCTGGTCGTGGCCGGTCGGCTATCCAAATGTCTACGCCGAGGTGCTGATCGCGCAGGGACTGCGCGGGTCCAAGCTACGCGACGCGTTGCGCGAATCTGCGGCGCGGCAGTTCCGGCTGGCAAGCCTGAACGAAGAACTGCCCGACCCGGAAAACCGCGTTACGGTCGCGTGGGACAGCCGCGATGCTATCGGCATTCCGCGGCCGAAGATCGCGTATCGCGTCGACGATTATACGTTGCTCGGAATGGCCGAGGCGCAACGCGTTCACGACCGGATCTTCGACGCGGTCGGGGTCACCTATCGCAAGCACGAAGAATCGTTCCAGAGCGCCGGGCACATCATCGGGACGCATCGCATGGGCGCCGACCCCAAGACGTCGGTCGTCGATGCCGACTGCCGCAGCCACGACCACCCGAATCTCTACCTGCTCGGCAGCGGCGTCTTTCCGAGCACCGGAACGGCCAATCCGACGCTGACGATAGCCGCGCTCGCGTTGCGCTCGGCGGCCGCGATCAAGCGAGACGTCGCAGCTATCGGCTAGGTCAGACTGGTCGCTCCTCGCTTCACGAAGATCTTGCGCCAGTAGGCGGTGCCGGTGATCTTGGCGATCAGGTCGGAGGCCTGGCGGGCGTCGACCACCCCGTCTGCCGTCCGGACCCAGATGGTCGGGGTGCCCTCTCCCGCGACGAGCGGGAGCCGGTGGAGGACCTGTGACTGCTCGTCAGCCCAGACGTTCTCGCTGCCGTAGCGTTCGCGGAGCTCGAGGTCGCGGGCTTCGAACTTCCTTAGGTCGTGCTCGGCGTTGAACTCGGCCACCAGTTTGTAGATCCGCTTGCGCTCGCGGAGCGCCTCGGCCGCCGGGCTCTTCCGACCGCGTAGTTCGTTCAAGACCCGGAAGTCGTCCCACGCCAAGAACTCGTCGATCGGGTCGATCGCGTGCGGATCCGGCCAAAGCTCGCGGAGCACGTCTTGGAGGATGCGCTCGAACATGCGGGTGGTGTGATGGAAGTAGACAGAGGCGAACATCATGTAGCGCGCGAGCACGAACGACTCGAGGGCGACCACGCCGCGTGCATCGATGCCGACGACGCATCCGCCGTCGCGCTCGATCAGGCGGAGCGACGCGACCAACTGATCGGCGTCGTAGCGACCGCTCTGCACGCCCGTGAAGTAGGCGTCGCGCAGCAGGTAGTCCATCCGATCCGCATCGAGATTCGGACCGCTGACCAGTTCGCGCAGATGCGGATAGCGCGCGCTCCCGTCGCCCAAGATCAGGTCGAGCACGTCGGCGGACGCGACCTCGAGCGCGTCGAGCTGCGTCTGCATCTCGGGCAGGGCGAGCATCTCGCGGGTCCGATCTTCGTGGTGACGGCCGAGGACGGCCTCACAGGCATGACTGAATGGCCCGTGGCCGATGTCGTGGAGGACCAGCGCCGCCCGGACCAGGCGCCGCTGATATGCGACGTCGGCTTCATCGGCGAAGAACTCGGGGCCGTTGGCGACCAGCACGTCGAAGGCGCGCGTCCCCATCGCCAGGGCGCCGAGCGCATGCGTGAAACGGGAGTGCTCGGCCGACGGAAAGGCCAGATAGGCAAGCCCGAGCTGGCGTAGGCGGCGCAGGCGCTGCATGACGGGCGTGTCCAGCAGGCGAGCTTCGACCGGCGTCAACTCGATGAAATGATGAACCGGGTCAAATATCCGCTTCACGCTCATGACGGAGAGTGTTCCACGCCCGGTCGGCAGAACTCTGGCGACCGTGCGGTTCGACGAATCGGTCATTCGCGAGATCCACGCCCGTACTCCGATCGCGGAGTTCATCGGGCAGTACGTCCCATTGCGCAAGCGCGGCAACGACATGGTCGGGCTCTGCCCATTCCACGGCGAGAAGACGCCCTCGTTCCACGTCCACCCGGATCGCGGCTTCTACAAATGTTTCGGTTGCGGCGAAGGCGGCGACGTGATCAGCTTCGCGCGCAAGATCGAGAACCTCGACTTCAACGACGCCGTCCGGATGCTCGCGAGCAAGGCCAACGTCGAACTCGAACCGGAGAAGCCCGGCGCGGCCCGCGCGCGGAGCGAGAAGGAAGCGATCTACGAAGCCAATCGGATCGCCGCGGAGTTCTTCGCGCGGTCGCTCCAGAGCGAGGCCGGCAGCCGCGCGCGCGCGTACTGCGAGAAGCGCGGTTTCTCGGTCGCGACCATCGAGACGTTCGGGCTCGGCTTCGCGCC
>JBBRTL010000085.1:0-11165 GCA_038244445.1 Vulcanimicrobiales bacterium
GCCAAGAGGAGCAGCGCACCACCGCCAAGAGGAGCAGCGCACCACCGCCAAGAGGAGCAGCGCACCACCGCCAAGAGGAGCAGCGCACCACCGCCAAGAGGAGCAGCGCACCACCGCCAAGAGGAGCAGCGCACCGCCCTCCTTGTCATCCCGAGCGTAGGTGCGAAGCACCGTAGTCGAGGGACCACCCCAAGCCCCCATCGAACCCACACGCATGGTCGAGCCCCAGGACGCGCTCTACGGCGCCGAGTCGCCGCAGGCGTTGTTGGACGAAGTCTACGACAATTACAAGCGCTACCTGAACCCGCCGCTGGCACGCGTCATGCGCATGTCCGGCTCCCCGGTCGAAGTCCGCGCCCAAGGCTGCACGATCTGGGATCAGAACGGCAAAGCCTACCTCGATTTCGCTGGCGGCTACGGCGTCTTCACGCTCGGTCACTCGCACCCGCGGGTGCTCGCCGCCGTGCGCGCGCAGATGGATCTGCTCTCGCTCTCCGGCAAGACCATGTTCAACGTACCGATGGGTCGCGCCGCGAAACGCCTCGCGGAACTCGCGCCGGGTGATCTTACGATTTCGTTCTGGTGCAATAGCGGCACCGAAGCGATCGAAGGCGCGATCAAACTCGCGCGCGTCGCGACCGGCCGCGTCAAGATCGTCGCGACGCGCGATTCGTATCACGGCAAGACGCTCGGCGCACTCTCGATCTCCGGTCGCGCCGCATTCCAAGATCCGTTCCGCCCGTTGCTCGCCGATGCGATGCTCGTCGACTTCGACGATGCAGCCGCGCTCGACGAAGCGTTGCGGGATGCGGCCGCGTTCGTGGTCGAACCGGTGCAAGGCGAGGGAGGCGTGAACGTTCCCGCGCCCGGCTATCTGCGCGCGGTCCGCGAAGCCTGCGATCGCACGGGTGCCCTCTACATCGCCGACGAAGTGCAGACCGGTCTCGGACGTTGCGGCTATCGCTTCGGCTGCGATCGCGACGGCGTCGTGCCCGACATCATGACGCTTGCGAAGGGGCTCTCGGGTGGCATCGTGCCGGTCGGCGCGTTCATCGCGCGCACGGAAGTCTGGACGAAAGCGTACGGCAAGCAACCGCTGCTGCACACCTCGACCTTCGGCGGCAGCGAACTCGCCTGCACCGCCGCGCTCGCCGCGATGGACGTGCTCGAAGAAGACCATCTCGCCGAAAACGCACGCGCTCGCGGCGAGCAACTGCTCGCGGGTTGCCTCGCGATCGCGGCCGAGTTCCCCGATGTCGTCAAGACGGCGCGCGGTCTGGGCCTGCTCTGCGGCGTCGAACTCGCGAACGAAGGCTACGGGGGATGGATCATCCCCGAGATGGTCAAACTCGGCGTGACCGCGGCCTGGACGCTCAATCAGCAGCGCGTGATCCGGCTCGAGCCCCCGCTGGTGGTCACGGCGGCCGAGGTCGAGACCGCTCTTGCGGCCTTGCGCGCAGGGGTCGAAACCGCCCGGGAGAACCTAGGGTCGCTTTGATGCCGTTCACCTGGTTCGCCCTCGGGCGCTTTTCGCCGATCTCGTCGTCGCTGCGTCGGTCACAACGCTACGGCGTTGCTCCCTCCTCGCTCCTCGATCTCGGCAAAAATCGCCGCGAGGTCGAACCAGGCAACGGCATCAAAGCGACCCTCGGGCGCCTATAGTGCCATACGTAGAAGCCACCATCACCGTGAACGCCCCGGCCAGCGCCGTGTACGAACTCGCCAAGGAGCAAGACCGCTTCCCCGAGTTCATGCCCGACGTCGAGACGGTTGTCGTGCTCGAACGTCACCCCGATCGGGTGCTGACCAAATGGAAGACGCTGGTCGAAGAAGCCCCGATCGAATGGATCGAAGAGGATCGCTTCCACGACGACACCCTGCGCATCGAGTACAAGCTACTCGAAGGCGATCTGGACACGTTTGAAGGCGCCTGGACGTTCGATGAAGCCGACGGCGTGACGACGGTCAAGCTCACGGTCGAATACGACTTCGGCGTACCGACGCTCGCCGAACTGATCGGTCCGACCTTGCAGAAGAAGGTCCGCGAGAACAGCGAGATGATGCTCGCCGCGCTCAAGCGCGAAGCGGAAAAGACCTAGGACATGCCCGCACCTGCGAAGTTCTGCTTCGTGATCCATCCGCTCTCGCTCGACGACGTCGCGCGTTACGAGCCCGGTGCCAAGGGCAAAGGCGCACCGATCGTCCGCAAGATCATGGAGTGGATGCCCCCCTGGGGCGTCGCGCACGTGACCGGCGTACGCACGCCGGACGGGCGCGAAACCGAAGGCTGGTTCGTCGGTGCGCCGCTGTTGCCCGAACAGATGATGGAGTTCCCGCGCGACCAGGTCTACGACCGCATTCTCAAAGCCATCCAGATCGGCGTCGATCTCGGCGCCAACGTGGCCGGTCTCGGCGCGTTCACCGGCGTCGTCGGCGACGCGGGCGTGACCATCAACGAACGCTCGCCGATCCCGGTCACCACCGGCAACTCGCTCACCATCGCCGCCGGCATCCAGAGCCTTTTCCGCGGCGCGCACGAGATGGGCATCGATCCGTCCGTCTCGACTGCCGTCGTCGTCGGCGCCACCGGTTCGATCGGCTCCGCCTGCGCCCGCATGATCGCGCCGAAGGTGAAGCATCTCATCCTGGTCGCGCGCAACGAGACGCGCTTGCGCAAGTTCACCGAAGAGATCGCGCCCGAACTCCCGTGCGAGGTCTCGTACTCGGTCGAGATCTCGAGCGCGGTGAAACAGGCGCAGCTGATCCTGACCGCAACCTCTTCGACCGCCGACGTGATCCAGCCCGAAGATCTGCAGACCGGCGCGGTCGTCTGCGAACTCTCGCTCCCGCACGACGTCAGCCGCCGCGTCTCGATCGAACGCCCCGACGTACTCGTGATCGAGGGTGGCAATATGTTGATGCCGGGCGCACCGCGCCTCGAACGCATGCGTCAACCCGGCGAAGAGTTCGACCTGAACCTCCCGCCCCGCACCGCGCTTGCCTGCATGAGCGAGACCATGGTGCTTGCGCTCGAAGGCCGCTGCGAACCGTTCACCCTCGGCCGCGGCATCGATCTCGCCAAGGTGATCGAGATGGAACAGATGGCCGACCGTTGCGGCTTCAAACTCGCCGGCATGCGCGCCTTCGACGCCGCCATCGGCGAAGAAGAACTCGACGCCCGCCGCGCCGCCGCCACCGCCCGCCGCGCCAGCATCCCCGCATGAGCGACTCGGCAACGTCGAGCACCGCCACCCCCGCAATAGCGAGCAACGCCACCCTTGTCATCCCGAGCGTAGCGAAGCGTAGTCGAGGGACGGCTCTGCTATGCTGGCTCCGCTACGACCCCGAGCGCATACCCGAAGTTGAAGCGGCGTACGACGAGTTCATCGTCACCTCGCGTTATGGGCTATTCGTTGCGGTCGGCATTGCCGCTGGTATCGCCGTCGGCGTAGCCGTCGATGCAGTCGGAGGATATTCGAAGGCGGCGAACCTCGCCGCCCTTCCCGCGTTCCTGCTTACGCTGTACGCCGTACTCGGGATCTCGCTTGCGCGGGTCCCTCGTGCGACGCTCGCGACGATCGTGCGCGGTGCGATCGATCCGTTGCGCGGCTTGGCTTTCGCGGTCGTGCTTGGAATCGCAATGGCCGCCATCGTTCTTGTGCTCGTCGGCTCGATCGAATTCCTTGGCTGGGAATCGCTGAAGAGCGGTTCCTCAGCAATCACGGACTCAAGAGGGATGACGCTCCTCATGCTCTTCGTGGCTTTTCTCGTCGCACCCATCTTCGAGGAGTTCCTGATCCAAGGATGGCTCCAGACGCGCCTTCGTTTCTTGGGCTCGTTTAGCGCGGGCATGGGCGCGACCGTAGCTTTTGGGGTTTTGCACGGGATAGCCTCGCTGAGTTCTTTCGTTCGCGCGCTTTCACTTGCGCCTTATGCAATAGTTCGCGCGACGACGCGATCGATGGGCTGCGCCATCGCGGTACATTTTACATATAATTTCACCGTCGTCGCCGTCGGTATAGCGGCTGATTCGTGGCTTCATTTCAAAGTGCAATGATCCAAACAAAGTCAAAGTAGGCAGCGTATGAAAAAGATCGTCTCGGTCTCTCTCGGTTCCTCGACCCGCGACCATCGTGCGGTGACGAATCTGCTCGGTGAAGAGTTCGACATCTCGCGGATCGGGATGGACGGGAAGCTCGACGCCGCGATCGCGAAGGTCAAAGAACTCGACGGCCACGTCGACGCGATCGGCCTGGGCGGTATCGACGTCTATCTCTATGCCGGCACGCATCGCTACGCGCTTCGCGACGGCGTCCGACTGCTCGAAGCGGCCAAGATCACGCCCGTCGTCGACGGCAGCGGCTTGAAGAACACGCTCGAGCGCGAAGCCGTCCGCTTCATGCAAGACGACCTCGGCATGGAGCTACGCGGCAAGCACGTGCTCATGGTCAGCGCGCTCGATCGCTTCGGACTCGCCCAAGCGCTGGTCGACGCCGGCGCCGACGTGCTCTTCGGCGACTTCATCTTCGCGCTCGATCTCGACAAGCCGGTCCGCGGGCTCAAAGAGTTCGAACAGATGGCGGAAAAATATCTGCCCGACGCGTGCAAGCTGCCGTTCCAGTTCTTCTATCCGACCGGCAAGAAGCAAGACAAGCCGCCCGAGCCGAAATATCCGCAGTACTACGAAGAGGCCGACATCATCGCGGGCGACTTCCACTTCATGCGTCAGTTCATGCCGGACCGCCTCGATGGCAAGATCGTCCTCACGAACACCGTCACCGCGACCAACGTCGAAGAGCTCCGCTCGCGCGGCATCGCCAAACTGATCACCACCACCCCCGACTTCGAAGGCCGCTCGTTCGGCACCAACGTGATCGAAGCCGCGCTTCTCGCCCTCCTCGGCAAGACCTGGAACGACGTCAAACCCGAAGACTACGAGCGGGTTCTCCACGAGTTACACTTGCGCCCACGCGTTGTAGAACTGAACTGACGCGGACGCCAGCGCGACGCGCGTGGTGAGCTACGTACGACGCGCAAAGCGTAATCCACAAAAACACAAAAGGGGAACGGTTTGCACCGTTCCCCTCCCGCGTAGCTTGACGAATCAAGAGGCGGCTTTATTCGGTTAAGCTACGAGCGCTTCCGTTCGCTCGATCCCACCGATCGCTTGTGACGACAATACCTAGGACAAAAAGAAGACGGGGAGCGGCAGTCGCCGCTCCCCGTCCGTAGCCTTAGCGAAAAGGCCGCCTCTTGACGAAGGGCAACCTCAGTCTACCTCGGCTCGTCGACTTGGTCAACTTTCGTCCGGAAAACGACGCTGATCCGTTCTTCGATGCGGCTCTGCGATTTGGGGATGCAGTGTTCGAAGTGATCTTGAGCGTCGCCGTGCATCATCAGCACGCTGCCCTCTTCGAGCGAGACCGAGACGGTGTGGCGCGGCGGCGATTTCTGCCGGATCTGCATCTCGCGCGGTGCGCCGAGCGAGAGGACCGCGACGCTCGGATTCGCGATCAGATGTTCGTTCTTGTCCGAATGCCACGCCACGCTGTCGCGCTCGTTCCGGTACAGGTTCAACCCGACCGCGTTGAACGGTGCGCCGAAGCGCTTGCACATGCGCTCGCGCATCGCTTCGATCTCAGGCGGCATCGCATCGCCGGCACCGTACCACGCCGTCAGCCGCGGCACTGCGACCTCGTGGTCGTACATCCACATCTTGGTCGCGTCCCACTCGGTCGCCCCGCGCAGCAGTGCGAACAGGCGCGCGCACTCCTCGGCCGCATAGACCTCGGGGATATAGCGAACCTCCGCATTCCCGCTCGACGCGAGGACGCGCTCCTCCGGAGCGAAAAACGAGATCTGATTGCTCACGCTACCGCGCATAACCCACACGGGAGCGCGCGGGTTCCGGCGGCGCGAGTACAGGCGCCTGTTGATCGCGAGCTCGAGCGCCCCTTGATCGCGAGCGCCACTCCTTGTCATCCCGAGCCCTTCGACACGGCTCAGGATAAACTCCGCGAAGCGTTGTCGAGGGACGGCGCGAGGGCGTTGCTTTGGGTGGCACCTCGACTACGCGCTTCGCGCTACGCTCGGCATGACAAAGAGGGGGCGGGGACTTTCACTCGCGGTCTCTGTGCGCAGTTGGTCGACGAGATGAAGCTGTACTATGTCTACGCGATCCGGTGCTTCGACGGCACGTTTTACGTGGGGATGACCAACAACGTCGACCGGCGGTTCTGGGAGCATCAGCACGAGACGGTCCCAACCGCCTATACGCACGGCCGAGGCCCGCTGCTGCTCGTGCACGTCTCGGAGTTCTACTGGGTCAACGACGCGATCGCGTTCGAGAAGAAGTTCAAAGGCTGGTCCCATCGCAAGAAGCGCGCCTTCATCGACGGCGACTACGACGCCATGCGCCGCTACGGCCGCGGGAAGGACCGCAAGCGGTGACGCCCGCGTCATCGCGAGCGTGCTCGCTTCTTGTCATCCCGAGCGTAGCGAAGCGTAGTCGAGGGACGGCGCGGGGGCAATGCGTTCGGCGGTCCCTCGACTACGGTGCTTCGCACCTACGCTCGGCATGACAAGCGTGGATCGATGCGAAAACGTGCGCTGATGGTTTCTCCCACGCGCGCACTGCCGCGGGTTTTGCGGTTGTTTGATATTTCGGTGCTCTCGTCGGCTTCGATGGGGCCGGCGTACTCGATCGCGGCGACGATGGGACCGATGGTGGTGGCGGCGGGGACCGGAGCGTCGCTGGCGCTGCTCGCGCTCGCGGCTATCATGCTCTGCATGGCGATCGCGTTCGCGCAGCTCTCGCGGGTCTCGCCGAACGCGGGCTCGTCGTACACCTGGATCCGAGATGCCTTCGGCGCGCGGGTCGGAGCGTACGGTGCATGGCTGTTGCTGCTCTCGAACTTCTTCGCGACCATGTCGATCGCGCTGCCCGCCGGCATCTATACGCTCGAACTGCTGGCACCGGCGCACGCCGACGACCTGCTCTGGCAGGCGCTCGTGGGCGCGGTCTGGATCGTGGGCAGCTCGATCCTGCTCTACGTGGGCATCCGCCCGACCGCGCTGGTCACCGCGGTCGCGCTCGGGGTCGAACTGCTCGTGATCGGGGTTTCCGCGGTCGCCGCCTGGATCGTGCACCCGGCGCACCTCGCGATTGCGAACGGTCCCCATCTGCCGGCGGCCGCGATTCCGGTCTCGCTCTTCGGCTTCGTTACCGCGATGACGCTCGGGATCTGGATGACGGACGGCTGGGAGGTCTCGGCTTCGACCGGGGAAGAGATCGCAGGCAACGCCCGTTCGATCGGGCGCGGCGGCATCACCGGGCTACTGCTCACGACCGCGTTCTTGATGCTTGCGATGATCAGCTATCAGCACCTCGGAACGTCGGCCGGCTTCGCGGCGAACCAGGACGACGTGCTGGCCTACGTCGGCGATCTGCTGGGCGGCGGCGTTTGGCGCTGGGCGATCGTGGTGACGGTCCTGGTCTCGACCTGCTCGACGCTCTGGACGACCATTCTCTATCTCTCCCGGTCGGTCTACGCGATGGGACGCGACGGGGTGCTGCCGCGCTCGCTCGGCCGGCTCGACGAACGCTCGGAGCCGCTAATGTCGCTGGTCACGATCGCCCTTCTCGCGACCGTCTGCCAGGTCGCGATCGGGCTCCTCAAAGCGGCCAACGACCAACTGACGCTGGTCGTCAACATCCGCTCGGTCTTCCTCGGGCTACTCTTCGTGCTCAGCGCGGCAGCATGCGTGCGCCGGTTCTGGGGCTCGAACGAGAATGCGGCGGCCTGCATCTGGGTCCCGGCAGCCGGAGCGCTGGCCCTGCTCGCCGTCCTGGCCGAGACGCTCGCCGTTGAGGACGTCGTCCCTAAACTCTACGCTTTAGGAGGCATTTTTCTGGGTATCCCTTTCGCATTCTGGCGGGCGTGCCATATGGCCCGGGCAAGCGTGCAGGGCTAGAACCCGACCCCCCGAACGTCCCGCCCTGGCGCTCTGGGGCGCCATTGCTACACGTGGCTTCCGGCGACGTTTGTACGTCCGAAAAGTTCGCTTGTCGAGGACCCTCCGTTGAACGATATCAAAGAGATCGTCCTGACCCCCGAGGGTTTGGAAAAACTCCAAAACGAGTTGGATGAACTGAAGACCGTCCACCGTAAAGAGGTGAACGATCGCATCCGCCAGGCCAAAGAGTATGGCGACCTGAGCGAAAACGCCGAGTACGAAGATGCCAAGCAAGAGCAGGCGTTCATCGAAGGACGCATCCTCAAGCTCGAGCAGATGATCCGTAACGCACGCTTGATCGACGAGTCGGAGTACGCGCCGGACGAAGTCCACCTCGGTTCCGTCGTCAAGGTCAAAGACCTCAAGAACAGCGAGCCGTACGAATTCCACATCGTCGGTTCGACCGAAGCGGATCCGCCGAACCATCGGATCAGCAACGAATCGCCGCTCGGCCGCGCGCTGATCGGACATAAGAAGGGCGATACCGTCGACGTCACCACGCCGCGCGGCGTCGTGAAGTACAAGATCGACTCGATCAAGTCGTCCTCGGCCCCCGCGAAGAGGACCGCGAAGAAAGCCTCCTAGTGAACGAAGACCTCGGAAAGACCGAAGCAGCACTGATCGAGGCCAGACGCACGCATCTGGCCTCTCTTCGTTCGCGGGGCAACGATCCGTTCGCGCAGACGCGCTACCCGGTCGACGCGACCTGCGCGGGACTCGCCGCCAAGTACGAGATCCTCGGACCGGAAGAGAAGGCCCAGAGCGAGACCTGGCACGTCGCCGGTCGAGTGATGACCAAGCGCGGTATGGGCAAAACGATCTTTGCCGACGTTCGCGACCGGACCGGACGCTTGCAGGTCTACGCGCGCAAAGACGAACTCGGCGACGAACGCTTTCTCGACTGGGGCAACATCGAGCGCGGCGACCTGATCGGCGTCGCCGGCTACGTCTTCCGCTCGAAGATGGGCGAACTCACCTTGCACGTGACCGAGTTCACCGTGCTCGCCAAGTCTCTCGCGCCGCTACCCGACAAGTGGAGCGGACTGCAAGACGTCGAGAAGCGCTACCGCCAGCGCTACGTCGACCTGATCGTCAACGACGACGTGCGCGATACGTTCATCGCGCGTAGCACGATCGTCGCAGAGATGCGTCGCTTCATCGACTCGCACGGCTTCCTCGAAGTCGAGACGCCGACGCTCTTGCACGTGGCCGGCGGTGCGGCCGCCCGTCCGTTCAAGGCGCACGTCAACGCGCTCGACCAAGAGATGCAACTCCGAATCGCGACCGAGCTGAATCTCAAGCGGTTGATCGTCGGCGGGCTCGAGCGCGTCTATGAGATCGGGCGGATCTTCCGCAACGAGGGCATCGACACGACCCACAATCCGGAGTTCACCATGCTCGAACTCTTCGCGGCGTACTGGAACGTGCACGACATGCTCGATTTCAACGAAGCGTTGATCGCGCATCTGGTCTCCAAGGTCACCGGCGGGAAGGACGAACTCCCGCACGGCGAGAGCGGCGCGATCTCGTTCAAGCGTCCGTTCAAGCGGATCGCCTATCTCGACGGCATCGCCGAACACGGCGGTTACACCCGCGAGCAACTGCTCGATCCGGCCGGCGCGGCCGCGATCATCGAGAAGCTCGGCATGCCCAAGTCGCCGACCCACGGCCACGCGCTCGACAAGATCTTCGAACACGTCCTCGAGCCGCACCTGAACGCCCCGACTTTCGTGACCGACTATCCGGTCATCATCTCGCCGCTGGCCAAGCGCAAAGAGGGCGACCCGGACCTGGTCGACCGCTACGAACTGTTCGCCGCCCAGATGGAACTGAGCAACGCGTTCACCGAACTCAACGATCCCGACGATCAGCGCGGCCGGTTCGAAGCCCAGATCGCCGAACGCGCCAAGGGCGACGACGAGATCCCCGAACCGGATTGGGATTACGTGCGTGCGCTCGAGTACGGTATGCCGCCGACCGCCGGCATCGGCGTCGGCGTCGATCGTCTGGTGATGCTGCTGACCAACAAACAGAGCGTCCGCGACGTCATCCTGTTCCCGCTACAACGGCAGCACGGTTAAGACGCGCGTGTCACAACGGAAGGGAGCCTGACGATGGACGGACAGAAGTGCGAGCATCCGCAGTGCCGTTGTTATGTGGATATCGGACAGATGTGGTGCAGCACGCGCTGCAAAGAACTCGATGCGGCCGACGGTGACGCAGGAGCGTTCGAAAAGTGCGGCTGCAGACATGCGGAGTGTGAAAGGTAACGACATTGACCAAGCGGGTGATTCTGGCCGGGCTTCTGGCACCGGCGATCTTTCTCTGTGCGCTTGCATGCGCGCGAGCCGGCGAGACGACCGTCGGGGTGACGCTCGATGCGACCATCGACACGCACGCAGAAGCGCGTTCTTCCAGTGCGTTACCGGTCGTACCCGTACCGATCTTTTCGATCGAACATCGCGAAGGGCGGTTCGCCCTCTACCTCGAGGGCGTTCCCCCGATCGGTCCGGTCGGCGTCGATTCGGGCGATGCAACGAAGCTCTCGATGTTCGACGGCAGTCTTCGTTTCGCGGTGACGCCGCAGGTCTGGGTAGGCCTCGGTGAGACGATCTTCAATCAGAAGACCTACTACCCGCTCGATGAGACGCAAGCGTCGCGCGTCGTCGGCGCTCGCTATTCCGCGGGGACTCGCCTTTGGCAGTCCGGCGCGCATCGGATCGATCTCGAGATACATGTCTCGCCCTCGATGCGCGGCACGATCATCACCACGATCGTCTGTTGTAGCGGCGCGTTGATCTACGATGTCCACGATGCCGAGCGCGCCTCACTGGTCGATGCCCAGGCACGCTGGTCGCTGACTCGCGGTAAGACGGTCCTCTCGGCCGGCCTCCGCTGGATCAACTATGCGGCGGTCTTTGCCGCGAGTGGCTCCATCGCCGACCAAAATCGGATAGTGAGCCCTTTCATTGGCTGGTCGACCAAGCTCTAGCCTGCTAGGCCGAAAAGGCAACCAATCACATGCAACCAATCATTCATTGCCTGTGTTATGAGGTGTATGGATTTAACAAAAGAATTTCCCCGTAGCGTTCGCGAGAAGTTGTTCGGGGTCGTACAGCTCCCCCGCGCCATCGATAAGGGCAAAGCCC
>JBBRTL010000086.1:0-11112 GCA_038244445.1 Vulcanimicrobiales bacterium
CAAGCGTCCCGAGCGCGGCCCGGGCGGGGCCGCCGCTGACCGGTGCATCGATCAGGGCATGTCCGGCGGCCCGCAGGCGCTCGGAGAAGTCCCGAGTCGCGATCGGTGAGATCGTCGACATATCGATGAAGAGCGTGCCCGGGTTGGCTCCGGAGAGGGCGCCGCGCGGCCCGAAGAGCGCCTCCTCGACGTGGGGGGCGTCCGGAACCATGGTGATGACCACGTCAGAGGCGGCCGCGACTCCGGCCGGATCGGCCGCTTCGGCCACGCCATCGGCCGCCAGGCGCTCCAACGGCACGCGGTTGCGATTGGCGCTCGCGGTCACCCCATAGCCCGCCTTGGAGAGCGTGCGCGCCATCGGCTCGCCCATCGCTCCAACCCCGATAAATCCGATTCTGGGTTGCCTCACGCTGGCGCGGCTTCGGGGCGGGGCGGCTTACGCCTGTTGCCGAAACCGCATCGATCAACGCATTACCGAGGAGACACCGATGTCCGCATCCCCCAACCGCCCGTCGTTCGACGATCTGAACCTCTCGACGGGCAAACGCGTGCGCTTGCATCGCTTGATGTACGAACACGGTCCGGCCAACGGCACCTTGATGATCCTGCCGATCGACCAGGGGCTCGAACACGGTCCGGTCGACTTCTTCGACAACCCGGAATCGATCGACACGAGCTGGATCTACAAGCTCGCCGTCGCCGGCAACTTCTCGGGCATCGCGCTACACATCGGCCTGGCCGAGAAGTACCACCAGAAATACGCGGGCAAAGTGCCGCTGGTCCTCAAGATCAACGGCAAGACGACCATTCCACCCGACGACGACGCCTTCTCCTCGCTCACGTCGTCGGTCGAGGATGCCGTTCGCCTGGGCGCGGACGCGGTCGGCTACACGCTCTACGTCGGCAGCCCGTCACAAGATGTCGACATTGCGCAGTGCAACGAAGTCCGTCGCGAGTGCGAGAAGTACGGGATGCCGCTGATCATCTGGTCGTATCCGCGCGGGGCTTCGGTCAAGGCCAAAGGCGGCGTCGACTCGCTCTACGGGATCGATTATGCGGCCCGGGTCGCCTGCGAACTCGGCGCCGACATCGTCAAGATCAACGAGCCCAAGTGGGATGCCGCCGGCGCGGCCGCATCGCCTAAACCCTACAACACGCTTCAGTTCACCGACGAAGAGGGCATCGCCAAGGTCGTGAAGTCGGCCGGGCGCACGCTGGTACTCGTCTCGGGCGGAAGCAAGTTGGGCGACGAAGCGACCATGCGCAAGGCCAAGCTGGCGATGGAAGCGGGCTGTGTCGGTCTGATCTTCGGCCGGAACATGTGGCAGCGCAAGTGGGACGATGCGCTCTCGATGACGACAAAGATGCACGACCTATTGAAGGGATACGGCGTCTAATAGAGATCATGACCGCCGCCGAACCGACCATCGAAGAACGAGTGAACGCTGCCTTGGATAAGGTACGGCCGGGCATCGCGATGGACGGCGGAGAGGTCTGGCTGGTGCGCGTGCAAGGCACGACGGCCTTCGTGCAGATGCTCGGTGCGTGCGGCGGTTGTGCGGCCGCGAACATGACGCTCAAGGGTGCGATCGAGATGGTCGTCACCTCGGATGTCCCGGAAATAACCGAAGTCCTCCAAGTCTGAAGCAGGCGCGATTCGTTCCTCCGCGCACCGCGAGACCGGCACGGGGCCGAACGAATCGCCGCTTTGGCCGGAATGCCTATAGAGGCACTCTACACCCATATGCGGACCGAGCCTTACGCGATCTTTTCATTTGCTTTACAGTAGGCCGTATTGTTGCATTCCTTCTTTAGGAGTTCCATGCGCACAACCATACGTGCCGTAGCGTCGCTGCTTGCAGTCACGCTTGCGGTCTCGGCCTGCGGAGGACACGGGTCGTCCTCCTTCGTTCCCATTACTTCGGGCGGACCGTCGACGGGCGGGAACGCCCCGACCATCACCCAGATCGCCGGCGTTCCGCGTCCGGCAGGCGCCTTCGCCATCGCGGACGCCGGCGAACGCGGCGCCACGACCGCGACCCACATCGCGGTGACGCTCGCCTACAACAATCAGGCGCAGCTCGACCAGTTGGTGAAGGACCAGAGCGATCCGCTCTCGCCGATGTACCACCAGTATCTCTCGAACGAACAGTTCAACGCGCAGTTCGCGCCGACGCCCGCGCAGGAAGCGAAGGTCATCGCGACGCTGCAAGCGCAGGGCTTTACGATCACCCAGCAGTTCGACAACCACACCATCATCGATGCGACCGGACCGACCGCCGCGATCGAGAAGACGTTTAAGACACAGATCCACAACGTCTCGCAAGGACGCTTCGGATCGCGCTTCACCAACACCGAGCCCGGCACGCTGCCGGACTCGCTGACGGGCTTGGTGACCGCAGTCTCGCTCAACAACCTCGAAGTCGCGCACACGCAGCGTTCGACATCGAATACCCCGATCGCCGTTCCAGGTCCGCTCGCCGAACGGCGCGCCGCGATCACGACGTTCGCCGGCAACATCATCACCAACCCTGGCTTCGAAAGCGGCACGACCGGCTGGTCGCAGTGCGGTAACGTGAACGCGACGGTCGTCACGACCCACCCGCACGCAGGCACACACGACGAGCGCGACGGCACCGGCTCGGCCGAACCGAACGGCGACACCGGGCTCTGCCAGTCGGTAACCATTCCGGCCGGCGGATCGCTCGACTTCTGGGTCTACCAGCTCTCCAACGAGGGCGGCACGACCTACGCCTGGCAAGAGGCCGATCTTCTGGACTCGAGCGGCACGCGCGTCGTGCAGTTCTACCAGACCTCGACCAACAACGCATCCTGGGTGCACAAGACGTACAGCATCTCGGCCTACGCCGGCGGCACGTACTATCTTTACATCGGCGTCCACGGCGACGGCTATACCGGCGCCTACACTCAGCAGTACGTCGACGATGTGAACATCTCGAGCGGCACCCCGACGCCGACGCCGGCCCCGACGGCCACGCCGACGCCTGCGCCGACCGCAACGCCGGTTCCGACCGCGACGCCTGCGCCCACCCCGACGCCGGTGCCGACCGCGACCCCGGCACCCACTCCGACCCCGGGCAGCGGCTGCACCGGCAGCGCCGCCGATAACGGTCCGCTGAAGGCTTCGGCCGGCGGCTGGCTGGCCACGGGCGTCGCCAAGGCGTTCGACTTCCCGGTCCAACACGGTTGCAACGGCGCGGGTCAGACCGTCGCGGTTGAGATCGACACGCCGATCCTCACCTCGGACGTCGCGGCGTACCTGAGTGCGGCCGGCATCACGCAGACCGGCACGATCACCAACATCGCCGTCGACGGCGGCGGCAACTCCTCGAGCGCCGACTACGGCGAGACGGCCCTCGATGTCGAGACGATTAGCGGTCTCGCGCCCGGCGCGAACATCCGCGTCTACAACTTCCCGAACCTCAGTTCGCAATCGATCGAAGACGGTTACAACAAGGCCGTCTCCGACAACATCGCGAGCGTCGTGAACTCCTCGTTCGGCGGTTGCGAGACCGGCGACACCGCCTTTACCAGCACGACCAACACGATCGCACAACAGGCCGCCGCCAAGGGCATCACCTTCGCAGCTTCCTCGGGCGACACGGGTAGTGCCGAATGCGGCACCGGAACGACGGGCGTCAGCTCGCCGTCGTCGGATCCGTACTTCGTCTCGGTCGGCGCGGTGAACTTCACGAGCAACACCACGACCGGTGCGCTCCTAACCATCACGGCCGGGGTCGATTCGAGCAACGGCTTCTCGTCGGGTGGCGGATTCTCGAGCATCTTCGCGGTCCCGAGCTATCAGTCGGGCATCTCGGGCGTCAACAGCGGCGGCCGCAACAATCCGGACATCTCGCTTCCGGGCGTGAGCGTCGCGGTTTGGGATCACGGATCTCAGGCGACCTACGACGGCACGTCGTGGTCCTCGCCCGAGTTCACGGCCCTCCTGGCCACCATCAACCAGGTCCGTTCGACGCACTATGGATTCGTCAATCCGAATCTGTACACGTTGTTCAAGAACACGTCGTATGCCGACTACACCGACGTCACGTCGGGTAGCAACGGAGCGTATACCGCCAAGGCGGGCTACGATCTCGTGACCGGTATCGGCGCACCCAAGGGCTGGGCCCTGGCCAACGCTCTCTAGCCGACACTAGAGACGACAAGAAAAACCCCGGCGTGAAAGACGCCGGGGTTTTTCTCTTATCTGCGGACTATCCGAAGAAGTCTAGTGACCGCCCGCGCAGCGGCTGCAGAACCAGCTGACGGCGCCGGCGTGTGCTTGCGGCAACATGTGCTCGCGGACGCCGCGGCGACCGCAGGTAGCGCAGGCGAAGGTCTGGCCGATCGGGGCCGACTCGCTGACCTGATTGCGCACCATCAGGTAGACGATCAGGAGGATGCACGCGCCGACGACCCAGGGCGCGAACGCGAAGAAGTGGGCGAACGTCTCTTGCGAGATCATCTAAACGCTCTTCTTGAAATAGTCGGCGTTGATCTCGACGAAGTTGTTCCACTTCTCGGGAACGTCGGAATCGGCGAAGATCGCCTCGACCGGGCAGGCCGAGACGCACGCGCCGCAGTCGATGCAGACTTCGGGATCGATGAACAGTTGTTCGTCCGACTCCTCGCCTTTGATGCAATCGACCGGGCAGACGTCGACGCACGATTTGTCCTTCGTGCCGATACACGGTTCGGTAATGATGTAGGCCATGACTGGATACTATACCCCTTCGGTACGTTCGCGATAACGGGAAAGCCGCAGGAGTAATTGGCAGGCAGGCCCGGCCAGGCCTGCCCGCTTGCCATTCTAGACCCGGCGGCCGGAGATCGCCCGGAGGAGGTAGAGCAGTACGACGGCGCCGATGATCGCGCAGACGATGCTCGGGAGGTTGAAGCCGGAGACCCCGCCGTGGCCGAAGAGCGAGTAGATCCAGCCACCCAGGAAGGCGCCGACGATGCCGACGATCAGATCGCCGATCAGGCCGCCCGGGCCGGTGCCCGGCACGATGTACTTAGCGATCGCACCGACGATCAGACCGAAGAGGAGCCAAAGTAATATTCCCATGCGCCCCTGGTACCCCGAAACTCCACCGTTCTAATCACGGTAGTCCAGGGCATGAAGACCACCTGCGCCGCCTGCGGACTTCGGCCTGCCGTCTCCTTCGCCGGCAAGGAGTGGCTCTGCGGGCCGTGTGCTCAGAAGCGCTCGGCCAAGACCGCCCTGCCGCTGCTCGGCGCCGCGCTGGTCGCGGCCGGCCTAGTCGCGGGCGGCGCGCTGCTGCTCGACAAGATGAAAGAGAACGAGAGCGGCGGGAGCGGCTCTTCGCCCCTCGAGGATCTCACCCGGCGGATGCGCGGCGGGACGCCCACCCTTGCGAACTATTCGCGCGATCTCACCGACCTCGCACGCTCCGGTAAACTGGATCCGGTCGTCGGGCGCGACGACGAGATCGAACGCATCATCTCGATCCTGGCGCGCAAGAGCAAGAACAACCCGGTGCTGGTCGGCGAGCCCGGCGTCGGCAAGACCGCGATCGTCGAAGGTCTCGCCCAACGCATCGTCGCCGGCAACGTCCCGGCCGGCCTGCGCGGCAAGAGAGTGCTCGCGCTCTCCCTCGGACCGCTCGTCGCCGGCACGAAGTATCGCGGCGAGTTCGAAGGTCGCGTCAAGAAGATTCTGGACGAAGTCAAACGCTCGGCACGCGACGTCGTCCTGTTCATCGACGAACTGCATACGCTGGTCGGTGCCGGCGCCGCCGAAGGGTCGCTCGACTTGAGTTCGATGATCAAACCCGAACTCGCACGCGGCGAACTCCAGTGCATCGGTGCGACCACGTTCGATGAATACCGTAAATACGTCGAGTCCGACGCCGCCCTCGAGCGCCGCTTCCAGCCGGTGATGGTCGAAGAACCGACCATCGAACAGACCGCCCACATCCTGCGCGGCCTGCGTTCGGGCTACTCGACCCATCACAACGTCACGATCACGGACGGCGCGATCGAAGCGGCCGCCTCGCTCTCGGCGCGCTACATCGCCGACCGGTTCTTGCCGGACAAGGCGATCGACCTGATGGACGAAGCCTCGGCGTCGGTCGCGCTCGCCAACAAGGGCGCGGTCACGTTGCCGCCGGTCACCGCCGAGCATGTGGCGGCGGTCGTCGCCAAGTGGACCGGAATTCCGCAAGCGACCCTGGACGACGCACAGACCAACGCGCTGCTCAATATGGAAGCCACCTTACGCAGACGCGTGATCGGTCAGGATCGCGCGATCACCGCCGTCTCCGAAGCGGTCCGGCGCGCGCGCGCCGGCTTGCACGATCCGCGTAAGCCGCTCGGCAGTTTTCTCTTCCGCGGTCCGAGCGGCGTCGGCAAGACCGAGCTTGCCAAGGCGCTCGCCGAAGCCCTCTTCGGCAGCGAGAACGCGCTCGTGCGCGTCGATCTCTCCGAGTACACGGAGTCCAACGCGATCTCGCGCCTGATCGGTGCACCGCCGGGCTACGCCGGACATGAAGAGGCCGGGCAGCTGACCGAGCAGGTCCGCCGGCGCCCGTACTGCGTCGTGCTCTTCGATGAGTTGGAGAAAGCGCACCCGGACGTCGCAGCGATCCTATTGCAGATCCTCGACGACGGCCGGGTGACGGATGCCAAGGGCCGCACGATCGACTTCCGTCACGCGCTGATCGTGATGACCACCAACTGCGACGAAGGCGAACTCGAGTTCGCGCTCCGTCCCGAACTGCTCAACCGGATCGACGACGCGATCCTGTTCGCGAACCTGCGTCTGCCCGAGATCGAGCAGATCGTCACCATCCACGTGGATTCGCTGGCCGGACGTCTGGGCGCGCGCGACGTCACCCTGACGCTGACCGACGCCGCCCGAAAGCGCTTGGCCGAAGCCGCGATGGAGGCCGGCAGCGGCGCGCGCTACGTGCAACGTACGGTCGCGCGTGAAGTCTCGACCCCGCTCTCGACCGCGATCCTGCGCGGCGAACTCCAACCCGGCTCGACCGCCGCCGTCGACTACGAAGACGGCAAGCTGACGGTCAAAGCGGCGTAAGGACCGACCGCTCTCCGCGGAGGTCGCGGGCGCGTTGCAATCCGGCATCGAAGTTCGCGACGATGTTCCGCTCGCCGACGACGGCGACGAAGTCGGAACGGTGTAGCAATCGTGCCGGTTGATCGCGAGCGCCGCAGAGCAGAAGCAACCGGCCCGAGGCTTTGAGACGCGTCGAAAGCGCCTCGAGAGCGTGAAGGCCGGTCGCGTCGATGGCCGTCATGTTTCTCAATCGTAAGACGACGATCGACGCAAGCGTCGAAACGTCGGACGTCTCGACCCCGAGGCGATCGGTCGTCCCGAACAAGAACGGGCCGTGGATGCGCAACACGGTAACGTACGAGGGGATATCTTTGCCTTGCAACACGTGCGCGCGCCCGGACTCGAGGTCCTCGGGCGTGACTCGCGTCACCGTCGTCGTCTGCGAGACGCGGTACACGTACAGCATCGCCGCGAGCGCCATGCCGACGCCGACCGCGATCGTGAGGTCGGCGAAGACGGTCAGCGCGAAGGTCGTGATCCAGACGGCCTTATCCGTCTTGTCCAGACGCAGGATGCCGGGGATCTCGCGCCATTCGCCGATATTGTAGGCGACCACGATCAGAACGGCGGCGAGCGTGGCGAGCGGAATGAAGCGCGCGAGCGGCGCGAACGCCAGCACGATCGCGAGCAGCGTGAGCGCGTGAATCACGCCGGTGAGCGGCGTGCGCGAACCGGATCGGATCGCGGTTCCGGTCCGAGCGATCGCACCCGTGACCGGGATGCCGCCGAAGAGTGGCGAGACCAGGTTGGCGATACCCTGCGCTGCGAGTTCCGCATTGGAGTTGTGGCGCGTGCCCGTCATCGAATCGGCTACCACGGCCGAGAGTAGACTTTCGATTGCACCGAGCAAGGCGATGGTCATGGCCGAAGGCAGTAGCGGACCGATCAGGTCCAGGCGAAACGCGGGGATATGAAAATGCGGTAATCCGGCCGGAATGCCTCCGAACTGCGTCCCGATCGTGCCGACGTGCAGATGGAGCACGGTCGCGACGGCGGTTCCAAGGACGAGCGCGACGATCGCACCCGGGGTCCGCTTGGAGATGCGCGGCACGATCAGGATCGTCGCGATCGTGAGGACGCCGATAGCCGTCGTCGCAAGGTCCAGCGTTCCGAAGTGCGCGACGAGCGACGACGCTCGCGCGAAGAACTCGCCCGGGCTCGGCCCGGCGAGTCCGAAGAACGCCTTGATCTGGGTCGATGCGATCAGCACCGCGATACCGTTGGTGAATCCGATCACGACCGGGCGCGGAATGAACTTCACCGCATCTCCGAGGCCGGTAACTCCCAAGAAGAACAGCATGACACCCGCCATCACGGTGGCCATCAACAGGCCCGACAATCCGTAGTGCGCGACGATGCCGGCGACCACGACGACGAACGCGCCCGTCGGTCCCGCGATCTGCCAACGCGATCCGCCCAAGAGCGCGACGATCAGACCGCCGGCGATGGCGGTGTAGATGCCGGCCTGCGGTGAGACGCCGGAGGCGATTCCGAACGCCATCGCGAGCGGAAGCGCGACCAATCCTACCGTGACGCCCGCGACCATATCCGCAAGGAAACGTCGCGGAGAGTAGTCGGTAAATGCCCCGAACGAAGCAGGACGAATGCGCTCGAAAAAATGCGCGAGGGACCCGATCACGACCCCGTCGCGGCGTCCGCTTCCTTCATGACGTCGAGCATCTCGATCGATTCCGAGAGATGCGTGTAGAAATAGGCGCGCAACAGCCCCAGGATTTCGGCCAGAACGGGATCCCGCAGGGCGTAGTAGATCTGATTCCCGGAACGGCGGGTCGAGACGACTTGCTTCGCCCGTAGCACCGCGAGATGCTGTGAGGCGTTCGCCTGCTCCAAACCCAGAATCAGGTTCAGGCTCCCGGCGGGTTGCTCGGAAACTGCCAGCGCCTCGACGATCGCGATTCGGGTGGGATGGGCCAGCGCCCGGAAGAGCTCAGCCTTGAATCTCCGCAACATGTCATCCATCGACGACAAGTATATTCGTATATTCGAATATACGCAATTACCTTAAACGCTTCAGCCCTTCGCGACCAGATCGCGCAGGGCGGCGTCGATCTCGGCCTTGCTCATCTCGCCGACTCGAAGCGTCGCGATCGTGCCCGAGCGGTCGATGAAGATGTGCACCGGTAGGCCGTTCACGTTGTAGGCATCCCGGAGGCGGCCGTCGTCGAGAATCGCGGGATACGCGAGATCGTGATCCTTGCGGAACTGCTCGGCCTTGGCCGGCGTCTCCAACTCGTCCACGCCGACCGTGACGAGTCCCTGCGGCGCGTATTTGCGCGCGAGCTTGCCGATATCGGTCGCCTCTTCCTGACACGGGCCGCACCAGCTCGCGAAGAAGTTGAGGTAGACGGGCTTGCCCTTGAGCGATGCGAGCGCGAGCGTCCCGCCGGTCGAGAGCGGAAGCGGCGAGACCAGCGGCGCGGGTCCGCCCTGCATGCCGGCCGCCGGGCCGTTGCTCGGTCCGGCTCCGCAGCCGGCAAGTGCGATGATGGCGAGCAGTGCGACGACGCGTTTCATGGTCTGCCTTTCTCCGTGTACGATCACGAACCGAAGGATGGATACGGCACCGCGAGCGTATCCGCCCGCATCTGTGCCATCAACTCGTCACCGCTGGCGAACGCGCGTTGCTCGCGGACGAAGCGGAAATCGCGCAGGGCGAGTTCGCAGCCGTAGATCGTGCCGCGAAAATCGCGCAGCCAGGCTTCGACCGTACGCCCGTTCTCGCCGAAGGTCGGATTGGTACCGATCGAGACGAGCGCGGCGTAGTCGCGGCCGTCCAAGCGCGCGGTCGCCGCGTAGACGCCGTCCTTCGGCAACAGCTTGTCCGGCGGCGGCAGGTTGGCGGTCGGGAATCCGAGTCCGGCACCGCGCCCCGCGCCGCGTACGACCACGCCCCGGATCTGATACGAGTGTCCGAGCAGATCGTCGGCGCGCGCCGTCTCGCCGGCGGCGATGAGTCCGCGGATGCGGGTCGACGAGATCCGCTCGTCGCCGTCGCCGATATTGGTAAGCGGCACGTAGGCGACGTTGCGCTCGGCCAGGTAGGCGGCCATCGTCTGCGCGTCGCCCGTGCGTTTGTGCCCGAATCGAAAGGTCGCGCCCGTTACCACACCGCGCACGCCGAGTCGGGCGATCAGCACGTCGTGCATGAACGCCTCAGGCGTCAGGCCGGCGACGCTCGCGTCGAACGGGATCATGAAACACTCTTCGACCCCGGCATCCGCGAACAACCGCAGCCGCTCCTCCGGCGTCGTGATCAGCGGCGGCTCGGTTCCCGGCCGCAAGAACGCCGCCGGATGTCGTTCGAACGTCAGTACGCCGGTACGCCAGCCCGGCTTCCGCAGCGAACGCATCGTCCGGAGCAACGCCGCGTGGCCGCGATGCATGCCGTCGAAGAACCCGATCGCGAGCACCAACGGGCGGTCCAACTCGCGGAACGCTTCGCGGGCGATCTTCACACGAAGACCTTACGCGGTGCGAGCAGCGCGCCGTGCGCCTCGCCGACGCCGACCAGCACGCGCGTCTCGTCGCGCACGAACACATGTTGGGCGCCTGCGCCCTGGGGCAACGGCACAACCCGGCCCGCGCGGAAATCCGAGGACGCGCGCAGGTCGAGCACGATGGTCGGGAACGGGATGATGTTCTCGGGCGGGATCAGCGCACCGTCCGGATCCTCGGCGATCTCTTCGAGCGTTCGGGCTTCGTAGAGCACGAACGGGCCCGAGGCTTCGCGCACGAGCGCTCCCATATGCGCCGGCACGCCGACGCCTTCGCCGATCTGCTCGCAGAGCGTACGTACGTAGGTGCCCTCGCCGCAGGCGATGCGTAGGCGCGCGGTCGCCGGCGCTTCGGTACCGAGCACGTCGAGCGCGTAGATCGTGACCTGGCGCGCCTTTCGTTCGACGGTCTTGCCTTCGCGCGCGAGTTCGTAGAGGCGCTTGCCCTCGTGATGCACGGCGGAGACCATGGGCGGA
>JBBRTL010000087.1:0-10857 GCA_038244445.1 Vulcanimicrobiales bacterium
CGGTCGTCGATGGCTGTGCGATCCAGGAGAACTGGACGGACGCCTATGGCGGTAGCGGCAAGAGTTTCACGTCCTACGACGCGGTGACGAAGCGCTGGGATCAGCACTGGGTCGGCTCGGGCGGAGCGGTTACCGAGTATCTCGGCTCCGCGCGGAACGGTGCGGTCGTGATGATCGCCACCGGCGCGACCGGTTCGACGCGTCTGACGTTTTCGAAGTTGCCGGACGGCAAAGTCCGGCAACTCTTCGAAGGCAGCACCGACGGCGGTAAGACCTGGACGATCGGTACCGATCTTACCTACACGCCGGTGACTGCCAAGCCGTAACGGCTTAGTGGAAGGATGCGAGCTTGACGGTCTTGACACCGAGAGCTTGCGCCAGATCGTAGAACGCTTGGTCCGCGATCTGATGGTAGTCGGCGTCGGCCGTCTGCCCGTACTTCTTATCGATGTCGTTCATCACGGTGACGTGCAGATCGTGACCGAGCGCGTGGTCGAGCATGTACTCGGTCCAGAACGTTCCGTCGGGGGTGAGTCCGGCTTTCACGAGCGCGACCGCGAGGGCTTTGCCCGTGAGCGGTGCGGGTGCCGGTAACTTCACTCCGGCCTTGAGTGCCTGAGCGACCGCGTCGTTGACCGAGAAGTCGAACGTCGTGATGAACTGCGTGATCTTCGCCTTGCCGTACTGCTTCGTAAGCTTGGCGACTTCGGCGTTGGTGGTGGCCGCGCCGACCATCGACGTCAGCGCCTTGGCCGTCGAGAAGTGGCCGGGACCGCCGCCTGCCACGACGAGCGCGACGGTCGCTGGAAGATTCGGGGCGCCGGTATAGACCGGGCCGCCGAAGCGGCTCATCGTGCCGGCTTTCATTGCGCCGGCGGTCGTCGCCATCGCGTCGGGAGCGGCGGATGCGGCGGTGCTGGATGAGTCCGAGGAGCCGCCACAGGCGGTGAGCGCGAGCGCCAGACCGAGCGCGGCCAAAAGCGGGCGAGTGTAAGGTTGCATTCGAGGGTTCTCCTTATTTGCCGAGTTGTACGGCTAAGGAGACGTTTACCCGTTCGGTTTGGATGTATGCAAGGCGACGCATAACGCCCCGTGCTCGTCAGGGCGGACGTTCGCATCGATGCTCCGAGCGAGAAATCGGCGGTCAGGTCCGACGCCGTTTTCGCCAGGGCTTTGCGAGCGGCGCGTTGCGCGAGAACGTATGACGCGAGGTTGCGTCCACGCGCGATATGCGGCCGGCGCCCAGCGTTCGATGACAAATGCCCTTGTGCCGTCGGGCTGTACGGCCATCGAACCGCGTACGTCGACGGTGAGGTTCGCTCCAGGCCCAGTGATACGGCGTGCCAGCTTCACGTCGCCGCTCGCGTCGTGCAAGGTCATGCCAATCGCATCGAGCGTACCGGCAACCGTGACGACCTGCGCTCCGGTCTTCGCGAGCGCCGAGATCGGCAGCGGCGCGGTGATGCGGAGTACGGCGCGATCGTTCGGCTGAGCGCCGGTCGAGAGCAGCGTTCCATGCAACGCGTACTCGCCGGGAGCGGGGGCGCTGCCGTCGGTCAGCACGCCGTTCCATTCATAAGTGACCAGCGTGGTGTAGCCGGGCGCGAACGCGCGCGCGTGCTTGGTCTTTCCGCCGGCCGGCGAGGACCAGATCGCGCTCGAGCCATCGGTCAGCGCGAGCGCATATTCATCGGTTTGTGGAAATTGCATCACGACCGGACTCGGCGAGCCGTTATACATGCGTACGGTGATATCGACGGCGTCGAGCGGATCGTAGGTCGCGCGCGCGATCTGCAACTCTATGCGGGGCGCCGCAGGCACGGCACCCAGGATCGCTACGACCATTATCGCAGCGAGCAAGCCTGGGAGGTACCTGGGGTTTGGTAGGCGAGCGGGTGGGTAATCCATTGAGGCACCCCATTCTCGTTTCGAGGTAAGAAATACTCATGGCTACAGAAGATCAAACGCAGAACCCCGGCGGCGGCATGACCGTTCGCGAAGCCGGTCGCAAAGGCGGCGAACGCGTGAAGGCCAAGTACGGCAGCGAGTTCTACGAGGCGATCGGTCGTAAGGGCGGCGAGGCCACCAAGAGCAAGTACGGCGCGGCGTTCTACGAGGTCATCGGCCAAAAGGGCGGCCAGAAGCTCAAGAAAAAGGCGCAGCCGTAGCTGCGGTTTAGGGCCCCCATGGCGACCAAACCGAAGACTCCGAAGGAACCGGGCGGAGAGATGTCCGTCCGCGAGGCCGGCAAGAAGGGCGGGGACACCGTCCGGGACCGCTATGGTGCGTCCTTTTACGAAGAGATCGGACGCAAGGGCGGTAAGGCGACGCGCGACAAGCATGGCGTCGAGTTCTACGAGACGATCGGTCAAAAAGGCGGCCAAGTCGTCAAAGAAAAATACGGTGCCGACTTCTACGAGACGATCGGCCACAAAGGCGGCCAGAAAGTCAAAGCGCTGATCGCCGAAGCGAAGAAAAAGCGCGCCGAGGAAGGCAAAACCTAGGATCGAACCGCGTTAGCGGCACCCGCGCGCGATCAAAGCGTTCGCCTCGCGCGCGATCCGGGCGGCCTTCGCGCCGCCGTCGGGTTGTAACGTCAAGACCAGTCCCTTCGGCGTCGTCCATACGATGCCGTTGTGGCTGTATGCAACCGGCTTGCACGACACGGCGCTCGCATCGTGACCTGCAAACGCGATCCGGAAGTTCTGCGCCGGCCACTCCGAGAGGATCATCTTGGCGCCGTTTGCGGTGAACTCGAACGCGATGCCGCGATTGGCGAGCGAATCGTCGTTCCCGAGCGGCGGGATGACCGCAATCGCATCGACGCGTTCGATCGGCAAGAGCGGCGCGAAGGAGATCAGGTGAACGGCCTTCTCGAACGACATCGCTACGCCGCGACCGTCGAGCAGCATGCCGCTCGCACTCGCATCCGGTGTGCGGACGGCGTTCGGATCTGTCTCCTGAACGGGCGCGGGGTGCGCGCAGGCGGCAAGCGCCAGCGCTACGAGCGGCGCCGCGAGTCTACGGAGCGGAGATATCACCATCGACCTTTCCTAGCTGGACTTCATCTTTCGCAAGATCGACGAGAATCGTCTGGACCTTGAGGGTTTGGCCGCCGGTATGGACGTACGTCGGATGATCCATATGGAGCAGTTTGGTCGCATTGTTCCAGTCGATCAGGTCCGTATCGAAGTTCGTATTCTGTCCCACGCCGATGCGCGTGACGTGCACTTTGCCGGTGGCGGTGAAGTTGAGCGTCTGGGTGTTGATCGAGACGTGCTCGGCGGCGATGGTCAGATACGGTTTGCCCTTGCGGAAGATCACGCCGTGATGTACGCCGTCGATCGTGCCGAAGACCTGGTCCGGCGAAAGTTGCGCGCTGTCGTAATCGAACGACCACGACTTGGTCGTGGTACGCAGATTCGAGAGATGGCCGTTCTTCATCACCATCGACTGTTGCATCGGCGGCAAGGCGGGGACGTCCCGGCCGGCCAGCAGGATACCGCCGATCATGAACAGTCCGAACGCGATGCCGGCGCAGATCCAGATCGTGCGCCACGGCCAGCTACGCATCGACGCGCTTTCGGCCGACCAGAGTCAGGTAGATCAGCGCGAAGAGCGCCACGATCGGGCGCGGACCCAGTCGCGCGAAGAGCGATCCGGCCGGCGGTCCGACCGTCCCGCGAACGACCGCTTGCACCCCGACGTCGGCGCGCGCGGCATAGCTGCCATCGGGGGCGATGATCCCGCTCACACCCGTGGATGCGGCGCGGACCACCCACATCCCGTTTTCGATCGCGCGCATCTGGGCGATCTGGGCGTGCATGTAGGGACCGGCGGTATCGCCGAACCACGCATCGTCGGTCGCGACCACGAAGATCTGCGCGCCCTCGAGCACCTGCGCGTGCGCGATGTCGGCGAAAGCCGATTCCCAACAGATCAGCGGCCCGAACTTCAGCGTGCCCGCCGGATAGACGCCGTCGTGGGTTCCACCCGTCAACGCGCCGCCACCGAGTTGTGCGACGTACGGCAACCACGCGAAGTAGGGCGGCATCGTCTCGACGATCGGCACCATCTGATGCTTATCGTAGATGTCGCGCAGCCCGCCGCGATCGAAGATGTAGAGCGAATTGAAGGTCAGATCGGGCGCTTGCGCGCGTAGCGCGCCGACGACGAGCGTCGTTTGAAGCGCGTGCGCGAGCAGGCCGAGGCGAGTGAGCGTTGCCGGATCCCGGTTGAGCTGCTCGGCGACGGCCGTCTCGGGCCAGACCACCAGCTGCGGATGAAACGTCGCGAGCGTCTGCGTGAGCGTCTCGTAGCGCGCGATGCCGGTCGTGACCGTCGCGGGCGTCCACTTGAGCGACTGCGCGATGTTTCCTTGAATGGCGGCGACCGGGACGGTTGCGGGCGGTGCGTGACGCGCGGGCCAATACGTCCACGCGATCGTCCACCCGATCGCAAGCGCGATCAGGCAGGCCGCCAGCGGCCGCCAGGTCTTACGCGCGATCGCATCCGCGACGAAGCCACCGAGCGCACAGAGCACGAACGTGACCCCATACGTGCCGACGTAGGCCGCGAGTAGGCCGAGCGGCGTGGAGGCGTGCGACGTGCCGAGCTGTCCGAACGGCGCCCCCCAGGTGCCGATCGAGCGTAGCCATTCAAAGAAGGCGAACGCTGCGGCGAACGCGAGCGGTCCACCCCAGCGCGGCGCGCGCGCAACCGCCCACGCGGTCGCCGCGCCCGCGAGCGCGATGTAGAAACCTTGGAACGCGGCGGGTACGAGCACCAGGACCGGCGCGAAGACGCCGACGTAAGCCCCGACCGTGTAGCCGAACCACGAGAACGCGATCGAGAAGAATACGAGCCCCGCTAACCAACCGAGCCAGAAGGCGCGCTTCCAGGATGCATCTCGCCAAAGCCAGAACAGCGCCGCCGCCCCTGCCGGCGCGAGCCATGCGGCTCCGACCTTCGGAAACGCGAGCGCCAGGGCCACTCCAGCACACACTGCGACGATCGCGTCGCGCACGCGTACCGAGGTAGGAATGATTCGCAAACTCAGTCTCTTGGTTCTCGCGGCGTCGCTGATCGTTACGGCCTGCGGACGTCAGGTGACCCCGGATCGGGCTGGGGTCGGGCCCGGTGGACTCAATGCGGGCTTCTTGCAGATCAAGTTCCGGACGGCGGCACCGCTCGACTTCACGAACGTGGCCTACGTCATCACCTTTAATACCACCGGAAGCGGCGGGACACCTTATGCGCGCAACGGCAACGTCGCCAACAACTATCTCGACTACTCGTATCAGATCATCGTCGGTGGAAACGGCGCGCTAGCCGGGCCCGTACTCTACCAGTACGTCACGCCCATCACCGGGACCGGTCAGACGGGCCCGAAGCAAGCGCAACAGGTCAATGGATATTTTCCGAGCCAGCTGCAGTTCAACGCGAACTCGAACGGACTGAACACCGAGTTCACCATCACGATCGATCGCTCGCTGTTCAACGGCAACTATACGCCCGCGCCGACCGCAACGCCCACCGTGTCGCCGAGCCCCACGCCGACCCCGGTCGGGGCGACGCCTTCGCCGACGCCATCCGCTTCGCCGACGACCGCGCCCACGCCCCCGCCCACGTTCTCGAACATCTGGGCGTGGAACTTCTTCACGGTCGCGGGGGGCGGCACGGTCGACGCGTTCTCGGTGACCGGCAACGGCCCGATCGATACGAACTTCTCGCGCCCCTTCGACATCACGCAGACGTTCGATCTACCGTATAACGCGACGTCGCTCCCGGCGATCACGCCGGCCTCGGCGCAGATCAGCGGAGCCGAGTTCGTCAACGCGCCGTAACGGGCGGCATCAGGTCCCGAAGTTCAGCGACGTCGGGATGACCGACCCGACCTGACCGCCGATGCCGAGCCCGAGCGCGTGCGACGGGAACGCCAGGATGTTGATGGTGAGGTTGACCGTCTTTGCGTCCTGATTGTATTGCATCTGCAGCTGGTAGCAATCGCCGATGATCTTGCTCAGATAGACGCTCTTGTCGATCAACCAGCCGTGCTGGCGCTTCCAGTCGATGTTCCCGGAGAACTGCAACGTCATATCGCGCCCGAGCGGCGTGGCGAGCTGCAGGTTCGTCTGGCTGAAGCCGAATCCGGGGTTGAGCGAGCCGCCGACGATCAGGATCGAACGCGCCGTCGGTCGTGCTGCCAACTGATAACTGATCGGCTGGGCGACGGGTACGAAGTTCGTGTTCGCCGAGATCGAGAGCGTGTAATAGTCCTGATTGTAGAACCGGAGGATGTCCGATGCACGCTTCTGATTCGTCGACGATTGCGTATCCATGTACTGGAACGGGACGAGCGGCGGACCCGAGTAGTTGGACTCGTTGTACTGGATCGAGTTGAGGAAGTGGTTGCCGACCGGCGAATCCAGTTGCATGGTCTGCGTGATCGCGGCCTTCAGATCGCCCGTGCCGTACAAGAACTGGTTGAGAGTAGTGGTCGCGCTGAAGGTGCTCCCGTAGAAGCGGTACAAGAGCGGCCCGGCGCTCAGATTCGCGAGCGCCCGTTGCGTCGCAAAGCCGTTCTGCGGCTCGCTGTACTCGCCGATCGTGAACGACCCTTGGACCGGGAACCCCGCGTTCTTGAACAGTGCGTTCGGACGGATCTGCAGCTCTGGAAGCTTGTAATCGCCGTTGGGCGTCTGTGTGAAGTACTTGTCGAACGTTAGCGTGTAGCTCGCGCCGGGCGTCGTCATAGACGTGAGCGTGGTGACGTGCGCGCTGCTGACCGTCTGCGATGTGCCGGAGAACGAATTCGACGAGGTGTTGAGCGTGAAGCTCTCCGACTGTTGGATGTTCGTGCGGAGCTGTCGCGTGTCGGTGAACGCGAATCCGCTGCTGCTCGACTGCGAACCCGTCGCCGTGCGCGTGAACGTGTAGTTCTGCGTGGAGTGCGGGCCCGTGTGGGCGATCTGGCCGTTGATGCTCGTGGTGGTCGGAAGGTTCGTGATCGCGCCGTACGCGCTCGTGTAGCTGAAGGCAAGCGTGCTTCGCAGCGTTCTCGAGTAGTTCTCGGTCTCGCTGACGCTCAGGTTGTGCGAGGACGTCTGCGAGCGCCGGTCGCGGATGCCGTAATAGTTCACCTGCGCGGAACGGCGCCCGTTCTTCTTGGAGTAGAAGCCGACGTAGCCGATCCCGAGCCCGACTTTGGTGAAATATTCTACGCGGTAGTAGCCGTAGTAGTACTGGTCCTTTCCGAAGCCGAGCTTGGCTTTGACATAGGCGCCTTCGTACTGGTCGTATCCGATCTCGGGGAAAAACGCGGGCCGACGCGTCTCGTCGTCGATCTGACGTAACGGAATCACGATTCGCGGCAGAAAGAAGACGGCGGCGGCGCCGAGGTAGAGCAAGACGCTGGTGATGACGATCTTGTCGCCCGGGTAGTAGGTGATCGTCTTGCCGGTCAGGTGATAGCCGCCGCGCGGATGTTCGCAGGTGCTCAAGAACGCGTTCGTACCGTGACCGATGCCGTCGGTATCGGTGTGAAGCTCCTTAGCGGAGAAGTGCACCAGCCCGCGCTCGACGCCCTCGTTGCTCGTGCCTACGCCGCCGCTCAGGATCGCCGTCTGATCGACGGTGTCGAAGACGATCGTATCGCCGGAGAGCACCGAATCGCGCGCGCGGTTGATCAGGAACGGATGTCCGGTCATCGTGACCGTACGGAGGCCGTCGAAGTGCGCGCGATCGCCGACCAACTCGCCGTTGCTGTACAGAATGTGCACGTTGCCGATGGCGTCGCCGGGTTTGCCCTGCTTGACGTTGCCGACGAACTGATCCGAGATGACCGCGACGGTGCCGGGCGCGAGGGTCGGCGAACCGCTCGGGATGGCTTCGGGAGCGGGCCCGGCTTGGCCGGCGGGCGTGATCGGCGGCGGCGTCGGGCCGCCGCGCGTCACGAAGACGGGCGCACCGGACGAACCGGGTGCCGGCGTCGGCGACGGAACCGGTGGGGGCGTGGCCTGTCCGGGACTCGGCTTCGGCGCCACGTAGAGCTGCGTCGGACCGCTCAAGGTCGGCTGGAACGATGCGGTCGGGGAGGGCGACGGCGTCGCGGTCGGCGCGGGCGTCGGCGTCTCGGCGACCTGCTGGGCGACGATCGTGCCGCAGCCGCGATTCAGCAGCGCGAGCGCGCGTGTCTGCTGGTCGAGCGCGGACGGACCGGCCGACGCGCCGTGAGGCGCGATGCCGCAGAGAAACGCGAACAGGCAGACGAGCGCTTTTTTAATGTTCTTCCAGCCACAGGAGGGCGGCGCCGAGGCCGCCGATGATGATGTTGGGTACCCAAGCCGCAAAGTACGGGTCCATCGCGCCGTTGCGACCGAGTGCCGACATCGCGGACGTCAGCAAGAAGTACACGATGAACGCGAAGATCGCCATCGCCGCGCCGAGCATCTTGCCGCGCCGGCCGAATCGGATCGCGAGCGGCAGCGAGATGATGATCGCGACGAAGCAGCCGAACGGCCAGGCGAGCTTGTTCGCGAGATTGACCTCGAATCCGCCGAGCGTCGAGCCGCCCATGCCCTGCTCTTTCATCGTCTTGATGTGATCGCCGAGATTCTTGCTCGACATCGTCCACGGATCGTTGTTGACGCTCTGCTCGAACTGGGTGATCACTTCGCCGATCGGCAGGCCGATCTGGACGCTCTTGGGATGATCTTGGGTGGTCATCAGGCCGTCGGCGTTGTAGCGCGTCTCGACCACGTCGTGGAGCACCAGCACGGTCCCCTCCACGCTCGCGGTCTTCGCCTGATAGGTCGTGTTGAAGAATCCACCGCCGCGGCCCGGCTCGAAGATCTGCACGCCCTGCATGGTCTTGTTGTCGGGCGCGACCGAGGTGACGTAGAACGTGTTCCCGGTGCTCGGGTCCTTGCGGAAGAACTGCGTCTCGATCGGCAACGACTCGGTGTGGTAGACGATCTGATAGAACGTGCGCGTCGATTGATCGACCGACCACGGGGAGACGTACTCGTTGATCGAGTAGGCGGCGCCGAACATGAAGAGTCCGAAGATCATCGGTGCGAGCGCGAAGCGCCAAAGCGGCACGCCCGAGGTGCGCATCGCGGTCACTTCGTTATCGCCCATCATCCGGCTCATCGCGAGCAGCGCCGCGAACAGGCAGCCGAACGGGAACGCCATCGGGATCGACTGCGGGATGCGGAAGAGCACGAAGCGCATGACCAGGAAGAACGGTGCGTGCTGGTTGAGCACGTAGTCGGCCGCGATGAAGAAGATGTTCAGCGCCCAGAACGCGAGGAAGATGCTGAACGCGCCAAGGAACGGGCCGATCATCTCGGCGAGGACGTACCGGTCGAGGATCGGGATACGCCACGACAGCGCTCGGAATTGCGGGAGCGGTCGTGCGTCGGAGGCGGTCGCCATCAGTTCCTTAGTAGCTGCGGTAGGCCGTGATCACGCGCGCGACGTAGGCGCGGGTCTCGGCGTACGGCGGGATGCCGCCGTATTTATCCACGGCGCCGGGGCCGGCGTTGTACGCGGCCACTGCGAGCGTCACGTCGCCGTGATAGCGCGCGAGCAGTCCGCGCAGGTAGCGCGTGCCGCACGAGACGTTCTGTTGCGGGTCGAACGGGTTGATGCCGCACGAGGCCGCCGTACCCGGCATGACCTGCATCAGTCCCTCGGCGCCGGCATTGCTGACCGCGTTCGGATTGCCGGCCGATTCGGACATCAAGACCGCCCGGATCAGGCCCGGCGGAAGCTTCTGGTCGTGGGCCGCTGCGGCGACCAGCGAATCGATCTGCATGGACGAGAGCGAGTGGGCGGCATAGGGAAGATAGCCCGACCCTCCGCAACCGGAGAGCGATCCGATCAGTAACAGAATTCCGACCAGCTTGCGCATCGCACCTCAGGGTAACACGAACCGCCTGAGCCCGGCATGGGCTTCACGGTCTTTTCATGCCTTCGTGGCCCGACCCGCCTGGCCTCCGGATCCCTGTAACCCTGAGGAGCGAAGCGTCTCGAAGGGTCGCTTGCTTCATCCGGCCCGGTCCGGGTTGCGTACCAGGGGCATGAAGAACGCAATTTTGACCCTCTTCCTGGTCGCCACTGCCACCCTGACCGCGTCCGCCGCAACCTCGACCCCGGCTTCGCACATGGCGAGCAGCCACATGTCCGGCCACATGGCCAAGCCGGCTATGAAGCCGGCTACGAAGATGAAGCCGTCGCATGCGATGAAGAAGGCGACGAGGAAGCCCAACGCGATGGCGAACCACAAGCCCTAAACCGATATGACCTCCGCACACGCCGACGATCCGACGCTCGGGCGCGCCTTTGCGGCGCGCGAGCGCTGGGCGTTCGACGAGGCCTACCGGCGCTTCTCGGGCCTACTCTACTCGGCCGCCTACAACGTGCTCCATGCGCGCGAAGACGCCGAGGACTGCGTGCACGACGCGCTACTGCGCGTATGGAACAATCCGTCCGCCTATTCGACCGAGCGCGGGACCCTACGCAGCTTTCTCGCCGTCTGCGTGCGCAACACCGCGATCTCGCGGATCCGTGCGACCCAGACGCGGGCCGGCGCGCAGCGCCGTGCCGGCGTCGAACCCGAGGCCGAGGTCGTCGAGTTCCCCGACGTGATCGAGCAATCGCGCTTGCGGACGGCGATCGCCGCGCTTCCCGATGAACAGCGCGAACCGCTGCTGCTCGCCTACTACGGATACAAGACCCACGTCGAGATCGCCGACGCACTCGCGACGCCGCTCGGCACGATCAAAAGCCGCATCGCACAAGCGGTGCGCAAACTCGGCCTTGCGATGCAGCCGGGAGCAGCCACATGAACCA